>JBQTJM010000180.1:0-29543 GCA_052387115.1 Gammaproteobacteria bacterium | reverse complement strand
GGCCCTTGGTCTTGAGCATATTGTGGAGAAAATAGACCGCGCCATAGCCGGTCGCCTCGGGCCGGATCAGAGAGCCGCCATATTCGATGCCCTTGCCGGTGAGCACGCCGGTGAACTGGTTGGTGATTCGCTTGTACTGGCCGAACATATAGCCGATCTCGCGCGCGCCGACGCCGATATCGCCCGCCGGCACGTCGACGTCCGCGCCGACATGGCGATAGAGCTCGGTCATGAAGCTCTGGCAGAAGCGCATCACTTCATGGTCGCTCTTGCCCTTGGGATTGAAATTTGCCCCGCCCTTGCCGCCCCCCATTGGAAGGCCGGTCAAAGCATTCTTGAAGGTCTGCTCGAAGGCGAGGAACTTGAGAACGCTCTCCGTCACCGTAGGATGGAAACGGATGCCGCCCTTATAGGGCCCGATCGCATTGTTGTTCTGAACGCGCCATCCGCGCTGGACGCGGATATTGCTGTTATCGTCCTCCCAGCAGACGCGGAAGGAGATCACCCGGTCCGGCTCGGCGATTCGCCGAAGGATTTGGTAATGGTGATATGGTTCCTTGTCGGCGATGAAGTCGAAAATATCCTCGGCGACTTCCTGCACCGCCTGAACAAATTCAGCTTGTCCCGGATTGCGTTTCTTCACCCCCTCGATGAACGTCGGCAGATCGACATGATCGGTAACGGCCATTGCTTGACCCCCTGCGTATCAGACAGTAACCAGGATCGGGATTTTAAACGCCCCTTTTCACCCAAGAGGCATAGTACTGCTGGGCTTCGTGAGCTGTCAAACACCTCGAACTGGAAGGTTTCGGGCCCTTCATCGGCCCGAGATCCGGGGCTTGCGCGAACCCGCCGAGGTGGCTCGTTTCTCGGCAATGCTGTGCTTACCGTTCGTCGGGAAGCCGAGCGATTGCGTGATCAATCCTCGCCGGGATGTGTGAGGCGCACGCCCTTTGCGACGGGCCTTCCGCACCGCATAGCTTCCATGCGGTTCCGGCGTGCTGTTCTCGATCGGACGCAAGCCCTCATTGACCCGTTCGCGCCCCTCGACCATACTTCGGCACCACCGCAACCCCCGGGTCCGAACGGGACAATGCGAGCGGGACGATCACGCCGTGAGCAACGCGCCCCCACCACCGTGCGACTGTCCCGCTCCGCGCCGGGCGATCCCCAAGGCCCAATGCTCGCGGCCGGCCGATCTCGTCCGCACCGTGACGGCTTTGCGGATGAGATCCAATTCCATGGACGTATTGCCGGAGGGCGGTGCGTGAGCTTCACCACGGCCGATCTCTGCGACCGCCACGAGGCCGGGGTCCGGGTTGTCGCACCCGGGTTTCGCGATTACGGCGGGCTCTCATGTTTTTCGGGACCGATCGCCACCGTCAAGGTGCACGAGGACAACAGCCTGGTGCGGGCGGCTCTCGAAAAGCCCGGCGAGGGGCGGGTCCTGGTCGTCGATGGCGGTGGATCGCTCTGCTGTGCGCTGGTAGGCGATGTCCTGGCCGGCCAGGCACACCGGAATGGCTGGGCAGGGCTCCTCGTGTATGGCTGTATCCGTGACTCCGAAGCGATCGCTTGTGTCGCCATCGGAGTCAAGGCGCTGGGCACCCATCCCCGCAAGAGCGCCAAGAAAGGGGCTGGCGACCGCGACCTCCCGGTGACCTTCTCCGGCGTCACCTTTGTGCCCGGGGATCACCTCTATGCCGATCGGGACGGTATCGTGGTAGCGAGCGAGCGTCTGCTCTGAGGCTCGCATTGCGGGAGCGCCTGGCAGGTTCCATGCTTCCGCGGGCATACGCCCCGATCGAGAGCCGCCTTCCATGAGCGCCGCATTCAAAGTCGCCTGCATCCAGAACTGCGCGGACGACGATCTGACACACAACCTCGCCGAGACCGAAGCCCTGGTCCGCGCCGCACGCGCCGCCGGGGCCGAGCTCATCTGCCTGCCGGAGAACTTTTCCCTCATTCAGGTCAACGACGCCATGCTTCTCGCGGAGGCCCGGCCCGAGGAGAGCCACCCGGCGATCCCGCGATTTCGCACCCTCGCGCGCGAGCTGCGCGCCTGGATCCTCCTCGGATCGCTATCCATCAAGGTCGAGAGCGGCAAGCTCAACAACCGTTCTTACTTAATCGATTCCGACGGGCACATCACGGCCGTGTACGACAAGATCCACCTCTTCGATGTCAACCTCAGGGCCGGTGAGAGCTACCGTGAGACGGCCACCGTGGAGGCCGGGGACCGAGCGGTCACCGCCGGGACGCCGTGGGGCGTGCTCGGGCTCTCGGTCTGCTATGACCTGCGCTTCCCGTATCTCTACCGGGCCCTGGCCCAGGCCGGCGCGCGCTATCTGGCGATCCCCGCGGCCTTCACCCGCACCACCGGCCAGGCCCACTGGCACCTCTTGGTGCGCGCCCGCGCCGTCGAGACCGGCAGCTATGTGTTCGCACCCGGCCAGTGCGGCGTGCGCAGGAGCGGGCGGGCCACCTATGGCCATTCCTTGATCGTGGATCCCTGGGGACGGGTCCTGGCCGACGGCGGAGACGCGCCTGGCTTCATCGTTGCCGACATCGACCCCGGGAAGGTCGATGAGGTGCGGCGCATGATCCCGGCGCTGCAGCACGACCGCGTGTTCACCGGACCCGAGCCCCCAGGTTGATATACTGGGGCTGATATACTTGCCACGGTCATAAATCGCCTCCTTGGATCCCCTCTCCCTCCGAGAGAGGCACTGCCTTTTCTCCCTCTCCCTCCGGGAGTGTGGCTAGGGTGAGGGGATCAAAAAAGAGGGATTGTGACCGCGCGTGGAATAGCTCGGGAAAAAACCTACTGCGCTCGGGCTCTCGCGTTGCGACCTCCCTTCGGTCGCGACGATTTTTTCACAAACTCGGAGCGCTGTGGCGGTTCGTGATCGCTGGGATAAGCCGAGCGCAATCGCGGTCTCAAGAAGGACGGTGAACCTGCATCTGATCCAGTCTCTTGCCCGCCTGGCACTGGCCTGCCTCCTGGTCGTGCCCTTGTGCGCACACACCCAGGGCCGGCGTCAGAACGATCCGCCGGGCGTACAGGGAGCGCCCTCCGACCGCGACCGGGCCGCGTCCATCGCGCGCCGGGCCACGGGGGGCCGGGTGCTCGGGGTGAGACCCGACAGCGGTTCCCAGCGCGTCAAGATCCTGTCCCGCGACGGGCGCGTCCGCGTCTTGAAGGTGGACCCCCGCACCGGCGCGGTCCGGCCCTGAGGGGCGCGTGCCACGCGGGCAAGCATGCGCGCCCTGGTCGTAGAGGACGAGGCCCCGCTGCGCGAGCAGCTCGCGGAACGCTTGCGCGGCGAAGGCTATGTGGTGGACCTCGCGGCGGACGGAGAAGAAGGGGCGTTCATCGGCCGCGATTACCCCGTGGATCTGGCCATCGTGGACCTGGGGCTGCCCAAGCTGCCGGGTATCGAGGTGATTCGGCGGTGGCGGGAGGCCGGGCTCTGCTTCCCGGTCTTGATCCTGACCGCGCGCGGGCGCTGGCAGGACAAGGTCGAGGGTCTCGGGGCGGGCGCGGATGATTATCTCGTCAAGCCCTTCGAGATGGAGGAATTGCTGGCGCGCCTGCGGGCGCTCGTGCGGCGCGCGGCGGGGTTCGCGAACCCGGTGCTCACCTTCGGATCGATCGCCCTCGACACCCGGGCCGAGTGCGTCCTAGTTGCGGGTGCCGCGGTCGAGCTGACGGCCTTCGAATACCGGATCCTCGAATATCTGATGTTGCACGCGGGTGAGGTCATCTCGAAGACCGATCTAGCCGAACACCTCTACCACGAGGACCAGGACCACGACAGCAACGTGCTGGAGGTCATGCTGGCGCGTATCAGGCGCAAGCTCGACCCCGAGCGCCTGCAGAACCCCATCGAGACCCTGCGGGGCCGCGGCTACCGGTTCCGCCTCCTCAAGTCGCCCGGCCCATCGGTTTGACTCCCATCAGTTTGACGGTTCGCGTGGGGCTGTCGCTCAACGCGCGGCTCCTGATCGCCGCGAGCGTGGTGCTCACGGCCTTTCTCGGGCTCACCGGACTGACCTTGGACCGTGCCTTCCGCGACAGCGCCCTGGCCCAGGTACGCGCGGCGCTCAAGGTTCAGGTCTACGCCCTGCTCGCCGCGGCCGATCTCGACCCGGCCGAGCGCCTCGTGGTCCCGGATCGACTACCCGAGGCCCGTTTCGGAACACCGGGCTCGGGCCTCTATGCCCAGGTCAACGCCGCGAGCGGCGCGCTGGTGTGGCGCTCGCCGTCGATACTGGGGCTCGGTCTGCCCTTCGAGCCCGTGTACCGCTCCGGGGTCGCGGCGTTCCAGGACCTCACGGGCGCAGACGGCGCGCGCTACTTTGCTGTGGGACTGGCCGTCCTGTGGGAAGCGAGCCCGAAGAAGAGCTATGGCTACACGTTCTATGTGGCGGAGCAGAGCGACGCCTTCGACGAGCTGGTGCGCGGGTTCAGGCAGAGCCTGTGGGGATGGCTCGTCGGGGCCGCGGTGGTGCTCCTGGCCGTGCAGGGGCTGATCTGGCGCTGGGGGCTAGCACCCTTGCGGCGGGTGGCCCTCGAGGTGGCGGAGATCGAGGCCGGCCGGCAGTCCGAGTTGCGCTCCAGCTATCCGAGTGAGCTGCGTCTCCTGACCGAGCGCCTGAACGCGCTGTTGCGCAATCGCGGCGCCCACCTCGAACGCTATCGTCACGCCCTGGCGGACCTCGCCCACAGCTTCAAGACGCCGCTCGCGGTGATCCGCAGCGCCCTCGACGATAAGGACACGCCCGCGCCGCTGCAAGCGCTGTTGCGTGCAGAGGTGGAGGGCCTGAACAGAACCGTCGAATACCAACTGCAGCGCGCCGCGGCCTCGGGCCGTACGGTGCTCGCTCGGCCTATCGAGGTGGAACCGACGGTGCGTAAGCTCCAGAGGACGCTGGCCAAGGTCCACGCGGACAAAGGCGTGTGTTTCGATCTGCAAGTGACACAAGGGCTCCGGTTTCAAGGCGACGAGGGGGACCTCGTCGAGGTTCTGGGCAACCTGCTCGACAACGCCTGCAAGTGGGCGCGGCGGGAGGTGGCGCTGCGCGCCCGGCCCGAGGGCGCCGGCACGGGCTTGGTGATCGAGGTCGAGGACGACGGTCCCGGGGTTCCGGAGGCTGCACAGCCGGCGATCGGCACGCGCGGGGTGCGTGCCGATCCGAAGGTCGGCGGGCACGGCATCGGGCTGGCCGTGGTGCGCGAGATCGTCGAGGGCGTCTACGGTGGCCGGCTGGAGCTCGGGCGCGGGGCGCTGGGTGGCGCGCTGGTGCGGGTGTGGTTGTGAAGCGTGGGGCCCGGATCGGCCCCGTCTCGTGATCAACCAATCATCGCGGTGCGACAGTTTCGGTCTTGTTTGATCCGACCCTGTTCAATCGTTGCCAGGTCCACGATGGCGATCGTCATGGAAGGCTCTACTGCCTCAGTGCGTCAGGTTTTCCAGATCAGCCAGGTCTTGATGCCGCCCTGACGCTTTCTTGTTCCTCTTCAAATTATCGAGGTCGATAAAGCATACTTCAACGCCGTCGATTTCTATTTTCAAGCGCGATGGATAACATTGGCTGAATTCCACGCCATCTACCCCTGTAATTACATCGATTCGGTTCGGGGGATGGCCAAGTTGAATTACCTGATCCTGCTCCATGAAATCATTCTCAGTCAATCCCAACGATTCAAAGCCGAAGTCTGCCAGCGCCTTAATCATGCGCGTTGCGTTGTCTGTAGAAACTTGAATCCATATATCGAGGTCTTTGGTATATCGTGGGTACCCATGAAACGCGACGGCGTATCCTCCAATAATCAGGTATTCCACACCGTTATCGTTTAACGATCCTATAAACTCTTTGAAATCTTGACTCAGCACCGTACTTCCACCGATGATACTCGCGACGGATCTCTTCCAGTGCGGCTAAACGAGCCTCGTAGGACTGGGTTTGCCAGTACGCCAAATCAGACTGTCCTTTCTTGAGGGGCGCTTTCCCGACCACTTGCATCACACGCGACGTTTTCATTTCCTAATCATAGACATGGCTCTTCTCCGCCGCTCTTGCACGTTCTTTAATGAAAGGATAATGGAGTCAATGCCGTTTCGCAAGCCCACGTCGCGGTGGATGGCGGTGATGAGGCGCCTGCGGGGGCCCGGCCCGGAGAGGAGATCGCTCAGCCGGTGTCCTCACGCGCATGCCCATTTTCAGGCGCCATTTTCAAACAATCATCGCGGTGCGGCGGTTCTCGTCTTCCTGAAGCTGGCGCCAGAGGATCTTGCCGCTCGCGGTCTTCGGCAGCTCCGCTACGAACTCGACGATACGCGGCACCTTGTAGGCCGCCATGCGCCCGCGTGCCCAGGTGGTGATGTTCTCGCCTCGCAGATGCCCGGATGCCTCGGGCCTCGGGACGATCACGGCCTTGACGGTCTCGCCCCGATAGGGGTCGCGAGAGGCGATCACGCACGCCTCCTGGATGTCGGGATGTGCGTAGAGCAGGGCCTCGACCTCCGCGGGCCAGACCTTGAAACCGGCGGCGTTGATCATGCGCTTCAAGCGATCGGTGATGAAAAAATACCCGTCCTCATCGTAGTAGCCGAGATCGCCGGTGCGGAAGAAGCGCTTGCCGTCGTGCTGGAGGAAGGCCTCTTCCGTGGCCGCGGGGTTGTTCCAGTATCCCTGGAAGATCTGCGGGCCGTGCAGGACGATCTCTCCGATCTCCATCGGGCCGCGCTCGCCGCAGGTCTCGGGGTCCAGGATCCGTGCATCGACATCGAACATCGGGATCCCGGCGCACTGTCTCTTGGGCCTTTGGGTCGGGTTGAAATGCGTGGGCGCCATGGTCTCCGAGAGCCCATAGCCTTCGATGTAGGGCAGGCCGATCCTGGCCTCCAAAAGACGCGCCACCGCCTCGGGCATGGCCGCGCCGCCGCCGCCCACCCACGAGAGCGAGGAGAGGTCGTAACGGTCGAGGTCGGGATTGGCCAGGAAATCCACCATCATGGTCGTGATCGCGGTGAGCGTCGTGACGCGCGTGCGCTCGACCTGGCGCGCGGCGCAATCGCGGTCCCAGCGCGTCATGAGCACGATGGTGCTGCCGAGTTGCAAGGGGGTGTTCATGCCCGACTGCATGCCGGTCACGTGGAACAGGGGCAAGACGGCGAGCACGACGCTTTGGCGCGCATCCCCGCGCCACTCCCCGATCGCGCTCGTCGTGGCCTGCACGGACAGGTGGGTGTGCATGCAGCCCTTGGCCCTGCCGGTGGTGCCGGAGGTATAGGGCATGACGGCGAGGTCATGGTCTCGGGCGAGGTGCTCCCGCGGCACGAGCCCGGCGGAGACCGCCTCCGCGAACGCGGTCACCCCCGGCGCGGAGATCGCTTGCCGGGGTGCCCGCACGAATTCCGGCACCGGCAATCCGCTCGGGCCCGGGCCATGGTCGGCCGAAAGGTGATCGGCCGAGAGATAATCTGAATACGCCCCCAGGACGACATGCGCGAGCCCAGTCGTTCCCAGAAGCGGCGCGATCTCTGCCCAAAGATCTTGGGTCGCGATCATGACCCGCGCGCCGGCATCCTCGAGGTAATGGCGGATCTCCTCGGTGCGGTTCATGGGGTTGACCGGCACGACCACGGCATCGGCGCGCAGGATGGCGTAATAGCCGATCACGTACTGCGGGCTGTTTTGCGTGTAGAGCAGGACGCGATCGCCGCGTTCTATACCCGAACTCCCTTGGAGGAACCCGGCCAGGGCATCCACCTGGCGCCGCAGCTCGGCGTAGGAGATGCGGTCGCCGTAGTAGTCGAGCGCGCAGTGCCCGGGGTCGCGCCCGGCCGAGGCCTCGAGGTTGGCGTAGACGCTCGTCGTCGGCAGCAACAGCGACCTCGGCCGGGCCGGCGGCCAGTGGGCGTAATGGCGGGTGAACATGGGCTTCACGATGTGTTTATCGACGACCGGCCGCCGGCACTCAAGCACCTGATAGCCGTCATGCCGGTGAACGATAACCGAGTGTGTTGCCGTTTGTACACCGGCGCGGCGCGCGTAGTCGGGCAGCAGAGACGGGTCAAGACACTTTCAGGACGTCTTGCAGCCATCGGAACCCGATCCGCTCTTGTTCGAGCCGCACGGCGTGACCCAGCCGATCCGACCTGATGTCGTCGTAGAGCGTCCATTCACCAGCCGTGAGCCGGCGGAGGTCGCGCCCGGTCGGCATCTTCTCTTCTGTCCAATGGTCCCGGTGCGCCTGCAGGGTGTCCCGATCCATCAGGAATGAGCCCGCATCGGGAAAACGTGCGCGTAACTGATCGAGGATGGCGAAGCCGTGGGTATCGATGTCGCCCCAGTAGCGCAGGATCTTGTCCCGTAACCAGCGCGCCTGTTCGAGCGCGTCGAAACCGTAGCCGGCACCGAAGATCACCAGGCTGTCGGCGACATCCGGAAAGGCCAGGAAGTTGATTTCGTTCTCCGTGATGAACACCCGTTGCACGTCGGGGTCGAGCCAAGCGAACTCGTTCTGGATCAAGCTGATGTCCGTCAAGCCCGGTGACACCGCCTTGGCAGGGTCGAGCCACCGCAAGCGTATCGTCATGGGTTTCGCGCGAAAGCCATAGCGGCGTTCGAAACCGCCGGTCCCGCTGGCGCCGCGATCGATGGCGTCCGCCGGCAGCGCCAGGTCCAGTAACTCCGCGAGCACACCTTTGTGCTGCTCGATGAACTTGCTGTGAATGCCCGGGATATCGACCTGGCGCAGGTAGATGCCCGGTCGCGGATGGGCCTGCAACCACTGCACGACATCGAGGAGCCGCGACCATTGTCCGGCATATTGGAGCGCGCGCAGCGGCCGCTTGGCGAGCCACGGCCCCAGCACCGGGCACACCCGTTCCGCGCCGGCCAAGAGATCCTGAAAGTGGGCCGTCTCACGGCGCTTGCCGATCAACGCCAGGGCATCGTCCAGCGAATCGATCCAGACCCCGACCGGTACGTCGTTGTTACCGATGACACGGTGATCGACGTTGCGCATCTCCAAACGGAAACCCGGGCGGCCTGCGTCCTTCGCGGCCGCTCGCAACATCGCCGACCAGCGCTGGACCTCCGCGAAGCTGTCTCGCAGTTCTATCGAGCTCGGCGCCTTGAACGGGATGCGCAACGGGAACAACACTTCCCTCTTTACCAAACCCCCGAGCAATCGTCCCCGATCCCAGACCCGCAGCACGTGGCCGCGGATCTCCTCGGGCGTGGTCCAGGCCGTCATGCGCGATGCGCCTCCTTTTCCCTCTGGTACTCTTGAATCGAGAGGTTCCTGAGCCGCGAGGCACGACCTTCTTCGTTGTGCACGAAACCGACACTGGAGACATAGGGCTCGATGATGTGGATCTTCTGCAGCGGTGTGACGATCAGCAGTTGCAAATTGAGCTTTTTGAACAGCTCGAGCGCGAAGCGCGCCGACTCGTCCGAGCCGCGACCGAAGGCCTCGTCGATGACGACGAAGCGGAAGGTGCGCGAACGCAGGGCGCCCCACTCCAGGCCGAACTGATAGGCGAGGCTGGCGGCCAGGATGGTATAGGCCAGCTTCTCCTTCTGCCCGCCGGACTTACCGGCCGAATCGGCATAATGCTCGTGCTCGCTGCCGTCCTCCCGCCAGCGCTCCGAGGCGGAGAATACAAACCAGTTGCGCACGTCCGTCACCTTCCTGGTCCAACGCCGATCGAGCTCGGCCTGTCCCTCGCGACCACGGAGGCGCTCGATGATGCGTTTGACTTGCAGGAACTTCGCTTCCGAATACTGCTCGTCCTCGGAACCGGTCAACGCTCCCTCGGTACAGGCGCGCAGATCGGTCTGGAAGTCGCGGATATCGGCATCGGTCGCGATCTGCGCTTCGAGCACGATATAGCGACCGGGGTTGTAGTCGATCTGGGTCAGCGACTGGTTGATGCGCGCGATCCGTTCCCGGATGGTCTCGCGCTCGCGCGCCAACTGGGACTGGAAATTGGCCAGCTCGTTGATGGTGTTTTCCTTGAGGAGGTCCTTGAAGCGCGCCTCGAAGCGTGGGAGGTCATCGGCGTCGAGCCGATCCAGCATACGCTTGAACTCATCGTCGGCCTCGATGCCGACGTCGACTTCCTGCGTATCGAGCGGATAGGCCTCGCAATAACCGCGCATGGCATCGATGATCCTGTCGCGCAACCGAGCGATCTTCTTATCTTCGCCATCGATGCGGCCCGTGAGCCACTCGCGAACGTCCCGCTCGCGGTTGTCGCAGGATTCGATGGTCAGCGTGTGTTCGCCCAGGGCCTCGGCCCGCATCGCGTCGATGCGCGCCAGGTGCCGGTCATGGGCGGCGGCCTGCCCCGCGTCGAGCAGTGTTTCCGCCTCGGACAGCAAGCCCCGGGCGGTCGTCTGTCGCTCCTCGATCCTGGCCAGATCCGCCTTGCGCGCGTCAAGCGCGCGTTCGGTCTCGGCCAACGCGGCCTCCGATTGTGCCAGTTGGGCATTGAGGGCCTTCAACAGATCGGACGCCGCTTCGAGGATGCGCTTCTCCTCTTCGAGGCGAGCGATCTCCGCGGCCAGCGGCCGCCAGTCGATGTCGCGGAAATCACGGTACTCCCCGAGCTTGCTGAGCCACTCGAAGCGGGTCTTTATGTCACGCTGCTCCGCCTGCAGCGCTGCGATCCGCTCTCCGAGCACCCCCATTCGTTCTTCGAGGGCGTGCGTCTTGCGCGACAGCGCCTCGATCTTGGCCTCGTTGCTCCAGCCGAGCACGTAGCGGCTGCGGTCCTCCAGGCGATGACGGTCGTCTTTCTCGTGCCGCTCACCCGGCGCCTTGGTCTGCCCGGCGCGTGTGATCGCCTTGTTTTCGCGCCGGAACTCTACGAGCGATTCGCAGCAGGCCAGATCGAAACGACGCGCGAGCTCCTGTTCCAGCCATTCGTAGAAGGATGTATCGGGCTTGATGGCGAGCTTTCTCACCAGCGATTCGGGATGCAGCGAGATCACCGACCGGACCGCGGCTTGGCGTATCCGGAAATAGACCAGCCGGCCACGGAGGTGGGTGCGATCCACCCACTCGGCGACGTTCACGTAATGCCGATCCGGCACCAATAGCGAGAGACCGAAGTTGCGCAACAGCCGTTCTGCAGCGCCTTCCCAGCCCTTGTCCTCATCGCGCACCTGCAGGAGCTCGCCGGCGAACGGCATATCCTCTTCCGGCAACTCCAGTGCTCGACACATCGCTGTCCGGGTGGCGATCTGGGCCTCTTCTATGTTGCTGCGCCGAGCCCGCAGGCTCGTCAGCTCGGCACCGAGCTCGCCATGCTCCTTGCGCAACGCCGCGAACTCCACCTGGCGCTCGTTCAACTCGTTCTGGACCCGTGCCTCACGCTCCGATCCCTCCTCGGTGAGGCGTTCGCAGCTCCGGCGATTGGCGAAAAAGTCCTCGGCGTTCTCTACTAACGGAAGACCCAAGTCGACGGCCAGCTCGGCGTAGCGTTCCGCCTTCGTGAACCGCCGGCCTTTCTCTTCCTCGGTGCGCCTGATCTCGTCGGCGATGCGTTCGATGCGGTCGCCTCCGTTCTCGGCGATCGCCCGGCGCAGCTCGCGTTCCTCGGTCTGCTGTCCGCGCTTTTGCTCTTCGAGTGTCTCGATCCGTGTCCCGAGGCGTTCGTGCTCCTCGGCGAGGACGGCCAGGCGCTTTTTCAGGAGATCGGACTTGAGCCCAGCGAAATAGGTCTTGAGCGCATCGCGACAGGCACGAAGATCATCCACTTCGGCACACGCCTCGGCGTGCCGGGCGCAATCGTTCACCAGAGGCCTGAGGCGCTCCACCTGGGCCTTGGCCTTGAGCACGGCCTCATGGGCGCGGTTGAGGTCGTCGAAATGCTGGATCAGGGCCTGGATACGCGACTCCACATCGAAGGGTTCGAGCATATGCTCGCGCACGAAATCGGTCAGGTTGCCGACCGACTTCATCGACACGGTCTGATGGAACAGTTCCAGGGCCTGATCGTTGTCGATGCCGAAACGGCGGCGGAACTGCGCGCCATAGGGCGGAAAGCTGTCGAAGACGTCCACGCCCTGGGCGCGCAGGCGCTTTCTCAACTTGGTGATGTCGTCGCCAAAATCCGTGAATGCGCCGGTGATCGACAGGTCGCGTTCGGCGGCCACGAAAAAGCGCGCCGGCTGACCTTGCGCATCCTTCATCCAGAATACCTGGGCGAGCGTCACCGTCTGGTCGAAGCCGAGGTTGCGGAACATCCCGAGGATCACCGCATAGCTCGTGTGGTCGCGCAAGGCCACCGGCCGGGCCGCTACACTGGATTCGCCGCGCTCCGACTTGTAGTGCCCGAGCACATAGGAGCGCAGCGTCCGCTCCCTGCTGTCGGCCCCGGCGGCCTTGTTGTACGCGACTCGGTGCGCGGGCACCAAGAGCGTGGTGACGGCATCCACGAGCGTCGATTTGCCCGACCCGATGTCGCCGGTGAGCAGCCCGTTGTGCCCTCCGAGAAGGAGCGTCCACACTCGCTTGTCGAAAGTACCCCAGTTGTAGACCTCCAGCCGCTCCAGGCGGAAACCGGCCAGGGTTTCGTCGGAGACGAAGTCCAGGCTGAGGTTGGCGAGCTCGTCGCCCATCAAGGCTCCGGCGGGGCGATCGTCACATGCGCCCGGTAGACCGTAAGCCGCGCGTCGAGCTCGGCCAGCCATTGCGCAGCCACGAAGGCCTTTAGGATGCGCCGCACCTCGATCATCTGATCCTGGGGTCGCAAGCGCCGGATGAACCCCAGATCGGCGATCTTGTTGAGGTGGGTATCGATCTGTTCGATCAGGCGCGCCTCGTTGCTGCCCTCGGGTAGAAACACCCGGATCAGCTCGACCACCTCGTCGCGCGACAGGATGAGGCGCGTATCGCCGCCGGCGGCATCGAACTCCGCCAACTTCTTGCGCAGCAGGGCCAACAACAGACTGACCGGAAATGACAGCGGGCGCCGGGCCACGAGGCGCGGCGTTTCGGCTTCGCCCGTTTCCAGGCTCCGTGAACGCAGGAACGCGTAGCCCTCGGCTTCGTCGAGGATCACATCGAGGCCCAGCACGGCAACGTAATCCCGCACCCGCGCTTGCAATTGCAAGAGCGCCTGCCAGGACCCCGCATCGCTCTCTTGATAGAGCACGCCCTTCATCAAACCGATCACGACGGCGGACAGCGCGGGCGCCTGTTCCATGCGTCACCTTACGAATATGACCCGCGGCAGCTCCGCCGCTCTCCAGCGATCCTCCGCGTCCTGCCAGGAGAGTCGTTCCCGGATCGCCTCGTCGAAAACAACCTTCTTGTCTTCGCTGGCGAGTGTCAGATATGCCACGATCTCCGCCAGACCGTGGTCCAGCGGATGCGCTTCGACGAGCTCACAGAGGGTGATCTGCGAGCGGGTCTGCAGCATCTGCCGCACGCGGCTCGCGAGTTGCGCCTTGTCGATTACCACCTGGGAAAAAAGCGCGTCGGTGTCGAGGTCTTCTTCTCCCATCTCAACGGTCCCCGCGGTTATAGAGGGCTTCAGGGGCGGCGTGTAAAGCGGCCGCTCCATGGGAAGCTCCACGCTCGGCGCCGTGTCGTCGATCTCCATGAAATCGCCGCCCGGTGGCGACGCGCGCAAGGCCAGCGCATGGCCCTCGATGCCATGCAGGATCTCCATGATGCGGCGGTTCTCCAACCACGCCTGATCGTCGAGGAAGCGGCGCAGTTGCTGCGACAGGAGCGCCACCGTCCGTTGTGTGTGCTCACCGGCGGTGAGCCAGTCGTAATGCACCCGGCGCATGCGTCCATCCGGTTCGAGCGCCTGAACGGCGGGCAGGCCGAACACCCGATCGAGCAGATCGGACAGCTCTTCCTGGCGCTGCGACGACATCAGGAAATCCCAGAACGCCCGGAAGCTTCGGCCCTGATCCGAATCACCGATCGCGTCGCGCTCACCGAGGATCTCATCCAGCAACGCGCCCTTGGCGCCCTCCCACAAGGCGATACGCTCGCGCACGCGACGATCGAGCAGGCGAAAGTTGTGCTCCACCTCGCGAAAGTCGCCCAAGAGCTCGCGCGCCGTGGTCGCCAGTTGCTGGAAGCGGTCCTTGAGCCCGGTATCGTCCAGCAAGGGGAGGTCGCCGGCGCGGATGCGGCCGATCTCCCTATCGATCTCCGCACGGCGTTTTTCGAGCTCGCGGATGCGGGTCTCCGGATCCGTCTCGGAACCTTCGACCATCTGGCGCAAGAGCTCGAACACGGTCATGAGCCGCGACTCGGTGCCGACGAAGGTCCGCTGCGTCAGGCTCGCCAGCCACGTCAGCGCCTTTTCGGTGGCGGGTGTCAGGTCGAAATGCGGGTCGTCCGAGCCCGGCGGATAGAACTTGCGCAACCAGCCCTTGTCGTCACCCGCCCAGTCGTCCAGGTAATGCGCCGCCGCGCGCGGAAAGGCCTCCGGGCCCAACGCCTGGCGTACGGCGAACAACTCGTCCTCCAGCTTCTCCACCAGATCGACCCGTGCTATCACGCGTACGTTGGGGACCACGAACACCCGATGCAGGAAGCTCGCGACGAGCGGCACCGAATCCGCCAGCAACAGGCGCCAGGCGGGATGGTTGCGACGCAGCGCGTCTAGGCCGACATAGTCGAGGATCACGCCACTGCCTGCGCTCCCATCCGAGGTGATGGCGCGACGACGTCATGCTCGACGACGGCCCCGGTGTTGATGATCGCGCCCTCGCCTATCCGGGCATCGGGGTTGACCACCGCGCCGGCCATGATCACGGTGCCCCGTCCCAGCGCCGCCGACGGCGCCACGGTCGCCCGCGGATGGACGAGCGTGAGCACTTCGACGCCGATCCCTGCCATGGCGCTCGCGATCCGCGCCCGCACTTCGTTGTCGCCGATGCCGAGGACGATCCCCATCGGGCCATGGGCCGCTCGGCTCGCAAGCCGGGCCCACGGCCCGTGGACCGGATGGCCGAGGACCAGGCTCTCGCGAGAGCCGGCTTGACTAGGGGCCCGGAAAGACAGAAGATTCCGGAATGCAAAACCCATTTGATCCAGGCTACTATAAGTCGGAAGAGCTGAGAACCTTCGGGTTCAAGAGCGTAGGCCACAACGTACAGATCGCGACAAACTGTATCATCATCGGGCCAGAGAATATCGAGCTTGATGATCAGGTTCGAATTGATGGCTTTACTACGCTTATTGCTGGACAAGGATCAATCCGGCTTGGCGCCTATGTTCACATTCACACCTGCTGCCTGCTTGGCGGCCGAGGGGGGTTGGATATTGGTGATTTTTCCGGCCTATCTCACGGGGTCAAAGTTCTGACCGCCAGCGACGACTTTGACGGCGAGTTCATGATCAACTCCAACGTACCAGCCTACTGTGTCAATCCTATTGTAAAGCCGGTCAAGATCGGCCGCCACGTGCCTGTTGGTGTCAATAGCTCCATTCTCCCCGGTGTCATCATCGGCGATGGAGCGGCAGTTTGCGCCATGACCCTCGTTAGGAAATCACTGAAGCCATGGGGCATCTACCACGGTAACCCAGCCAAGCGTCTATGTTCCCGGTCTAAGCATGTCTTGGACCTGGAAGCGCGCATGAACGAGGTGGTCGTCGCAGCTTAAACGCTCGGATTGTAGGAGGCGCTGCCCGATTGAAGCCGGCCGCGAGCAAGAGGTCCGCGACCACCTTTCCGTGCCCTCCGGCCCCGTAGACATACACATCCCTCATGGCGTCCCTCATGGGGTCTTCGCCTCGGCGCCCATGAACTCCGGCATCGTCGCATGGTCCTCCGCGCTGATCCCTTCCCGCTTCAGGACCTTGAGCACCGTCCGAGCCAGGATCCGCAGGTCCAGCGACAGGCTCTGGTGGTTCACGTACCAGACGTCGTGCTCGAACTTCTCCTCCCACGAGATCGCGTTTCGACCGTTCACCTGAGCCCATCCCGTCAGGCCGGGCTTGACCTCGTGGCGTCGGGCCTGCTCGGCGGAGTAGCGGTCGAGGTACCGCATCAGCAGCGGTCGCGGCCCGACCAGGCTCATATCGCCAGAGAGGACGTTCCAGAGCGTGGGCAATTCGTCGAGGCTGGTCCTGCGCAGCCAGCCCCCGAGGGTGCTCAAACGCATCGAGTCGCTCGTCAGCGGATCCTCACCCGGCTCTGTGTCCCGCATCGTCCGGAACTTCACGATCCGGAAGGGCCTGCCGCCGCGGCCCGGCCGTTCCTGCCGGAAGCATACCGGCGAGCCCATCGTCACCCGGATGGCCGCCGCCACCACCCCGAGGAGCGGCGCTAATATAACCAGCCCCGCCGCAGCGACGCCCACATCCAGTACCCGCTTGACGATCGCCGAGAAATTTATAGATAAAAAAAAGGGGAGACGGCGACCTCGCGGCTTTACGGCTGCCGCCGTGAGGACCGCGAGCCATCGGCCGGCGAGGACAGCGACGTCATAACGCGCCGCGACGGCCTGCCGGCCCCTGTCCCGCGCCAGGCAGAGCGCCTCCGGATGCAGGCAGAGATGCCCGAGTGCGTGCACCAGGCCATCCACATCCCCCGGAGACACCACCGCGCCGCAGTCCTCCCTCGCGACCAACGCGGCGAGGTCCGACCCCGCCGGTGCCACCGCGACCACCGCGTTGCTGGCCGCCATGGCGCTGAAGGTCTTGGACGGAATCGAGGTCTTGCTTGCCGCTTCCTTCAGGGTCACCAGCGCGATGCTGGAGGACGACAGCAATCGCGCCCACGCCGGATCGGGCAGCGGAGGCTCGAAGCGGACCCGATCCGGTGCCAGACCGGACCACCGCCTGGCCAGGGTTTCTGCCCCCGCGCCGGACGCCGCCACCACGAAGCAGAGGCGCGTGAGGGCGGGATCCGCGAGCACCCGGGGCACGGCCCGGCACACCGTCTCCCAGTCATGCATCTGCCCCATGTTGCCGACGTAGCTCACCACGACCTTGCCCCGGCACCAACGCTCCAACTCGCTGTCGGCATCGGCGACATGGGCGCGCACCGTGTCGAGCTCCGAGAGGCTGGCCCCGGTCTCGATCACCTCCGAGCAGGGCGGGCTGCCGTAACGCCCGCGAACGTGCTCCGCCATCTCCGGACCGATGAAAACCACCGCCTCGGCGCGCGAAAGCCAGAAGCGATTCGCGCCCGCCGCGGCGCGTGCAAGGAGGCCGGCAGGAGTCGCCACGCCGGAAACCTCCAGTGCATCGGGGTAGACATCGTAGACCAGCGCTACCACGGGCACCCGGTGCAGGGGCCGCGTGGCGATCAAGACGAGCGGCAGATGGAAGGGATTGGTGGTCGCCACCAACACGCTGGGACGGCGAACGAACCCATGGGCGAGGGCACGAACGGGAAAGACCAGCATGGACCCGAAGCGCGCCCGGGCGCGACCGATGCCCCCTGACGCCATCAGCCCGCGCCAACGCCGATCGCTGAACTCCTCGAGGACCTGCGCCTCGGCACCCAAGGTCGTGAGCGCACGGGCGAGCCGCTCCATCGGCCCTCCCCCGGTGCAGGACGCGATCGTGACCTTCATCCCCGACATCGCCCGCTAGTCCACGCCGAACAGATCGCGCGCGGCCTTGATGAGCGCTTCCCGATCGGTTTGGTCGGCCGCCCGGAGCTTGGCGCTCGGCGGGTGGATCAGGGTGTTGGTCAGGCGGCGGGCCAGTTGCTCGAGTACGTCTTTGGGATCGTCTCCGAGCGCCAGGCGCCGCCGTGCCGCCACCAGCACACGCTCACGCCGCGAATCCGCCCGCGCGCGGATGGCCCGGATCACCGCTACCGCGTCCAGCGATCCCACCCAGTCCATGTAGCAATGGACCTGGGACGCGATGATCTCGTCGGCCTGCCGCGCGGCGATCTGCCGGGAGTGCAGGTTGTCCTGGATCACCGATTCGAGGTCATCGACGGTGTAGAGATACACATCGGAGAGGCTCCCCACGGCCGGGTCGATATCGCGCGGGATGGCGATATCGACCAGGAACATCGGGCGGCGTTTGCGCGCCCGCAAGGCTCGCTCGACCAAGGCCCGGTCCAGGATCGGGACGGCGCTCGAGGTAGCCGTGACCACGATGTCCGCCTCTTCCAGGTGGTTTCCGACCTGCGAGAGCGGGATCGCGTAGCCACCGAGCGGGGCCGCGAGACAGTGCGCCCGCTCCAGGGTGCGGTTGGCGACGATCATGCGCTGCGTGCCGCGCTCGTGGAGGTGCTGGGCGACCAGGGCGATGGTGTCGCCGGCGCCGATGAGCAGCGCCGTGTGGCGCCCGAGATCACCGAAGATCTGCTCGGCGAGGCGCACGGCCGCGAACGCCACCGAGACCGGGCTGGTGCCGATGGCGGTGTCGGTCCGCACCTTCTTGGCCACCTGGAAGGCATGCTGGAACAACCGGTTGAGCAACCTGCCGAGGGTGCGGTGCGCCACGGCAGTGCGGTAGGCGTCCTTGATCTGGCCGAGGATCTGTGGCTCACCGAGGACCATGGAGTCGAGCCCGCAGGCCACCCTCAAGAGGTGCCGCACGCCCTCTCCTTCCGAGAGACCGAACAGATAGGGGTTCAGATCGGTCTCGCACAGGCCCTGTTGCCGGGCCAGCCAGCGCACCGGCCGATCGAGGTCCGAATCGAATTGACTGCAATAGATCTCGGTGCGATTACAGGTCGAGACGATGACAGCCTCATGGACTCCGTCCGTGCCGCGCAGATCACGCAAGGCGTCGGGGAGCCGGTTCGCATCGAAGAAGACCTTCTCGCGCAGGGATACCGGCGCGGTCCGGTGATTGACGCCGACGACCAGTAACGACATGGGAGGGTGGGACTCTCGGCGAGCCGGATTGGGTCAGAACCCCCGGCCGGCACAAGGGATTTTGCGGGATGCCCCCCCTGAATACAAGCACCGGCGCAGGTGCGTTCGGCCATTGGGTGTTCGACCGTTAGGCGTTCGACCATTCGGCGGTCGGATTCGCCCCCAGGCAGGGCCAGGCGGAGATAAAACAACAAGGGGATCGAAGCAGCCGGTGAACTGGCGTATACTGCTAGCTTCCCCTCTGGGTGCCGGCAGCCTATCCGTGCGCGTCCATCATCCTTCCCGTTCATCCCGCCGAGCGATGTCGCCGTCACACCCCTCCGGGCTCGATGTGCCAGAGGTCGATACCCAAGAGATCGATAAGGGACCCGCAATGTCCGTGTTCCCCGCCTTGGTGCTCTTGGCCACCTTGTTCCTTGGGGGCTGTGTCGGCACAAAGAGCACGCTCGATACCGCGCCGCCCGCCCAGGCGGATCGAGCGTCGCCGGCGGCCCACGCGGCCCAAGCACCGCAGGTCGAACAGGCACCGCAGGTCGAACAGCCACCGCGGGTCGAACTGACTGAAGACATCCTCTACAAGCTCCTGGTAGCCGAGTTCGCCGGCCAGCGCGGCCAGGTCGAGCTGGCCCTCGATACCTACCTCGATCTGGCGCGCCGGGTCCCGGACGCCCGCATCGCCGAGCGCGCCACCGGCATCGCCGTGTTCGCGAAACGCAATGCCGAGGCGCGCGAAGCTGCGGAGCTCTGGGTGCAGCGCGCCCCCACCGACCTCGAGGCCCGCCAGGTACTAGCGGCACTCCTGATCCGCAGCGGCGAGGTCGACGAGGCCCTGCATCACCTCGAGCTCGTGATGAGCGCATCCAAGGAGGGCGCCGGACAGGGCCTCAAGATGATCGCGAGCTTCCTCGGCAACGAAGGCGACAAGCAGGCGGCCCTGGAGGTCATGCGGCGCCTGGTCGCCGCCCATCAGGACGACCCCGATGCCCTGTTCGCGTATGCCTTGCTTGCGATCAAGACCGATCAGCTCCCGGCCGCCCGTCAGGCCATGGAGCAGATCCTCTCGCGCGGCGCCCCGACCACCCCGATGGCCATGACCTATGTCGGGATCCGCCAGAAGCAGGGCGACACCGAGGGCGCGTTGGCGTGGCTCGAAGGGCAGATCGAAAAGGACCCGCAGGACTTCGATCTGCGCACGGCCTACGCGCGGCTGTTGGCCGATCAGCGACGTTTCGATGACGCCAAGGAACAGTTCGAGATCCTCGCGAAGATGCAGCCGGACAATGCCGAGGTGCGCTTCGCCCTCGGGATCCTGCACCTTCAGACCCAATCGCTGGAGAGCGCGGAGAGGCATTTCCGGCACCTCGTGAGCGGCGAGGAGTATGCCGACGAGGCGAGCTATTACCTCGGTCAGCTCGCGGATACCCGCAAGGACTACGACCAGGCGCTCAAGTGGTACTCCTCGGTCGGGGAAGGCGACAACCACTTCGATGCTCAGCTCAGCATGGCGCTCACCATGATGAAGCAGAAGAAGTTCTCCGCGGCACGGGAACAGCTCCACGGCATCGCGCCGGCCACGCCCGATCAGAAGACGCGGCTCACGCGGGTCGAAGGCGAGGTCCTGAGCCAGGAAGGCAAGTACCTGGAGGCCATGGGCGTCTACGACCGCGCGCTCGAAGGGGGTTTCAACAGCGACCTCTTGTACAGCCGCGCCATGCTGGCCGAGAAGTTGGGGAGACTGGATATCCTGGAGCGCGATCTCAAGCACATCCTGGAGCGCGAACCCGATAATTCCCAGGCGCTGAACGCGCTGGGGTACTCCCTGGCCGATCAAACGACCCGTTACCCGGAGGCCTACGCTCTCATCAAGCGTGCCTACGAATTGAGCCCGAACGATTACTACGTCCTCGACAGCCTGGGCTGGGTGCTCTATCGGATGGGTCGGCTGGACGAGGCCGAGGGCTATCTGCGGCGTGCGCTCAAGCTCCGCAACGACCCCGAGGTCGCGGCGCACCTGGGCGAGGTCCTGTGGCTCCGGGGTGATCGGAAAGGGGCGCGCATGGTCTGGGAGGGTGCCCTGCAGTCGGCACCGGGGGACCGCAAAATCCTGGACGCCATGCAACGCCTGTCCCCGTGATGCGCTCCGCGGCGCTCGGGCTCGCCCTCCTGGCGGCCGGCTGCGCCACCTCCACACCACCGCCCGGCGAGCCCTTGGCGGGCGCGGGTCGCGATGCGCTGTGGACCCTGCACCGCGAGCGCGTGGCGAGAGTCCAAGACTGGTATCTCGCCGGGCGGGTGGCGCTGGCGACACCCGAGGAGGGCTGGCACGCCGCGCTTTATTGGACCCAGAACGAGGAGCGCTACTCGCTGCGCGTCGTCGCGCCGCTGGGTCAGGGGAGCTACGGGTTGGACGGTGACCCGAACCAGGTCGTGATGCGTACCCCGGACCGGCGTACCCTGACCGCCGAGGACCCCGAGAGTCTCCTCCTTGCCCAGCTCGGCTGGACCCTGCCGGTGTTCGGGCTGCGTTACTGGGTGCGCGGGATCCCCGCGCCGCGCGCACCGGTCGCTGCCATGACGGTCGATGATCGAGGCCGAATGACCGAGCTCGAGCAATCCGGCTGGCGGATCCGCGTGCTCGGCTACGCGGCCCGCGATGGCCTTGCTCTGCCCTCCAAGCTCTTCCTGCGTACCGATCGCTTCCAGGTCCGCATCGTCGTGCAGCGCTGGGCGTCCGGCTAGTGGCATCGCCGCCAGGCTGGCCGGCGCCCGCCAAGGTCAATCTTTTCCTCCACATCCTCGGCCGCCGCGCCGATGGCTACCATGAGCTTCAGACCGTGTTCCAGTTCGTGGGGCTCGGCGACACCTTGTCTTTCGAGCTCCGGGAGGACGGCGAGGTGCGGCGCATGACGGACGTCCCCGGCGTCGCCCCCGCGGACGATCTCGTCGTCCGGGCCGCCCGCCTGCTCCAGTCGCACACCGGGAGCCGCCTCGGCGCCGACATCGGTGTCGCTAAGCGCATCCCGATCGGGGCCGGACTGGGCGGCGGCAGCTCCGACGCCGCGACCACCCTCGTGGCCCTCGACCACCTGTGGGGTGCCGGCCTGTCTTCCCCGGAGCTCCAGGCGATCGGACGCCGGCTGGGGGCCGATGTCCCAATCTTCATACACGGGCAGGCGACCTGGGCCGAAGGGATCGGCGAGCGCTTCACCCCCATCTCCCTGAATGAGCCCTGGTACCTTCTGATCCGTCCGGATACCGAGGTTTCGACCGCCGCGGTCTTCAACGACCCGGATTTGACACGCCATACGTCTCCCATCACAATCGCCCGCTTTCTAGCTGGCGAGGGCCACAACGACTGCGAGCCGGTGGTGCGGGCGCGCTACCCGGCGATCGCCGCCGCCCTGGACTGGCTCGGTGAACGGGCGCACCCCCGGCTGACCGGCACCGGGAGCTCTGTGTTCGCGGCCTTCCCGAGCGAGGCCGAGGCGCGAGCCGTCCTCACCGAGCTGCCGCGGCGCTGGGACGGCTTCGTGGCCCAGGGGCGCAACCGATCTCCCTTGTTGGATCGGCTCGCGGCTCTATAATGGCCACGGTCATTAATCGCCCCCTTAGATCCCCTCTCCTTCCGGGAGAGGCACTGTCTTTTCTCCCTCTCCCTCGGGGAGTAGGGTGAGGGGATCGACTCGCGGCTCGAACACCTCGCACGCGAGAGGTTGACGATTGGGGTGTAGCCAAGCGGTAAGGCACGGGGTTTTGATCCCCGCATTCCCAGGTTCGAATCCTGGCACCCCAGCCAGATGAGGCAGGTAGCAGGGGGAGCCGTGTCATTAGATGATCTGATGCTCTTTACCGGTAACGCCAACCCCCCGCTGGCGGAGGCGGTCGCCAACCACCTCCAGATCCCGCTCGGCAAGGCCACCGTGGATCGCTTCAGCGATGGCGAGGTGATGGTCGAGATCGGCGAGAACGTGCGCGGCCGGGACGTGTTCGTGGTCCAGCCGACCTCTGCCCCGACCAATGAAAACCTGATGGAGCTCCTGGTGATGGTGGACGCGCTCCGGCGTGCCTCGTCCTATCGGATCACGGCCGTCATCCCCTACATGGGCTATGCACGTCAGGACCGCCGGCCACGCTCGGTGCGCGTGCCCATCACCGCCAAGCTGGTGGCCAATATGATCGCCGGGGTCGGGGCCGACCGGGTGCTGACTATCGATCTGCATTCCGAGCAGATCCAGGGTTTTTACGATATCCCTCTCGACAATGTCTATGCCTCGCCGGTGCTGCTGGGCGATATATGGAAGCACGAGCATCCCAATGTGATGGTGGTCTCTCCCGATGTCGGCGGGGTGGTGCGCGCCCGCGCGCTCGCCAAGCGCCTGGACGACGCCGATCTCGCCATCATCGACAAACGCCGGCCGAACCCCAACGAGGCCCGCGTCATGAATATCATCGGCGACGTCCGGGACCAGACCTGCATCATCGTCGATGACCTGGTCGATACCGCGGGTACCTTGTGTGAGGCCGCCCGCGCCCTCAAGGAACACGGCGCGGCCAGCGTGCTCGCGTATTGCACCCACCCGGTGTTGTCCGGGCATGCGGTGTCGCGCATCATCGAGTCCGATCTGGACGAGCTGGTGGTCACCGATACCGTCCCCTTGCTCCCCGATGCGCGCGCCTGTCCTCGCATCCGACAGCTCAGCGTCGCCGCCCTGCTCGCGGAGAGCATACGCCGGATCTGCTCCGGGGAGTCGCTGAGCTCCATGTTCATGGACTGAAGGGCCTGTGAAAAAATTCTAGGCAAACCTATTTAAAATTGAGGGCACCTGACCAATCCCCGCATCATGCAGCATGCCGTGCAGACCGGCGCCGCAGCATGGGACACCTACGGGGCAATCGGCTTATATACATTTGACGGTAACGCAGCGGACAACCGGGACCTGGGCCGAGCACACGCATCATCTGCGAAGGCATTGGCGTCAGACAGCAATGGGAAGTCCATGCAGCGACCCAAGGCAAGGAGATCTTTGAGGAAGGGGCCGCCACCGTTGTCGCTGTAGCGCGCACAATCAAACGTGGGAATACCGATGATGCGCATCAGTGGTTGGTCAATATCACGCTGGTCAAAGAGTAAAGCCAGGCGATCGACCTTCCGGCAATAGCCTCGACAATTCGCATGGAAACATGCCGCGTACCCCCCTGAGGTCCTGTGTTAAGGGCACAAGCCCTTTGGGCCGCGATTGAGCCAGAGGTGGCCCGTTGTTGCGCTGAGAGTCATGGCGGATGACTTCGAGCTGCTCGGCGAGGTGACGCACATAGAGGTGATCGCTGTCAACCTGTCGATCCGGGAGCGGAAGAGATTGAAGGCGCAGTTTGGTGGCCGTCGCTGGAGAAAGCTGAAGGGGGTGGGGCGAGTCCGGTTTCCCAACGGAGAGATCCGCCAAGCGGAACTGCACTGGTACGAAGCCCACGGGATTGGGCGGCGAAAGATGAAGGTCAAACACGTCTTGGACTAAAGCCAATGGAGAAGAAAGAAACGAAAATCAGCTTTGCCGTCTGCATTGCGAACGCAGGGTACGAAGATTTAGAGGTCTGCAAGGTGTATCGCTTTGTGGCGGATGTGAAAGCGGCGCAGGTGGGCTGCCTGCGGGTAATCGACGAGTCGGGCGAGGATTACCTCTACCCGGCGGATCGGTTCATGGTCTTGGAATTACCCGAAGCGGCGCGGGAGCGATTGATCGCAGTAATTGAGGCGGATACGGCCTAACCAACCCGCTACACCCGACCGCGGCAAGTGGTTGCGGAGTTCTACGCGGTAGACCGGGCTGCATGTCCCAGACCTCGACACCATCGCGCCCGGGGCGGAGCTGGCGTAGGATGTACCGACCTTAGGAGGCGCATCGGTCGCGACCGATGGGCTTCGTAGGCTCAGCCCATTTATGGAGAAATCGTATGAGAGCCGGCCGATGATCGGGACCCCCGCCACGGTCCGCGCGAGCGACCTCGTCACCGACGACGTCCTCGACGGGGCCTACCGCTGGCTCTGCGAGAATCGCAGCGGATGGCCCGCTTCCGCCGACGTGTGGTCCTTGCGATGGAAGTGGGCCGAGGAGCGAGAGCGGATCCGGGCGGAGATCCTGGAGGGCCGCTATCGGTTCGACCTCCTCTCCCGGGTCACGATCAAGGGCGGTGAGGAGATCGACCTGTGGTCGGCGGCCGATGCGCTGGTCTTGAAGTGCCTTGCCCTGGTGCTGGGGAAGCGCCTGCCCCTCTCCCGGCGGTGCTGCCACCTGAAGGGGCACGGCGGCGCCAAAGGGGCGGTGCGCCGCGTGCTCGCCCATCTCAAGGAGAACCGCTTCGTGCTGAAGACCGACGTCCGCCTCTACTACGACTCCATCGATCATCCTCTGCTGCTCGATCGCCTGGCGAGGGTGATCAAGGACCGCTTCGTCCTGAACCTCCTCGCGCAGTACCTCATGCGAACCTCCGAGCGGGGAGGGCTGTTCCACGACTACCGCAGGGGAATTTCGCTCGGCGCGGCCTTGAGTCCGGTGATCGGCGCATTCTTCTTGCGCGAGCTCGACCAAGAGCTCGAGCGGCTGGGACTCTTCTTCCTGCGTTTCATGGACGACGTCCTGGTGCTGGCGCCGAGCCGCTGGAAGCTCCGCCGAGCGGTCAAGGTGCTGAACCGGGTGTTCGCGACCCTCGGCCTCGCAAAGCATCCCGACAAGACCTTCATCGGGAAGATCGACCGGGGGTTTGACTTCTTAGGCTATCACTTCGGGCCGGGCGGCTTGAGCATGGCCCGCCAGAGCATGAACAACTTCGTTGCCCGTGCCCGCCAGCTTTATGAGCAAGAGCCGGGGGAGACGTTCGACTCCTCCTCCCGGCTTGGTCGGTACGTGCAGCGCTGGACCCGCTGGGCGCGGGCCGGGCTGGGAGGGGTGCCCGGCCCGTGGGACGGGTCCGAGGTCCTATTAGTGGTGGGTCAATCATGTTGCCGGTAGGCGTAAACCGATGTAGGATGGACATGAGCTTGGCGCTGCCCAGCACCTAACGATACGAAGCACTTCGGGCTGCCCACTACGCTGCACGGACGGGCCGGGGCTTATGGAGATGTAAGCTCACTCATCTGGTGGCGGAATCGCCACTTAACCCTATTATGGAGATCTCTCATGTCTATCAAACCGGCCAACAAACACATGAAACACCTTGAAAGGACTAATATTTTATTGACTCTTGTGGTTCTAACCTTTGCACCTTCTGTCTATGGGGGGGTAACGCATAATGGGGTCGAAATTGCCGGGTTTTTGGCTGATGCCGGGCGTCTTCTCATCGTAGAAGGTCGTCTTTTCAATGTAACATTCCCTGTTGAGTGCACTACGGGGCAGAAGGATTACATACGAGTGACGGTAACGCAACGTACAACTGGGGCCCGGGCAGAGGGCCGCACCCGTATCACCTGTATCGGCGGCAGTGCCCAGCAATTTGAAATCCTTGCAGCGACACAAGGCAAGGAGAGGTTTGAGGAAGGGGACGCCATCTCTGTCGTTTTATTGCGATCAACCTCACGTGGGGTTACCGATGATGCACATCAGTGGTTGGTCCCTATCACGCTGGTACAAGAGTAAAGCCAGGCCTTCGACCTCCCGGCATTGGCTCGACCATTCGCCGTCGTTTCGCACAACGCGACGGCGGGGGGGAACTGGCGGCATACGCCATTGTCGAGTCAATACCGAACAAATCCGCGATATGTCACGATTTCTCGGGTAGCGGTTTTTCATTTCAACTACAGCCGCAATGACTTCCTTCGAAGGGCAGGGGGCGGGGCACTCCCTCCCCTGTCCGCCTGCGGACGGGGGAGGGCGGGGGTGGGGGACCGGCCGAGGCGGGATGACAAAGCCCCTGTGCCGGCGCGGCGTCGTTTACCCCCTCCCTAGCCCTCCCCCGCTCCGCAGGGGAGGGGATCCGGAACTCACTCCCCCGCTCCGCAGGGGGGGCTGGGAACGCACTCGCCCGCAGGGACCTCTAAATCTGTCGTATAACAATGGCTGTGTCAGGATCTACTCCGCGATTTTTTCGCAAACTCTGAGCGCTCGCGAAGACAAACGTCGCCAGCCAGTCGCCCTTGTGACAGATCTCGGCGGACAGCATGATCGTTTAACACAGGAGGAATACCGTGAAACCATTCGAACTGGCCGCCGCATTGCGCGATCAAACAGGAAAAGGCCGATGCCGCCGACTCAGGCGCCAGGGCCAGGTCCCCGCCGTACTGTATGGGTCCGGCAAGGCGCCCTTATCGCTGTCTCTGGAGCACGAGGAGGTGCGCCGGCACCTCGATCATGAGGCGTTCTATTCCCATATCTTGACCCTCAAGCTGGAAAGCGGTCCTGAAAAGGTAGTGCTCAAGGATCTGCACCGGCACGCCTATAAACCGCAGATCCTGCATCTCGATTTCCTGCGCATCGACGAGCACGAGCGGCTCACCATGCGCGTCCCCATCCACTTCATCAACGAGGACAAGTGCGTCGCTGTCAAACAGGCGGGTGGGATCGTGAGCCATCTGATGACGGAGGTCGAGGTGGTGTGCCTCCCGAAGGACCTGCCGGAATACATCGCAGTGGACCTCGCGCCCGTCACCATCGGGACCACCTTGCACCTCTCCGATCTCGACCTTCCCGAAGGCGTGCAGGCGGCCGCCTTGGTGCATGGTGGAGATGCGGCACAGGCGGTCGTTTCGGTGCACCTCCCAAGAGTCGTCGAGCAGGCCGAAGGCGAGGCCGCCGAGGCCGCCGCGGCGGCCGGCGGCGAGCAGAAGCCGAGCTGATGGGGCGGCTTTCGGTGCCATGCGGTGGCGGGTGGCGCGGTCGCTGAACGCGTGCCGGACGAGACCGGGACACGCGGGCGCATCGAGCTCATCGTCGGCCTCGGCAACCCCGGACCCGAATACGCCGCGAACCGTCACAACGCCGGCAGTTGGTTCCTCACGCGCCTGCGCGTCGCCCTCCGGCAGGAAGGTAAGTTTGCCGGGCGGGTCGGACGGTTGGAGAACGCCGGACAGAGCTGCTTCGTGCTCCAGCCGACCACCTTCATGAACCGCAGCGGCCAAAGCGTCGCGACCCTGGCGGGTTATTACCGCATCCCGGCCGCCTCTATCCTGGTGGTCTACGATGAGCTCGATCTGCCACCGGGTGCGGTGCGCCTGAAGCGCGGCGGCGGGGCCGGCGGGCACAACGGGATCCGCGACATCATCGCCCATCTCGGCGACCCCGGATTCGCCCGCCTGCGACTCGGGATCGGCCATCCCGGGGTACGCGAGTTGGTCACCCCCTACGTGCTGTCCTCGCCACCCTCGCACGAACGCCTGGCCATCGAGGCGGCCATCGATGCCGCCATCGAGCACCTCCCGCGCATCCTGGACGGGGACCTGGAGCCGGTGATGAACCACCTGCACCGCCGCGCCCCCGAGGCGCCCGCCGCGGAGTAGTTAGGGCGAGCTTCTTCGGATTGGGGGACCACGCGGGGATGGGTTTTCGCTGCGGCATCGTCGGTCTGCCGAATGTCGGCAAGTCCACGCTCTTCAATGCCCTGACACGGGCCGCGGTCGCTGCCTCGAATTATCCGTTCTGCACCGTGGACCCCAACCTGGGCGTGGTGCCGGTGCCGGACCCGCGCCTCGGGCCGCTCGCGGAGATCGCGAAGCCCGAGCGCATCGTGCCGGCGGCCATGACCTTCGTCGATATCGCCGGTCTCGTCGCCGGGGCCTCCAAGGGCGAGGGTCTCGGAAACAAGTTCCTCGCCCACATCCGCGAGACCCAGGCCATCGCACACGTGGTGCGCTGTTTCGAGCACGAGCGCATCGTACACGTCGCGGGACGCGTGCATCCCCTGTCGGATATCGAGACCATCCAGACCGAGTTGGCGCTCGCGGACCTCGAGACGGTGGAGCGGGCGCTCGAGCGCGTCGGCAAGCGGGAAAAGGCCGGTGACAAACAGACGCTGGTCGCCCGTGCGGCGCTCGACAAGACCCTGCAGTGCCTCGACACCGGCGGGAACCTCCGCTCCCTGGCCTTCACCGAGGCGGAGCGCGCCGTGCTCGCAGCGCTGCATCTCCTCTGCCTCAAGCCCACCCTGTATGTCGCGAACGTCACCGAGCAGGGGCTCGGTGGGAACCTTTGGACCGACGAGCTCGCGCTTCTCGCGGAGCGCGAAGGAGCGGCGAGCCTCATGGTCTGCGCCGCGCTGGAGGCCGCGCTCGCCGAGCTCGAGGACGGCGAACGCCGCGAGTACCTGGAGGCCCTGGGCGTCAAGGAGACCGGGCTCGCGCGTCTCATCAAGGCTGGCTACGCCCTCCTCGGCTTGCAGACCTTTTTTACCGCCGGACCCAAGGAGGTGCGCGCCTGGACGGCGTGCATCGGCGCCACGGCGCCCGAAGCGGCCGGCGTGATCCACACCGATTTCCAGCGCGGCTTCATTCGCGCCGAGGTCATCGGCTACCACGACTACATCGCCGGTCGCGGCGAGCAAGGCGCCAAGGACGCCGGCAAGTGGCGCCTGGAAGGCAAGGACTACCGGGTTCGCGACGGCGACGTCATGCACTTCCGCTTCAAGGTGTAAGCCAAAACGCTGCGCTTCACCCCGTCTCACCAAGTCTCAAGAACCCATGTAAAGCCCGGCATTGGTGGGATTTTTTGTGCCATGGC
>JBQTJM010000179.1:0-4197 GCA_052387115.1 Gammaproteobacteria bacterium | reverse complement strand
AAAGTGCTGACCTTACAAACCGTCCCGAGCCAAGCGGCGCCACCCACTCAACAACGCTGCGTCAACGCGCAGGGCTTCAGCCTCCACGCCGAGGTGTGCTGCGACGCCGATCAGCGCAAGAAGCTGGAGCACCTGTGCCGCTACATCACCCGCCCCGCCATCGCCAACGAACGCCTGACGCGGAACGGTGCCGGCGATGTCGTGCTGCAACTCAAGAGCCCCTACCACGACGGGACCACCCATGTCGTGATGTCACCGCTGGAGTTTATGCAACGCCTGGCCGCGCTTGTCCCCCGCCCACGCTTGCATCTGATCCGCTTCCATGGCGTGCTCGCACCGAACGCGAGGCTCCGCCCCGAGATCATTCCATCCTCGGGGCGCCCAGCAGGCGTCCCTGTGCCTCCGACCGTGCCGCTCAACGCCCATACCCCCTCAGCGGACCAGGCCGAGGCGCTCCCTCCCGCGGCGCCCGCCCGCCTGAGCTGGGCCCGGTTGCTCAAGCGGGTGTTCGCGATCGACCTGGAACACTGCCCCCATTGCGGCGGCCCCTTGACGATCATCGCCGCCATCGAACATCCCCCCGTCATTGCGAAGATCCTCGCCCACCTCGGCTTGCCCGCCCGGGCACCGCCCCGATCGCCCGCGCGGTCATTAGACCGATTCCCAATGGCCTGAGCCCAGCCCGCGACCCCCTCCCATCCGGTTCCACTCCCTGAGCCGACAGCCTCCTTTGGCCGACACTCGCCCGAGAGACCAAAACGCCCCCGGATCCGGGCACCTCGGACCGCGGAAGGGCCCGGAACATCCCACATCCTGGACCGACGGATCGTGTCATTGACAACCCACAGGTCCATCGCTACTCTTCCTCTCATCGAAAAAGGGCCTTTGAAATTCCTATACCTCAAGCGAAAAAGAATCGGTTCTCAATTTCCGGGAGGCATGCAACAAACTCGTTCACTGCATTTCAGTCAACTTTCACTACGTGTCTCAAACACCACGAAAGGGAATGGCGCTCACTCAGTTTGTCCATCTCTATGGAACCAAAGGCCAACAAGACTGGAAGGCAACGATTGAAATCAACAAATTCATTGGAGTTGCATCGCAACTGACGTGAACGCTAACTCATCAATCACCCCGACCGTCACAAAGCTGCGCTTTTTCCGTCCGGCTATTCGAGACGTTAGCCGCCCCGGGGGGTGACCGACGAGGACAGGACGTAGCCGCCACAACGGAATCTCATGAAGCCTCGACGGATCAACGCCGACAGGCCGCATCTCTGGAAGGCTGATATTGCGGCCTCTGTTGACCAGTTCAACCAGTGGTTCATGAGGTTCGCGCCCGAGGCGTTCCGCTCGACGCGCATAAAGACTACCGAGCACGTCAAGGCCGCCCTCCTGGCCTCACGCGATCTGCGGAGTCTTGATGTCGCGACGCTCCGAGCGAATCCGACCGCGCTCTCAACGCTCCGAATGTGTACGGCCCCGCCGCTGGCGGTGGACCGGCTGGTCGGGCTTGCAGGCGCGAACAAGTCGCTCATCGGCAGCATGGAGGAAGGAAAGTTGGCCTCACGGATGAAGGCCGAACTGCTCGAAGAGAACTTGACCAAAGTCTGCCGCGTGCTGACCAAGCTTCTGGACCGCGACATCTTTCCGTGGGCTGGACACGGCGGAAGACCCGACCGACCATGAGCGCGACAGAGCATCAACGATTGTCGCCGACCGACTGTGCAGTGCCGTCGCGAACCCGATCGTCCGCAATGCTCAGGAGCAACGGCAACTTGCTATGATCGGCGACTATCTCGACAAACGCGGGTATCGGAAGCAGGCCCACTCCGCGGGGAAGCCGCTGACCGAGATGGAGCCGGCTACGTACAGCTTCCGCATGAATCTGGCGGTCGGAACGACGGTCAAAGTCAACATACCAGCTGACGTCGTCGTCCAACTCAACCGCGAAAGGATCGGCTGCCCATCCTCATCGAGGCGAAATCGGCCGGCGACTTCACCAACACGAACAAACGTCGCAAGGAAGAGGCGACGAAGGTCCACCAGCTCCAGGCGACATACGGTGAGAGTGTACGGTACGTGCTGTTCCTCTGCGGCTACTTCGGCAGCGACTACTTGGGGTACGAGGCCGCGGAGGGCATCGACTGGGTCTGGGAGCATCGCATCGACGACCTTGCGAAGCTGGGGCTGTGACCGGCATGAACGCGCACCATGACAACTCGACCGAAGCGCGTCGCCAAACAATTCAAGCGGCCCTCGATATAAACAGGTCCGCGGCCGAGCGGAATCGCCTCGGCCAGTTCGCCACGCCCAACGCGCTCGCCATCGACATCGCCCGGTACGTGGACTCCCTGATCGACGACCGTAGGCGCGGTGTCCGCTTCGCCGATCCGTCGATCGGTTCCGGCAGCTTCTTCTCCGCGGCGCTCGCGGTGTTCGGCCCCAAGCGTATCAGAAGCGCCGTCGGTGTCGAACTCGATCCGGCCTTCTGCGAGGCCGCCCGGGATCTGTGGTCCGACACCGCACTTGAGGTCGTACGCGGCGACTTTACTCGGGTCGTCTCCGATGCGTCTCGGCCGCCCGCGCCCAACCTCATCCTGGCCAACCCACCCTACGTCCGCCACCATCAGATGAACGGCGAGGACAAGGAACGCCTGCAACGGCTCGCGTACGAGATGACCGGAGTCGAAGTCAATGGCCTTGCCGGTCTGTACGTCTACTTCCTCCTGCTCGCCACGGCGTGGATGGAGGACGGCGGCTATGCCGCGTGGCTCATCCCGTCGGAGTTCATGGACGTCAACTACGGCGCCGCCCTCAAGCGCTACCTCACGGATCGCGTGACGCTCATCCGCGCCCATCGGTTCGATCCTGACAGTGTTCAGTTCGGCGATGCCCTGGTGTCGTCGGTCGTTCTCGTGTTCAGAAAGGCTCCGCCGCCGCGAGGCCACGAGGCCGAGTTCACGTTCGGCGGCACGATGAACGAGCCGCACGCCAGCGACCGAATCCCGCTCGAACGCTTGCGCGAGTCCCGCAAGTGGACGGTGTATCCGAGCTACGCCAGGAACGACCGGCACAGCGTCAGCGACGTCAACGGCCCGACACTCTCTGACTTTTTCCGCATCCAGCGCGGAATCGCAACGGGCAGCAACAAGTTCTTCGTGCTCGACCGCGCCGACGCCAAGCGTCGCGGGCTCCCCGCAAAGTATCTCCGCCCGATCCTGCCGAGCCCGCGGCACCTCAAGACCACGGTGATCGAAGGCGACGACGACGGCTACCCGCGCATCGACCACCAACTGTGCGTCATCGACTGCGACCTCCCGGAGCATGTTGTCGAACAGCGCCATCCGGCCCTCTGGGAGTACCTGCAAACCGCTGCGGCGCAGGGCGTTATGGACGGCTACCTCGTCGGCAAGCGCAGCCCGTGGTACAAGCAGGAGCAGCGCGCTCCCTCCGCTTTCCTCTGCACATACATGGGCCGCGGCGCAGACGAGAAGCAGCCGTTCCGCTTCATCCTCAACCGATCGAAGGCCATCGGAACGAATCTATATCTCATGCTCTACCCGCTGAACGGCCTCGGGGCCATGCTCCGTAAACACCCCGGCCGCGCGGCCGACGTGCATGAACTCTTCGGCCGAGTCAGCGGCCACGAGCTGCGCGGCGAGGGTCGTGTGTACGGCGGGGGTCTGAACAAGATCGAGCCGAGCGAACTCGGGCGCATCTCCGCGGCGGCGTTCGTCGAGCGCTGGCCCGAACTCCGGTCCTCGGTCCAGCGACAGGGAGAACTCTTTGGTGAGCAGTCTAACCAATAAGACCGATGTTCAATATGGGAGGTTGTGAATGCAAGACACGTATACCGCTGTAGTCAAGAAATCAGGTGATTGGCGGATTGGTTGGATCGAAGAGGTTCCTGGAGTCAATTGTCAGGAGCCCTCGCGCGATGAATTAATCAAGACCTTGCAGATTACCTTTAAAGAGGCGCTGGAGTTCAACCGCCGTGAAGCGATCGAAGCAGCAGCGTGCGGGGACCGATTTATTTCTGACCTTCGGCGGACGCACCCGACCTCGCCACCGGAGGCGCCCAGCGGGGGTCGCCGGACAGCGCTGAGCCGGGCGTGCCAATAGCGGTGCCTGAGATTCGACACCCTCACCGAACCCGTGGCCCGGCTCGGGGCATGGATGAAATTGCCTTGGCCGA
>JBQTJM010000178.1:0-5499 GCA_052387115.1 Gammaproteobacteria bacterium | reverse complement strand
CCCCGCGCCGCGAGGCGGTCGACACCTCGCATTTCTCCGTGCTCGACGTCGACGGCAACCGCGTGGCGGCGACGCTCAGCATCAATTATTCCTTCGGCTCGGGATTCATGGTGCCCGGCACCGGCGTCTTGCTGAACGACGAGATGGACGACTTCAGCATGAGCCCGGACGTCCCCAATGTCTATGGTTTGGTGGGCGGTCGCGCCAACGCCATCGCCCCCGGCAAGCGCCCGCTCTCCAGCATGACGCCGACCTTCATCGAGACCCGGGAGCGCGTGGCGATCCTCGGTACCCCGGGCGGCAGCCGGATCATCAGCATGGTGCTGCTCGGCGTGCTCGAATTCGCCCGGGGCAACGGGCCCTATAACTGGGTATCGCGCCCGCGCTTCCACCACCAGTACCTCCCGGATCGGGTGGAATACGAACCGGGGGCCCTGGACGAACGGGAGCGCGACGGCTTGCGGAGCCGCGGGCATACGCTCGTAGAGCTCGGCGGGCCCTACGGCAATATGCAGGCGGTCCTGTGGGACCGGCGCCTCGGCGTGGTGCGGGCGGCGGCCGATCCGCGCGGCGAGGGCCGGGCGAGGGTGGGGGTTAGCCCGCATTCCTCACCACCACCCTGCTGCGGCCGCCGATCCGCTCGGTCTGGCGGGCCGTCTCGCGATGGGCAACGGTAAGAAATGCGGGCTAGCGGGGGTCCCCAGGTGCGAACCAGGCGAGCTTCTCGTGCAGGCGCACGACCTCGCCCACGATCACCAAGGTCGGTGCATGGACGTCTTGCTTGGCCACGACCTCGGGTAGCCCCCCCAGGGTCCCGGTAAAGACGCGCTGGCGGGCGGTGGTGCCCTGTTCGATCAGGGCCGCCGGGGTCGCGGGTGCCATCCCGTGGGCGATGAGCTCGCGGCACAGCACCGGTAGGCCCATGAGCCCCATGTACACGGCCACGGTCTGACGCGGCTGGACCAGGACGTTCCAGTTCAGGTCCATGGAGCCGTCCTCCAGATGCCCGGTCACGAACACGCAGGAGTGCGCGTAGTCGCGGTGGGTCAGGGGGATCCCGGCATAGGCCGCGCAGCCCGACGCGGCGGTGATCCCGGGCACCACCTGGAACGGGATCCCGCGCGCCGACAGGGTATCGATCTCCTCCCCGCCGCGCCCGAAGATGAAGGGGTCCCCGCCCTTGAGCCGCAGCACGCGCTTGCCCTCTAGCGCCAGATCCACGAGCAGATCGTTGATGGCCTTCTGGGCCAGCCGGTGCTTGTCCCGCGACTTGCCGACATGCACGCGCTCCGCGTCCTTGCGGACCAGATCCAGGATGGCGGGGGCGACCAGGCGATCGTAGAGCACGATGTCGGCCTGCTGCATGAGCCGGAGCGCCCGGAAGGTCAAGAGGTCCGGATCGCCGGGGCCGGCGCCGACCAGATACACCTCGCCGCGCGATGGCGGCGCCTCGGACGTCTCGTCCAGCGCCCGTTCGAGCGCGGCCAGGGCGGCCTGGTCCCGGCCGGCGAACAGCATCTCGGCCACCGGCCCGTGCAGGACCGTTTCCCAGAACCGCCGGCGCGTGCCGACCTCGCGGAAACGCTGTTTGACCCGGTCGCGGAACGTGGCCATGAGCTCCGCCAGCCGTCCGTAGGCGGCCGGCACCAGGGTCTCGAGACGGGCGCGCAGGAGGCGTGCGAGGACCGGCGAGGCGCCGCCGGTCGAGATCGCGATCTGCACGGGCGTCCGGTCCACGACCGAGGGCATGATGAAGGTGCAGCGCCCGGGGTCGTCGACGACGTTGACGGGAATGTGGCGTTCCTGGGCCAGCGCCGACACCTGGCCGTTCTGGGCCGCGTCATCGGTCGCCGCGATGCAAAGCCAGGCGCCGTCCAGGTCCTGTCGCGCGAAGGCCCGTGCCTCGTGCTCAATCTTCCCGAGGTCGCGTCGTTCGGTCAGCTCCGGGCAGAGGCCCGGCGCGACGACGGTAACGCGGGCGCCGGCGCGCAGGAGATGCCCCACCTTGCGGGCCGCCACCGCACCGCCGCCCACCACCAGGCAGCGCCGATCCTGCAGTTGAAGGAAGATGGGGAAGAAGCTCATGGGGTACGTTGGCCGCGCCGCTCTGCCCATTCTAGTCGCGCGGCAGCGCGCCTGGGAGTCTCATGGGCCATGCGTCGGTCAGGAATCCGTCACGGCTCCGGTCGCCTAATTTCAGCCGGACTCCCTCCCCTGTCCGTGCTTTTTGCGGACCCCCACCCTCGCCCTCCCCCGCTCCGCAGGGGAGGGGACCGGAAACTGACTCCCCCGCTACCGGGAGAGGATGGGCGTCAGGGGATCGAGGTCGATTACCGAAGGGTAAAGCAGCTCTCGATCGCCGTGTTGTTGTTACTGGCGGTTCGGGCGATGATCTCGAACTTGAACTCATCGCCCAGGGCGATGACGTCCGATGGGACCTGGAACTCTGTCACCGTGGGCGGAAGCTCGACGCTGAGCTTGACGCCCTCCCGCTCGACGAAGAACTGGTATTCGACGATTTCGACGGGTCCCGATTTGCCGATCGTGGGATGCGACTGGGTCACCGGAGCCCAGTCGATGAGGACGGGCTCGCTTACCGACGGGAGCGGGACCGCGTCGCAGTTCGCCGCCGCCGGAACGCCCGACACCGTGATGTCGGCTACCGGGGCCGCCAGCACCTGGCTGAGCTCCACCGTGGCCTTGAGCACATCGCCTGTAAGACTCCTGGCCCTGATGTCGTAAGCCCCCTCCGGGAACCGGCGAAAGAACGTTGCGGGATCCAGCTCGTTGAACTTCGGTTCGGCGCTCTCAAAAAACAACTGGGTCAGGCCCTGGCGTGCCAGACGCCCTTTGGGTCTGACTTTGAGGATCGTCTGTTCTTTCGGGTCCGTGATCGTCAGCCTCGAATAGGCCCCGCCATCGATCGAAGAGTGGATGCCCAAGTCTCCGTCGGTGTCATTGAGCTCGAAATAGAGCTCTGCCTCCGAGAATTCGGCGGCCCCGACCGTCGCCGGGGCAGCGGCCCCCAACGTAAGAGCGGCCATTGTCATTCCAAGAACCGGCAACCTAGCTGTGTGTTTCTTCATCTCGATTACTCCTGGTCAGTTGGATTGTCAAAAGTGTCTTCGATCAGCTCGCCGTCCTTCTCGACCGCGTCCTGCACCACGATGCAGGTCACGCCATCAATCAGCTTGGTCTTATCCAGCACGTCTATCACGATCGTTTCATCGCCACCCGCGTATTGCCATTGGTTGCCGATCCCCAGGGGGCGGTAGGGATTCGGATTCGTTAGGTTCCCGAAGTCGCTGTCGAAGTCGGCCGGGTCGAAGTCCGGGTCATACCGATCCTCACCGAGGGCCGCGCAGAGGTCGTTGCGGGCCGTGCGCTGCTGGCCGCAGAGCTGCCGGCCCTCCCTGCGCTGTGTCTGGGCCTCGGCTGAGCAAGCTGCTCGCTCCTCCGGGTCCGAGACGTTGATGCACTTAGCCTGCGCCACTAAAAAGTCGTCTTTGACCTCCTTCCCGCAGGCTTTGAACTGGGCGCTGGCCGTGGCCGAGCAGAAACGCCCATCGCCGCCCGCGAGTGCGGTTCCCGCACACAGCACGCAGCCTATGGCGACGCCGATCGCGGCCACCTTGCGGGTCCCATACCGAGAACCTACCGACCGAGAACCTACCGGTGCTTCGCGCACTTCGTGCTTACTCGTGATTCCCATCATTGCTCTCCTGTAGTAAAGAAATAGGACTGGCCAGCGGCCGGCCACCACGGTTGGATGGTGGTCGTGCCGCTGGTGTCCGGAATTTCTACGCGGCGCAGGAGGGCCCGTCCATTGGCGGTATGCACTAGGTGGAATCGCCCCACTGTCATGGGTGTTTTCACCCCTTGGCGGGATGACGTAGGGCACGTCCCGCCCGCACGGGACCGTGATCCGGGAGGTCGCGGCCGGGCTCAAGAGGCCACGTTCATGGCCAGGAACGCCGCGTAGCTCCACTCGTCGTGTGCCTCCCCGAACGCACGCTCTGCCCGGAACGCCGAGCCGATGACAGCGAATTCGAAGCGATCCCATTCCTCGAGGGCGAGCACGAGGTCGATCTCCTCACCGAGGCCGCGGTGCCGGCCGGTGAGCGCCACCTCAAGGCGGGCATTGCGAAGGGAGGAGGCGGGCTCGACCAACCGGATTCTCAATCTCATGTTGTCGATGCTGGCGGCGATCCAGGCGCCGATCATCATGATGAGCCAGAGCCGGTTGGCGGTGAAGGACCGGCAGATGGCGACCCACGACTACGAGGTGAACCTGAAGGCCGAGATTGAGATCATGGCGCTGCACGAGAAAATGGATGCGATGCACTCGGAGTATCTGGTGACTCTCGTTGCACAACAGCAGACGCAGATTGAGCTGTTGACGCGGTTGCTGGAACAGTCCAATTCTCGCGACGCCTGACAGGAGGGCACTGGACGATGGGCAAGAGACACTCCGAGCGCCGTTTGGGAAAACGCGGCGGCTGGTTGCGGGCAGTGTGATTCCCCCGATCTTCGCCGTCTCATTGCTGGGACTCCGCCCTTAATACATAACCTAGGTATGCCACAATCAGCGTATTGAGAACCAACACGCAGGTCTTTGCCCACGTGACCCCTAACCATAGCTCGTAAAGCTCAATGGGTATGTAGAGGCCTCCGCTGGCGACGGCGAGCCACTCGGCCCAGCGTCGCTCACGCCAAAGACCATAGGCTTCAATGAAACGTATAGCCGCATAACCCAAAGCGCCGAAGGCCAAGAACCAAAGCCGAGCATCCGTCGCCGCACTCGCCGCGTGGACGAATATCTGAGGATAGCGGCTGGCAGGATTAAGATGGAACTCCCTGACCAATTGCTCGGCGATTGCGTGGACATCGTGATGCACGAGTGCGAGAAAACCGCACCCGACCAAGAGCACCAACCCGCCTTTGACCGCTTCAACCCACGCTACAAGGCGTATACCGTTCGTTATTCGCATAAACTTTCAATGTTACATTGACGCCTGTAATATGCCGAGAATCACGCTATCAACCAGCAAAGAAGTTGCTACCGTCGTTCACAGTGTACTGACACGGATAGAGACCGAGGCCGGCCGTTCGGCGCAACGGAGCGGTTGCTTCCAATCTCGATGACCGTGCTGGTGGTGGCTTTGGGGCTCTTGCCGATTGCCACCCGTAGCTCTCAAGCGGGACACGAGATCGAAGGACCGATGGCGATCGTGATTCTCGGCGGCCTGTCGACTTCGACCCTCCCTGAACCTGCTGGTCCTGCCGACGCCGGCGCTACGGTATGGAAAATTTGAAAGGCCAGCGCTTGAACGCCAACTCTTACGCTCTACCTCGACTGACTGAAAGGCCCTTATGTCAACATGGCTATTCCAGCCCTTCGATGGGGGCGAGGAGGTCCTCCAGGAAGAACGCCGACAGGGCGGTGCGGCCGGTGAGCCCGGCCTTCGAATAGATCGAGCGCGCCTGCTCCCGCACGGT
>JBQTJM010000177.1:0-33733 GCA_052387115.1 Gammaproteobacteria bacterium | reverse complement strand
TGACCCGGCGGGTGGCCGGCGAGATCACCGACACGGTGCCATCGGCGCCGTTGGTGACGAAGATGTCCCCGCCGCGCGGGTCCACGGCCACGCAATGGGGCTCCTGGCCCACCGGGATCTCGGCGAGTTTTCTGAGGCGCTGACCTCCGCGCCTGACGTCGAAAAGCGTCACGCTGTCGGCCTCGTGGTTGACGTTGACGAGCTGGGTGCCGTTGCCCGTCAGGGCGATGTTGGTCGAGCGCGTGGGTGCCGCTTGGCTGGCCGGCCAGATGCCGAGGAGCGTCAGGCTACCGAGTGCAACGATGGCGGCCCGGTTGCCCCGCCGGCCGGTTGTGGCTGAGCAGTGATGCATGGTTACCTCCCGAGTGTTGAAGTACCGTTGACAAACTGTTTTCCCGAAACAGCATCGGGTCCAAGACCTCCCCTTTTACAGCCTAGCAGACTATCAAAGGGAACGTCCATGCCCGCCTGGGGACGAGGGGCTGTGCCGCGCGCCCAGCGGCGGGCGCCAGAGCACTCGCCTATTGGTCATTTCCCGCCGCAGCGAAAAAGGTTCAATCGAAGAGAACGCCGCCGTGCCGCCAGGGGTAACGCCGGGGGGAACTGGGCTATACTCCGCAACCACGCGCCGGGGGCGCGGGTTCTGATGGGCCTCCCGCGGGGTCCGGACCGGGATAGCACGTGGAGACGCAAGACCTCAAGAAGGCGGGCCTCAAGGCCACCCTGCCGCGCATCCGCATCCTCCACATCCTGGAGAGCTGCGAACGGCGCCACCTGAGCGCGGAAGAGGTCTACAAGGCCCTGCTCGACGCCGGGGAGGACGTGGGGCTTGCCACGGTGTACCGCGTCCTCACGCAGTTCGAGGGCGCGGGGCTCGTGATCCGCCACCACTTCGAGGGCGGGCACTCGGTCTTCGAATTGAATCAGGGCGGCCACCACGACCACTTGGTGTGCATCCGCTGTGGGGCCATCGTGGAGTTCATCGACGAGATCATCGAGGGACGGCAGCGCGACATCGCGCGGCGGCATGGGTTTTCGATCACCGACCATGCCTTGTACCTCTATGGTCTCTGCGGCCAATGCCAGACACACGACCGGGAACGGGCTGCATAGGTTCAACGCGCCGCCCGGGACAGCATCTCTTCCGCATGCCTCAGGGTCTGTCGCGAGATGGTGACCCCGCCCAGCATGCGTGCCACCTCTTCGACCCGCCCGCGCCGGTCGAGGGTCCGCGCCGTGGTCGCGGCCATCCCGTCACGAGTGCTCTTGGCGACCTGCACGTGCTGGTGCGCCAGCGATGCCACTTGCGGCAGGTGGGTCACACAGAGTACCTGGCGTTCCCGAGCCAGTCGCCGGAGCTGGCGCCCGACGATCTCGGCGACGGCACCGCCGATCCCGGCATCCACCTCGTCGAAGACGAGAGTCGCGATTCCGGCATCGCTCGCTCGCAGCCCCTGGATCGCGAGGCTGATCCGGGACAGCTCCCCGCCAGAGGCCACCTTACCCAAGGGGCGCGGCGCCTGGCCGGGGTTGGCCGTTACCATGAATTCGACGCGGTCGAAACCTGCGGGAGACGGCGGGGCATCCGAGACCGCCGTCACTGTGATCTCGAAGGCCCCATCCGGCATGCCGAGCGCGTGCAGGTTGCGGGTCATGGCGGCGCCCCACTCGGTCGCCGCCCGTCCCCGGCGGGCGTGCAAGACGAGCGCGGCCTCGCGGTAGGCCGTGAGCGCCTGCGCCGTGCGGGTCTTCTGCGCGACGATCTCCCCGGCGCGGCCCTCCAGGGCTTCGAATCGGGCCCGTAGCTCAGAGAGGCGTGCGGGTAGCTCTTGCGCCCGGAGGCCATGTTTGCGCAAGAGATCATGAATAGCCGCGAGACGCGACTCCAAGCGTTCCAGCGCGCCCGGATCGGCCGCGATACCGTCGAGGTACCGGGTGAGCGCCTGGTCGGCCTCGCTCACCTGGACGGCGGCCTCCGCCAGGAGATCGCTGATCCCTTTCAGCTCGGCATCGAAGCTCAAAGGCCCCTTGAGGGCTCGGATGGCACGGTGGAGCAGGGACTCGGCAGCGATGTCCCGGCCGTCTCGATCGCCGCTACCCCCGCCCAGGAGGCCGTGCGCCAGCTCGCAGCCCTCGGCGATGCGCGCCAGGTGGGCGAGCCGGGTATGCTCGCGTTCCAACCGGTCCATCTCGCCGTCCCCGAGACCGAGCCCCTCGATCTCCTGGACCTCGTGACGCAGAATATTGCGCTCGCGATCGACATCGAGGTCCGTGCTGGCCGCGAGCACGGACAGGCCGTCGTGCGCCTGTTTCCAGGTCCGGTGATGGGCGCGCACGGCGGCCAGGGGCTCGGCGCACTGGCCGAGCTCGTCCAGCACCTTGCGCTGCACCTCCGGACGGCAGAGCGACTGGTGGGCCTGCTGGCCGTGGATATCGACCAGGGCGTCTCCCAAGGTCTGCAGGAGGCGGGCGGTGACGGGCGCCCCGTTGATCCAGGCCCGCGACGGGCCGTCCGCTTCCACATGGCGCGTGACGATGCACTCGCCCTCTTCCGCGGCGATCCCTTGGGCTTCGAGGAGGCAGAGTGCTTCTTGCGTCCGCGCCAGGTCGAATATCGCGCACACGGTGGACTTGCGGCAACCGTTGCGGACCACCTCCGGATCGGCGCGGTCGCCGAGCACGAGTCCCAGGGCATCGACCACGATGGACTTGCCGGCGCCGGTCTCGCCGGTGAACGCTGTCATGCCCGGCCCGAGGTCGAGGTCGAGCCGTTCCACGACGGCGAAATCCTCGATGTGCAGATGCCTAAGCAACCGGGCCCTCGCGGCGCTAAGTCACCGACGGCACGCTAACCCCATTGCAGCTTGGCGCGCAGCGCCGCGAAGTGGTCATGCCCCGCGGGGTGGACCAGGCGCACGCGGCCTTTGCCCTTTTCTATCAATACGCGATCGCCGGGGCGCAGCACCTCGCCGGTCTCGCCGTCACAGATCAGTCGCGCCTGATCCGGCTCGGGGGCCTTGACCTCGATCTCGATGCGGCTGTCCCCGCCCACCACGATCGGCCGGTTGCTCAGGCTGTGTGGGCACAGCGGCACGATCACCAGGGCATCGAGCGCCGGGTGCACGATGGGTCCCCCGCAGGACAGGGCGTAGGCGGTGGAGCCCGTGGGGGTGGAGACGATGATGCCGTCGGAGCGCTGGCTGTGGACGAAATCGCCATCCACATAGGTATCCAGGGTGATGAGGCGGGCGATGCCCCACTTGTGGATGACGACATCGTTGATGGCGTCGCGGCGCTCCACGGGCTCTCCGCCGCGCATGACCACAGCGCGCAGGATCAGGCGTTTCTCTTCGACGAAATCCCCGCACAGGATGGCAGAAAGGCGTTCCTCGACCGCCTCCGGCGGGATGTCGGCGAGAAATCCCAGGTGGCCCATGTTGACGCCCAGGAGGCGCACATCGTAACTCGAGATCAGATGCGCGGCCCGCAACAGCGTCCCGTCACCGCCGACCGCGATCACGAGATCGCAGTCGTCGCCCACCAGCGGGGCCTGTGATGGTCCGCCGCCGCCGGCGAGGAGCGTGACACAGTGCTCGTCGAGCCCGACCTCGATCCCGAAGCGCGTCAGGAGATCGATCAAGACCCTGAGCGTCGCGGCAACGCGGGCATCCCCCGGTTTGGCGACCAGGCCAATCCTTCTGAACATAGTGGGTCGAAAGATCGTGGGTCGAAGCATATTGGGGCGCAAGGTCGTGGGTCTCGGCGTCGAGGTTGCGCCTCGCACGCGCCAGGGTGAAAACTTATCACGTCACCTGCCTGTCTCACAGGGGGGATCTCACCGGGACCCGAGCCGCGCTACCGGCCCGCTTGGACTTTTGCGCTCCGGGTTGGGCGGTGCTACATTGCGTCGGCGCGTCGCCAGGGGCGCGCGCCCTCGGCAGGAAGCGGTGGCGCGAAGCTAATGGAAGCAGCGGGCACAGACTCGGATTGATCAGGCAATCGATGGCCCCGGAGCAAAAAGGCGCCGTGTTGTCGGCGCGCGCCCAGCAGCTGTTCCGACTCCTGGTCGAGCGCTACATCAGCGACGGCCAGCCGGTCGGATCGCGCACCTTGGCGCTCGGTGGGGAGCTGGACTTGAGCCCGGCCACGATCCGCAACGTCATGGCCGACCTCGAGGACATGGGTCTCATCCGCGCCCCGCACACCTCGGCCGGCCGGGTGCCCACCACCCGCGGCTTCCGTTTGTTCGTCAGCAGCCTGTTGCAATGCCGAGAGCTGTCGGTGATGGAGGTCGAGCGCGTGTGCCAGGGCCTGTCCGCGCCGGAGGGGGTCCAGCGGCTCCTGGAAAAGACCTCGACCATGCTCTCGGAGATCAGCCGCTTCGCCGCGGTGGTCATGGCCCCGCGCACCGAGCACCGGTCGTTCCGCCACGTCGAGTTCCTGAACCTGTCGGAGAACCGGGTGCTCGCCATCTTGGTCTTGAACCAAAACGAGGTCCACAACCGTATCATAGAGTCGGAGCGGCGTTATTCCCCGGCCGAGCTGACAGAGGCCGCGAATTACCTCAATGAGGCCTTCGCCGGGCGGGCGCTGGACGCGGTGCGCACCCAGATCCTGACCGAGATGAGCATGGCCCGCGAGGAGATGAACCACATGATGCAGGCGGTCGTGGAGATGGCCGACAAGACCTTCGATGCCATGAAGTCCGGCGACGATTACGTGTGGGCCGGCCAGACCAACCTCATGGGCATCGAGGCCTGGGCCGACATGGGCAAGCTGCGGCAGCTGTTCGAGGCCTTCAACGAGAAGCGCGTGATCCTACACCTGCTCGACCAGGCCCTCACCGCCGAGGGCATCCAGATCTTCATCGGCGAGGAATCGGGCTATGAGCTCTTCGAGGACTGCAGCCTCGTGACCTCGACCTATTCGGCCGACGGTCGGGTGATCGGCGTGCTCGGTGTCATCGGTCCGACGCGCATGCCCTACGAGCGCGTCATCCCTATCGTCGATCTCGCCGCCAGGGCCCTGGGCCTGGCCTTGAAATCCCTGCACTGATCCCCATCTGCTCCCGCGGTGAGTCCCGAGCGGGGGGCGCCGGTGACCATCCGTCCTTGGCCATCAGTACTTGAACGGGGGGTAAGGTGACCCAAGAAGATTCGTCTCAGGAAACGGCCGGCACGGCCGCGAACGGGGAAGCCCAGTTGCCCGAGGCGCTGCAGGCGGCCCTGGACGCGGCCAATGCCAGGGCCGATGAGTATCGGAACGATGTGCTGCGGGCGCGGGCCGAGCTCGATAACGTGCAGAAACGCGCCACCCGCGAGATCGCCAACGCCCACAAATACGCCCTGGAGCGCTTCCTGACCGATCTCCTGCCGGTCAAAGACAGCCTCGACCTCGGGCTCGCGGCAGCCACCGGATCCTCGGACACCGCGACCCTGCGCGAGGGCATGGAACTGACCCTGAAATTGCTCGATGCGGTCCTGGAGAAACACGGCGTCCAGGGCCTCGACCCGGTCGGCGAGCCCTTCAATCCGGAGCTGCATCAAGCCATGAGCGTGCAAGAATCCGCCGGGGTCGCGCCGGGCACGGTGCTGACGGTTGTCCAGAAGGGCTATGTGTTGAACGGGCGTCTCTTGCGACCCGCGATGGTGATCGTCGCCCAGCGTCCGGCCGAGGACGGAGGGGCCGCTGCATTCGAGGCTTGAAATCATGAGACGCGCCTCCATTTCTCTCCCTGACCCAGGCAATCATCTGAGCGGAGACTAGACAAATGGGAAAGATCATCGGCATCGACCTCGGTACCACCAATTCCTGTGTCGCGGTCCTGGAGGGCGGCAAGCCCAAGGTCATCGAGAACAGCGAAGGTGGCCGCACGACGCCTTCCGTCGTGGCCTTCACCCCGGACAACGAGGTGCTGGTCGGTCAATCCGCCAAGCGCCAGGCGGTCACCAACCCGCACAACACCCTGTTCGCCGTGAAACGCCTCATCGGACGGCGCTATAACGAGGACATCGTCCAGCGCGACATCTCGATGGTGTCATACAAGATCGTGCGGGCCGAGAACGGCGATGCCTGGGTCGAGGCCGGCGGCAAGAAGATGGCCCCGCCGGAGGTCTCGGCGCGCGTCCTCATGAAGATGAAGAAGACCGCCGAGGATTATCTCGGGGAAGAGGTCAAGGAGGCGGTCATCACCGTGCCGGCCTACTTCAACGACTCCCAGCGCCAGGCCACCAAGGATGCCGGACGCATCGCGGGCCTCGAAGTCAAGCGCATCATCAACGAGCCCACCGCGGCCGCGCTCGCCTATGGCATGGACAAGAAGCGCGGCGACGCCAAGCTCGCGGTCTACGATCTGGGCGGCGGCACCTTCGATATTTCAATAATCGAAATTGCCGAGGTCGACGGCGAGCACCAGTTCGAGGTGCTGTCCACCAACGGGGACACCTTCCTGGGCGGCGAGGACTTCGATCTCCGCATCATCGATTTCCTGGCCGACGAGTTCAAGAAGGATCAGGGCGTCGATCTGCGCAAGGACCCCCTGGCGCTGCAACGCCTCAAAGAGGGTGCCGAGAAGGCCAAGATCGAGCTGTCTTCGAGCCAGCAGACGGACATCAATTTACCCTACATCACCGCCGACGCGAGCGGCCCCAAGCACCTCAATGTGCGCTTGACGCGCGCCAAGCTCGAGGCGCTGGTGGAGGACATCATCATGCGCACCGTCGAGCCCTGCAAGACCGCGCTCACGGACGCGGGACTCTCGGCTTCGGATATCGGCGAGGTGATCCTGGTCGGTGGCCAGACCCGCATGCCGAAGGTCCAGGAGCTGGTCAAGTCGCTCTTCGGCCGCGAGCCGCGCAAAGACGTCAACCCCGACGAGGCCGTGGCCGTGGGGGCCGCGATCCAGGCCGGGGTGCTCGGGGGCGAGGTCAAGGACGTGTTACTGCTCGACGTCACACCCCTGTCGCTCGGGATCGAGACCTTGGGCGGGGTCAGGACCAAGCTCATCGAGAAGAACACGACCATCCCGACCAAGGCCTCCCAGGTCTTTTCCACGGCACAGGACGGCCAGACGGCGGTGACGGTCCACGTCCTCCAGGGCGAACGCGAGATGGCCTCGGCCAACAAGTCGCTGGGGCGCTTCGACCTCGGCGACATCCCGCCCGCGCCGCGCGGCGTGCCGCAGATCGAGGTCAGCTTCGACATCGACGCCAACGGGATCCTGAATGTCTCGGCCAAGGACAAGGCCACCGGCAAGAAGCAGTCGATCGTGATCAAGGCCTCGAGCGGTCTGTCCGAGGATGAGATCCGCAACATGGTCAAGGATGCCGAGGCGCACCTGGAAGAGGACAAGCGCTTCCACGAGCTGGTCGGCGCCCGCAACCACGCGGATAGTTTGATACACGCGGCCACCAAGTCGTTGAAGGACCTCGGCGACAAGGTCACGGCCGAGGAGAAACGCGACATCGAGGCGGCGATCGAGGACCTGAAGAGCGTCTTGAACGGCGACGACAAGTCGGCGCTCGAGAGCAAGAGCGAACGCCTGGCCGAGGTCGCCGGTCGCCTCGCGGAACGTGCTTACAAAGAAGCCGGGGCCGAGGCACAGGCAGAGACGCCGCCACCACAGCCCGGCGGGGGTAACGGCAAGGCGCGCGATGACAACGTCGTCGACGCCGACTTCGAGGAAGTGAAGGACAAGAACTAGACCGAGCCTAGTTTATATTCGAGGCGGGCGTCGAACAGGATGGCCAAGCGCGATTATTACGAGGTGCTCGGGGTCGCCCGCAACGCCACCGAATCCGATCTCAAGAAGGCCTATCGCCGCCTGGCGATGAAGCACCACCCGGATCGCAATCTGGGGGACAAGCACGCCGAAGGGCATTTCACGGAGGCCAAAGAGGCCTATGAGGTGCTCACCGATGCGCGCAAGCGCGCGGCCTACGACCAGTTCGGGCACGCCGCGGTCGACCCATCGGCGGCGGGGGGCGGGTTCGCCGGAGCAGGGGGCTTTGGCGACATCTTCGACACCGTGTTCGGCGACATCTTCGGCGGTGCACGCCGCGGCGCTCAGGCCCAGCACGGCGCAGACCTCGCTTATGACCTGGAGCTGACGCTTGAAGAGGCGGTCGCCGGCACCACGGCCAAGATCGAGGTCCAGACGGTCGTCGCCTGCCGTACCTGTCACGGCTCGGGCGCCCGGCCGGGTACGACGCCGGTGACCTGCTCCACCTGTGGCGGGCACGGGCAGGTGCGAATGCAGCAGGGGTTCTTCTCGATTCAGCAGACCTGCCCGCGCTGCCGCGGCACCGGCAAGATGGTGCGTGATCCGTGCGGCACGTGCTCGGGGCAGGGGCGGGTACGGGACCGCAAGACTCTGTCTGTCAAGGTCCCCGCGGGCGTCGATACCGGGGACCGCATCCGACTCGCCGGGGAGGGGGAGACCGGGCCCAGCACCGGCGCGGCGGGCGACCTCTATGTCACCATCCACGTCAAGAAGCACCCCATCTTCACGCGTGAGGACTGCGATCTCTACTGCGAGGTCCCCATAAGTTTCGTCACTGCGGCCCTGGGCGGAGAGCTGGACGTACCGGCCCTCAATGGGCGGTGCGTGCTCAATATCCCACCCGAGACCCAGACCGGTCGGGTGTTCCGCATGAAGGGCAAGGGCGTCAAGTCGGTGCGCGGGCACCGCATCGGGGACCTCTTGTGCCGGGTCGCCGTCGAGACGCCGATCCATCTCGGCCGCGAGCAGAAGGACCTGTTGCGCGAGTTCGAGCGCTCGCTCGCGGGGGCCGAGGGCCGCCATAGCCCCAAGACCAGCTCGTGGTTGGACGGGGTCAAGCGCTTCTTCGAGGACATGAAGCTCTAATGGGCGCCGGGCCCATCCGCATCGCCGTTGCCGGGGCCGCCGGTCGCATGGGCCGGTGCCTGATCGATCTATGCCGGGAGAGCCCCGATCTCGCTATCACCGCGGCACTCGAAAGCGATGGATCCCCGCATCTCGGGCGCGATGTCGGCGTCCTGGCGGGCGGGGAGGCGGTGGGTGTCCCGGTGACGGGGAAGATCGACGACCCCGCGGATCAAGAGATACACAAGGGCTTCGATGTCCTCATCGATTTCACGGCGCCGCAAGCGACCCTCCAGCACCTGGCCTTTTGCCGTCGAGCCGGGCGGCGCATGGTGATCGGGACTACCGGCCTCACTGACGAGGATCGGGTCGTGGTGGTCGAGGCGTCTGCGGAATGCGCCATCGTCATGGCCCCGAACATGAGCGTCGGGGTAAACCTCTGTTTGAAGCTCCTGGAGATCGCTGCCCGTGCGCTCGGTGGCGATTACGATGTCGAGATCGTCGAGGCCCACCACCGGCATAAGGTCGATGCCCCCTCGGGCACGGCGTTACGGATGGGCGAGGTCGTGGCCAATGCTTCGGGCCGGGGCCTCGCGGACTGCGCCGTCTACGCCCGCCACGGGCTGGTCGGCGAGCGTCCCGCCAGGGCCATCGGTTTCGCGACCCTGCGCGCCGGCGACATCGTCGGCGAGCACAGGGTCCTGTTCGCCGGCCAGGGTGAGCGTATCGAGATCGCCCACCTCGCCACCAGCCGCACCGTGTTTGCGCGCGGGGCGCTACTCGCGGCGCGCTGGGTCATGGACCGGGGACCGGGCCTCTACGATATGCAGGATGTGCTTGGGCTCAAGGCGACCTGAGCGCTGCAACGCGGCCGCCGGATGACCTCGCGGACCTGATCGACGCCGGCAACATGAAGACCCGACCGCTGGCGCAGCTCACCACTGTTGTCACGTGCTTCGCATTTCGAGAGGAGTACTTTCCCGAGCTCAGTGGGATGATCGCCACCATCGAAGAGTGCCATCCCGAGTGGCCAAGAGTGATCGGCCGGGGGACGCCGCGGGATGACGGGGTGGTAACGTTCGCTGTCGAGACCCCGGACGGACCGGAAGAGTGGACCCTTCCCGTCCCATTTCACTTGTGTGGCGGCGAGGACGATTGGCGTCGAATCACCCGTATGAAGGCGTGGTGGCTGCATGAGGTATGGCGCCGATTGGGAGGACCTACCCGCCCTGCACGTCATCGGATCGTCTGGATCGATGCCGATGCCAGATGTAAGACCCCTTTGGCATTCGAGGTCGATCCCGAGAGTGAGATCATCGCCGGGCCTTGGTGGCGGAACCCCACCGATAGCGCTTACGACGGTATCACGACCGGCCTGCTCTTGTTGCAAGGATCTGAGCACGGGCCGGTGGCCGGAGTCCTGGAGCGCTGGAGCCAGACGTGTCTGGAGCAGATCCGGAACCTCGGTCCGCCCACGGTCCCCTGGCCTGAAGGCGATCAGGAGGTGTTGACCAAGGTGTTGGCAAAGGGTCCGGAAATGGATGCGACCTTGCAGCTCCTGAAGCTTGACCACGATACCTACTGCGGCGTCGGTAAGGCCTCTCCCGAAGCCGTCATCGATCACTGGATGATGAGTGGAAAGATGGCACGAAGAGGCAGGAGAGACTGGCCACCTCCCGAACACCTTCGACGAGGCCCACGAAGCTAGCGATCATCTTGGGGGGGATCCCTTCGGGTCGGATCGAGCCGTGGATGGTCGGTGAAGACGTCGTGTTGGTAAAGCAACAGAGTGCGATGGATACGAGATCGTGTGGCCGCACGGGTGGCAGAGCGAATTCTCATTTGTCGTCCTGATCACCTGGGCGATGTTCTCTTGACGTTGCCGGCCGTGGCGGCCCTGCGTGCGGCGTTTCCCGGCGCCTACATCGGCTTGGTCCTGGACTGCGCGACGGCGGATGTCGCCAGCCGCTGCCCCGACGTCGATGAGCGCTTCGCCCTGCCCTTTCCGCCGCTGACCCACAGGGAGGCGGGAGCCGACTGGGCTCTCGCGGTCACGGACACCGCGAGCGTCCTGAGGGGTCGTTATGATCTGGTCATCCTGTCCCGCCCGGAGGACCCGTGGTCCGCGGGGCTTGCGGCCGCCGCCCGCATACCGGTGCGCGTCGGTTACGCCATGCCGGGAACCGAGTGCTTCTTGACTCATGCGATCCCGCTCGGCGAGGACCTTCATGCGGCGATGCAGACGCTGCGACTGGCGCAAGAGGCCGCCAGGTGTCTCGGCGTATCCCCTGCCGGTGAGGCGGCAATGACCGAGAGCCTACGCTCATTGGCACAGGTGCGATTCGTACCGACGGCCGATGAAGAAGCCCTCGCGGAGCACGTGCTGTCGGAAGCCCCCTCTGCGGGTGCGAGCCCCATCGTCTTCCAGCCTGGCTCGGGCTGGCCGCTCAAGAACTGGGCCGCGAAGCAATGGGGAGAGCTCGGGACCGAGATCCAACGACGTTGGGGCGTGACTGCTCTGGTGCCGGGAGCACCGGGAGAGTCCGCCCTGGTGCGCGCGGTCGTCGAGTCCGGCAAGGGGTCCTGCTTCGGCCTGGCCGAGCGGTTTTCGGTGGGCGCCTTGGCCGCGTTGTACCGTCGATCGTCGCTCGTGATCGGCATCGATAGCGGCGCGCTCCACCTGGCTGCGCTGGTCGGCGCTCGCATCGTAGGACTGTACGGACCGGCCCCCCATCGACTCTGGCATCCATGGTGCCCGCCCCAAAGGTATCGAATCGTACGGGTGTCACTTCCTTGTAGTCCTTGTGATTGTATCTTCGACCCCCCGTGTGGCATAGCGCTCTACCCGCCGTGCATGACCGGCATCACGGTCGAAGCCGTGCTGCACGCAGCGGCCGAACTGCTGTCGCAATGACCCCACGGACATGCGTCCCAGGTTCTTCATCATCGGGGCCAACAAATGCGGCACGTCGTCGCTCTACCGGTATTTGGTGGACCATCCAGCGGTCCTACCGTGTGCCGAGAAGGAACCGAACTTTTTCGGGACTCACCCCCCCGACGATATCGCCGGCCATATCCACGAGTACTTTGCCCTATTTCCCACGGACGAGTATGGCGGGCCGCTGAGGTTTCAATGGGAAGCGTCCGACCAGGCCGGCAGTCCGCGGCTGACGACGGTTTGCGTCGACCGCGCCCCGCACGGCGTGTACATCACGGGAGAAGCCACCGCCAGCACCTTTCACGAGGTGTCCCCGTCCTTGCTCCATCGGTACCTCCCGGAAACGAAGCTGATCGTTCTGGTGCGCAATCCGGTGGACCGGGCGTACTCGCATCATCGCATGTACCGGAGGTTCGCAGCCGCGGGAAACGAGTTGGGCTTCGACGTCGGAGATTTTCACCGGGACATAGAGGCGGAGTTGAGGGCGCACGAGCGCGGAGAGCGGACTCACTACCTCTATCCCGGTCTCTACATCGATCGACTGCAGGGGTGGCTCGCCGAGTATGGCGCGGACCAGGTCCGGACGATCGTCACCGAGGACCTCAGCCAGCGCCCGGTGGCACTGGGCATCATGCGCCAGCTAGAAGCCTACCTCGGCTTGCCCGGTCACGACTATGCGGATATCCTTGCTCGGCGGTTCAACCATGCGCCCCCGGCGGACATCACTTCGTCCCTCCGTGCCTCGCTGGCGGCCTTCTATCATCCCTACAATGTTCGACTGCAAGAATGTCTCGGACGGGATCTCCACTGGGACTGACGCTATGGGAGGTTGCCAATAGCTCAGTTTCATCAGCACCCATCCACGCACGCGATCCACCGACCGTCAGTCATCGGATGCGGATCCACGTGGTGCATTCTCCGGCTATTCCAACCCTCGCCCGTAGCGCACAGCACCGGGCTCTCTTCCACCTCTCTTTCGCGGTAGGCGGTGGGCGTAAGCTCGAGGATCTCGAAGGCTCGAACGCGCTCGCCATATTGGGTGTGACAATCCTGAGCGAAGCGAATCATCCTGTCATCCCACAGAGTCACCCTTCCTGCGGGTCGGGCAATGCGGGCGTCCCCCTCGACGATCGGGCTTCGCGGGTGCTCTTGCCACGACGTCATGAGATCCGCCGCATAGTAGAGGCGGAGCGTGTCGCTGTTTCGCACCGGAACGCACCCGAACATCCAAAACACGCCGTCGGCGCGAAAGATGGTCGGGTCGGCGTATGTCACCGGGAGTATCGGCGCGATCCGGGTCCAGTCCGTGGGGAATCGAGTGGCGCGGTACAGATTGACGGACCCTGCTCCGAGCGTCTCGGGGATCATGTAGTAGTCGTCGTGCCACTGGAAGACATGAGGGTAGGACAGGTGAAATGGCTCCACCAGGACGACCCGACTGTACTCCCAATGAATGGCGTCGTCGCTCAACGCTAGACCGATCTCTCCACGGTCACTGTCCTGGTTCATGACCTCGAAGAACATGTACCAACGCCCGTCCTGGGAGACCATGAAGGGATCCGCGACGAACTGGGCCCGTGCATCGGAGACGTCGTTCCGAGAAATGACCGGGTTGCGGATCGTAGCAGGGGCACAAAGCCGTAAAGGAGACGTTCCGCTATAGATCCCGATCGCCCATTGGAGTTGTGATGCGGGGCCAGAGGAAGTCGGTCGTGGACCGGCCTGGTCGAAAGGAGGGCATGGGCTCGGTACCGGAGCCGGCGCACTCGGGGATCGCCGATCCCCCACTAGGAGCGACCCCCACGAAGGGCCAAGACCTCCGTCACGCCAGCGGCAGGGACGATGGAGCGATACGGCGGCGTCGGTTCGTGCAGCCCAAACCCATATTCGGCCAGTGTGCTCATCACCGCGGCGCTGTCGACACCCAAGTCCGGATGAATGTCCAGAAAGATCGACGTCAGCGAGGCCTTGCCGAGCGTGCGATCCGCACCAGCCAACACTTCAGTTTCGAAACCTTCCACGTCGATCTTGATGGCGTCGACTCCGGCGTTCCCGATGAAGTGGTCAAGGGCGCGTACGTCGACGATTTCCACTCCGTCCTCGACGCCACCCGGTAAGGAGAGTAAGCTATGCAACCCGCTCATGGCCGCAAGGTGCAGGATGCCCTTGTAGTTATCCGAGCCGAGGGCGATCTGGTGGCACTCGGCGTTAGCGATGGCGTTTTCCTCGACGCTCCGACGAAGCCAGCGGAATTTGTTCTGAGCGGGCTCAATCGCGATGACCCGCCCGGACGGCCCCACGATCGAGGCGGCAAGCACCGTAAAATCACCTTTGTTCGCTCCGATATCGATGAAGGTGGCGCTTGGTTCGAGGAACTCTCGTAGCGCTTGGACCTTTGCCTGTTCGTACAGGCCCAGAGCCCGGGCAAGCATCATTGGCGACTCCCTGAGGTCCAAGTAGATCCTTCCGCCGGGCACGTCGTAGAGACGGTGGCCGCGGGGTAGCACCGGACGGATGCCCCGGTGGCATCGCACCAGGGTCATGCTCAGGGCTCGCGCAGCGGCGCCGCTTTGAAGCAACGGAACAGCCTTCGTTTTGATTGTGCCAGGGGCACGACTGGACGCCCCTAGTCTGAAAGGGTAGGACATTCGACACGCTTGCGCAACTCTGGCCGGGAGTCAAGATTCATGTTGAGAAGGATGTTTCAGAGCTTCCTTTCGGCGCAGGAGATGCTCCGTGCCCACCCCCTCCGGTACCTGTTCCTGCTCGGACACGTTCGCTCCGGCTCCTCGCTGCTCGTCCACCTCCTGAACAGCCACCCGGAAATCTGCGCTGTCGGGGAGAGCTGGCTCCGGTACGACGGCGAGGCGACGTTCCGGAAGTTGGCGCCTTTCGTCCACGCCACCCTGAGGAAACCCTTTCTCACCGAGACCTACGTGGTCGACAAGATCCTCCACAACGAGCTACTCGAACGCGAGGAGCTGCTCCGCCTGCCGAGAGTGTCCTCCATCTTCCTCGTTCGTGATCCGGAACGAAGCCTCCTCAGCATGTACGCTCATCGCACGAGCCTGAAGATAATATCCGATTGGCCAAACACTTTGAGCTATTATGAAGGCAGGCTGGAGCGCCTCGCCCGGGACGCGCGTTTCATCGACGACCGGCGGCGCAGCATGCTGGTCCTCTACGAGGAGCTGATCGACCGGCCGAGGCCGTGCCTGGACGCCCTCGGCGCCTTTCTCGACCTCCGCGCGCCCCTTCCGCTCACGTACGACGTGCACTCGTTCACCGGTGTCGCCGGTCTGGGCGACTTCTCCGGTCACATCAAGGCCGGAACGATCGAGAAGACCCCGCCTCCCACCGAGGTCCGCGTCCCGGAGGACATCCTCTCGCGAGGCAGGGCCGCCTACGACGACTGCGTCGCGGGGCTGTCCGCGCTCTGCACGACGGTTCCGGGCCTAGCGCTTCAACCCTAATTGAAATGTCACGAAGGCACACCATGAGAATCGCGATCCTATGTTTCGGCGTGTCGGGCAAGGGAGGCATGGAAACAGTCATTTCTCATATTATTGGCGAATTGAACGGGTTGGGTCATGACACGGAACTATTCCTGCTAGGCGGATCTCATGACCAAAGCTGGCTTGGGGGGGTACGCAGCCGAATTGTCGGGAAGGTTCAAGACAGCAAACTAAGCAATCTAACCCGATATTTAAAGTACGCGTTCATTCTGCCAGGCATCCTTTGGCGGTTTCGCCCCGATGTGATAGTGGGAGCGGACGACAGAGCGGTATGGACGGCAATTATGATGAAACGCATGCTCAGGCTAAAAGCGCCCGTGGTCTCTTGGATGCATTTTGCGATAACCGACGTTACCTATGGCTTACTGGAAAAAGCCGATTTTCACTTGGCTATCAATTCAGAAAACGTTCAGCAGTTGATTGACCTTAACGTGGCAAAGCCGGAGAAAATATATTTAGTGCACAATCCCGTAAGATTAACGGATCGAACCATTCCAAGGCCGACGGACGTTGCTCATTTCATTTATATAGGCAGGTTGACATACGACGGTCAAAAGCGAGTGAACGATTTCATCATGGCGTTGAGCCAGGTCAAAGGGGCCTGGCAAGCGACAATCATGGGCGACGGAGTGGGCAAAGGGCGTTTGCAGACATTGGCGGAAACAATGGGAATCCACACCCGCATCCAATGGATAGGCTGGCAGCAAAATCCTTGGGCTGAAATCCACTCTGCTTCCGTCTTGGTTTTCACTTCCGAATATGAAGGCTTCGGCATGGTGCTTGTAGAGGCCATGTCGCATGGAATTGCCTGCGTCAGCTCCGAATGCCGAACGGGTCCTGCGGATATCGTGAAGGAAGGCATAAACGGCTGGTTCTACCCTGTGAAGGACGTTGCCAAACTGACAAGCATCCTGCAGAGGATCGCAGATGCCCCCGATGCATTGCCGCAAGCCCAAGACATCAAGAGCAGCATCGAGCATTTTGGTACAGAGCAAGTCATCCCTAAGCTGATTCAGACTTTTCAAAAAGAAACTGCAGCACCCGGTTCAATTACTCCAATGTCAGGATGGTGATATCGCTCAGATCCTCCCTGCCTTCAGCAGTTCGGTGAGCTCGTCCTTTGTCAACTGCTGGACGTACCAGACCTCATCCTTGCATTTTGCCAGGCCGTCGGCGGGCCGCGCGCGATCGTAGCCGAAACTGAACCGGCGGTAGGCCGCGGGGTTCGCATACTCGAGCTTGGCGAACTTCCGCTCCGGCAGGTTGTACTCTATGCCGTCCCCGCCGAGCGCGAGGTACTCCCGCACGAATTGCGGGATGAAGGCGTGTTGCACGAGAAACAGCGACTGGGCGCACGGCATCCCGGCGTAGTTGCCGAAGATCATGCCTCCGCCGCCGATCTCCGCGTACATGCGCTCGACGCAGGGCCCGAACGCAAGGCAGTCGCTCTCCTGGTAGACGAAATCGAGCTCGGCGGCGTATGCGGTCATCGCCATGGCTAAAATTGACGCGCTCCACCCGCAAAACTCATGCTTCTTCGAGCCGTCCAGCAGGTCGCCGACGTGCCCGCAGTCGCCCGGGAGGTTCACGACCTGCAGGAGCTGGGATAGCTCCACTGAGATCGGTGGGAAGACCGCGTTGCGCTGAGACATGACCACGATGCGGAACGGCCTCGGCCGTGCGTTGCGCATGACGTTCTCGGTCCACAACCGTGCGAAAAGGGACGCGTCGTAGCGAGTGGCCGGATAGTAGCCGGTGCCGAGTAGGTAGTTCATTTTGTGGACGGAATCTCCACTGGGACTGACGCTATGGGAGGCCGTACACGAGCAGGCTCTTGTAGTGGTCCACTGGAACGAGCCGTCCCTCCGCCGCGATGGTGTCGACAACCTCTCGACATCGAGAGAAGTGGCTCGAACCCTTGTAGAAGAGTATCTTCCCGCCGGGATTCAGTTTTGACACGAACAGCGTCACAAGCGAGTAGTCGTCCAGCTCGGCGTATAGGGCCGTCCGCTCATCATAGAACTCGCAGAGATGGAATAGCGTGACCAGGTCGAGCTCGGGCAGGAGGCGAGGAGTGAGGGTGTAGATGTCGCCAAACAGCACTTTATAGGTCTTGGCCGCGAGCGGATTGTCTATGATAAAGTCGATGTACGTTTGATGCTCTTGGCGCGAGGCGGTGATGGCGAGGATTTCGTTCGGAACCGCTGCCTCGAGGTTGGTCTTCCCTAGTATGTGGTGTTCCCCACTCCCAAAGTGGAAGATAACCTTGTCCCGCACCCGCGCCTCGTTGAGGTAGTCGATAAAGTGAAGATCACAGGGGCAACACGACTGTAAGGGCCATGACGCTTGCCAATAGTTCAGTTTCATCAGCACCCATCCACGCACGCGATCCACCGACCGTCAGTCATCAGATGTGGGTCCACGTGGTGCATTCTCCGGCTATTCCAACCCTCGGCCGAAGCGCACAGCACCGGGCTCTCTTCCACCTCTCTTTCGCGATCCGCGACGAACTGGGCCCGTGCATCGGAGACGTCGTTCCGAGAAATGACCGGGTTGCGGATCGTAGCAGGAATCGCCCATTGGAATTGTGATGCGGGGATAAAGGAAGTCAGCTCTGGCACGGGTGCGTGCTCCTCGTCTAAGAGGGTAGGACAGTCGACTCGCTGGCACACCTTTGGCCAGGATCCGGGATCCGGGATCCGGGATCCGGGATCCGGGATCCGTAGGCGAGCGCCAGCGCGGAGAGGGGTCGGACACTGCGGGGCTTCGCCAAAGGTCGCCATCTCCTTGTGCAGAACGGCGGCGAGCCGCAGGATCGTTACCGCGAGGGCTGGCTGCCCCGCTCCCCTCCCGCAACCGCATGCCAAGGTCCTGAGGCTGCTGCGCTTGGAACGGCGTTATGGGCGCGCCACGCTTGCGCGCCTGTGAGCCCTTCTCCTTGACCAGGACCTAGCCCGCATCTCACTACCACCCTGCTGCGACCGCCGATCCGCTCGGACTCGCGGGCCGTCTTCACGCTGCGCAATCCTGTTCCGCGCCGAGCCCAGTGCGGCCATCCCTGGCGCCCGCTCGGCGGGCCCGTCGTACCGGACGACAAGCTCATCCGCCTCGCCCTTCAAGCCGGCTCGACGTAGTGTCAGCTACGCCCGGAGACCATGTCGTTCATGACTCCGGCAGGGGGACCGTCGTACCGCCGCCAAACCAACCCCGAAAGCACCCCAAACATTGCCCTGTCATCCACGGTTCGACCGTCGATCCGCTCACCGGCAGGGCGGTCTCAGGCGGCGGCCCTGCCTGATGGGCCCCGGTTCTCATGCGTCGACTCAATACAGAGATGGTTTATACTTCCTAAACTCGTGCGACGAGTGCTAGCTAGACTAGACTTCAAGAGCGTACCTTGCCATGGGAGCCCACACCTGGATCCATGGAGAGGCTCTGGCGAGCGGCCAACACGGTCGGGAAAGCGGCGGGCCGAGGGCGAAACGAGCTCCGTCGGGAGGGCATCGGGACGCATGGGATGCCGGCAGGGCCGGAAGCCGCGATCGCGCGAAACGCGGTCGCTGAGTTTTTGATTGAAACCGCGGTTCTATTAAGCAGCTAGCCAAAGGAGGGGTTATCGTGACTACCGATCCAAGGGCCGGTCTATGCGGTCCGCACCCATCTCGCCAACCCGCAGGGCAGCGGGCCGTCCTGCTCCTGTTGTCGCTCTTGATACTGAGCCTGTCCGCTCCTACCTTCGCCGCCCCCGGGGACCTCGATCCGAGCTTCAACCCCGACGGGGCGATCCCCGGATTCGATCAAGTCGATACCCCCAGCTTTATAAGTTCACCGACCCGCGAGGATCAAGCTAGCGCGGTCGTCACGCAGCCGGACGGAAAGATCGTAGTGGCAGGTTTCGCGACGAACTTTGGCGACGACGATTTCGTGCTGGTACGCTACAACTCGGATGGGAACCTGGACCCGAGCTTCGGCGGCGGCGATGGCATTGTAATCACGCACATTGCCGACTTGACGATCGACGGCAAGCCGGATAGCAATGAGCGGATCAATGCGCTCGTGCAGCAGCGCGATGGCAAGCTCGTGGCGGCGGGGTTCACGGATGTGTTCCCGGCCAACGGTGTAGATCTCGCGCTGGTCCGTTACAATGTCGACGGGAGTCTGGATAGCACGTTTGATTCCAATGGACTCGCGTTGGGCCGTTTTGCGGGAAATGATGGGGCACGCGCCTTGGTGCTGCAGCCCGATGACAAGTTGGTGGCCGCAGGCTTGACGGATCGGGACGGCGACCTCGATATCGAGCTGGTGCGATTCAATCCCGACGGAAGTCTTGATAATACCTTTAATGGTAACGGACTCGCGTGCTGTTTTTACTTTGGCAATGACGTGGCCCGCGCCGTGGTGCGGCAACCCGATGACAGGCTGGTGGTGACCGGGTTCACCGATCAGGGCGGCAGCCACGACTTCGTCGCGGTGCGTCTCAACCAGGACGGCAGTCTGGATCGGAGCTTTTTTAGCGGGGGAACACGCATTAGCATCGGCAACAATAGACGGGACCAAGCCAATGCCCTTGTGCTACAGCCCGACGGCAGGCTCGTGACGGCCGGGTTTTCCAGCGACGGGGTGGAGTCCTTTCTCGCTCTGCTGCGGCTGAACCCGGACGGCACGCTGGATCCGAGCTTCGGTTTCGGTGGCGGAGTTTTGACCTCGTTCGGCCCCGCCAGCTTCAGCATACCGTTTGCGCTTTCGCTGCAGCCCGATGGCAAGCTGGTGGAGGCGGGAACGTCATTATTTTTCGGAAACGACATCGATGGTGACGGTATCCTGGATGGAGACATCGATTTCGCCCTCGTCCGCCACAACAGCGACGGCAGCCTGGATCCGAGCTTCGGTTTCGGCGGGGGAACCCTTACTCTACTCAACGCCGGCAGTGCAGACTTTATCTTCGCGCTGGCGCCCCAGACCGACGGCAAGCTGGTAGCGGCGGGGACCTCCATCATCCCCGGCGACCCGTCGTCCTTCAACTTCGCCGCAGCGCGTTATGAAGTCGGACCTTTCGGCAGGCTCAGCGCGCTTTCCGGGCTCAGCGCACGTTCGGAACGATTGTCCAGCCGGGCCTTGACGCCGGGAAGCGTGTCCTGCAAGGGCCGGCCCGTCACGATCCTGGGGACGGCCGGCGATGATATGCTGAGGGGCACCATAGACGCCGACGTCATCCACGGCATGGGTGGAAACGATTCGATCTTCGGTTTCGGCGGCAACGACATTATCTGCGGAGGTGCGGGGAAAGACAGGCTGATCGGGGGTGTCGACAACGATCGCCTGCTCGGCCAGGGCGGGGCCGACCGGCTCTTCGGCGAGGCCGGGCGCGACAACCTCGATGGCGGGGGAGGGCGGGATGTGTGCAACCCCGGCACGCAAGGAAAACGGGATCCGAAGCGTTGCGAGAACAGCCGCGGGCGTCCTCCCCCTGCGCCGACGCCCCCGCCGTCCAGACGATTCCGCCTGAGCACGATAGCCGGCGGCGTTTCGAACATACCTCCATCTCTGAACATACCTCCATCTCTACGGTCGCGCGCGGGGACTGGGTCGTGGGAAAGCGATGGGATGAGCGAGAAGATGAAGTAGCGGCAGGCCGGGTGCGTAACGCGGGACACCACCATCACGATGGGAGAGCCAACGACGGTTGGATGGCGCGGGCGGCGCACCTGGTGGGCTGCTCTGGCGACGACGGGATGACCCGTACGAGAGGCTCACGGGCGATCCTCTCCCGCGGGATTCAGCGACGCTTTGAACGAAAGATCGGGCCGGCGTCGAAGCGCGAGCGATCGAGCCGGCGGTCGCGGGCCAACCGGGCGGGGTGGGGCGGCCCCCCCGTCCCAGTCCCAAGAAGACTAGGAGCAAGGTGGTGAGGCAGGGGGCGGCGGCGTGAACAAATTACGGGACCTTGACCGTCGGCAACAGCACCGTCTCGGGCGATGCGGCATCCTCGCAAGACACCGAGGTGTACAACGCTTCGAGTGAGTACTTGGGAACGATCGTTACCAACGCTTTCAACCTCTTCGGGCACGACGGTAGGGCGGGCGTCTATGGCTTTGTGCCGCGGTCACCGACCTCGTCCCGGCGGTCCCCCTGAGCGCCATCCTCGGCCCCGCGCTCGCGGCCAACGGCGGCCCCACCAGGACCCACGCCCTGGTCACCTTGGCATGGGTGACGACTGCGGGTGATAATGTACTCGGAAGGCCTGCCTGAACCCCCGGTGCTACCTCGACCCGATCTGCAAAAAACGCCGGACCTTGGCGAGGGCCTCACCTTTTTTGCGTGATGTCTGCGTCGGCGGATCCGGTCGTTGCGGGATCCGCGCCATTCTTCTACACAGTCATTCGGTGGAACACACAATGAGCCGTCAGATCACCCCGCACCGTGCTTGTCCTTGCTGCGAACGGCGCTCCGCCAAGTTTATATTGGAATGGCAGTTCGAGGAGTGGGGCACGCGGCTCGTTATCGGGAAATGCACGGAGTGTGGAATGGTTTACGCCACCAACTCCAACGAGGTCGACATGAGCAACGAAAAGTATGTCCATTGGCGACCCGATAGCGATACAGATCATCTCATACCAAAAAAGATCCGCTTCGATCACGCCCTTATGAAGCACCTTAAACCTCGTTTGAAGCCTGATGCATGGATTCTAGATTATGGAGCAGGTTATTGCGGCTTCTTGCGAGTTGCGCGTGACGAGGGATTCAACGTCGAAGGAGTCAATCCCTGCCTCTATTTAGCGGAATGGGCGGGACGGAATCTCGGTATTACGGTATATCCCACGTTCGGCCGCACGGTTACCATCGAGAGACGATACGATTTGATCGTAAGCCAGCAGACCCTGGAGCACCTGATCGATCCATACGCCGATTTGATCAAGATGCTTTCGTTGTTGAAGAGTGGGGGGCTGGCGTACATCGATGTTCCGAATTGGTGGACCGTGAAGCGGCTAATGGCCGGCTACGCGTGCTTGCGAAACGCGTCGCATTACAATTACTTTACCCCGAGGACGCTGGCCATGCTGTGTCGCAAGGCCGGCTTCGAGGTAGTCGAGTGGGCACCGGCCATCGGATCCACTACGGCCAGGGCTGCTCTCAAGCGGATGATCAACCCCTTGGGGGTTGGGGGATGTAGTGTCTTGCTGCAAAAAGCTGTCGCTTAGAAGCGGAAAGGAAATGATCTTGCGGAAGTATACGGTGGGGAAAGTCATCCTCGCGCCAAGCAGTTTATCTTCTTCCGGGCAGTGGTGAGAAATCCGGGCTAGCGACGCTTTGAACGAAAGATCGGGCCGGCGTCGAAGCGCGAGCGATCGAGCCGGCGGTCGCGGGCCAACCGAGCGGGATGGGGCGGTCCCCGTCCCAGTGCCAAGAAGACCAGGAACAACGCGGTGAGGCCGAGCACCCCGTAGTTTCCCATCGCCGCATACGGGGTCAGACCGCGGTGGGGGACGACCTGGGCGCTCAGGGCGTGGGGCTGGAACTGCGGCGAGCGGGCGAGCACCCGGCCGCGCTCATCGATGACCGCCGAGACCCCGGTATTGGTCGCGCGCAGGAGATAGCGGCCGGCCTCGCGTGCCCGCATGCGCGCGATCTGGAGGTGCTGGTGGGGGGCGAGCGAGTCGCCGAACCAGGCATCGTTGCTGACGTTGACCAGCAACTCGGCCGCCGGCAAGGCGTCGATGACCTCCTCGCCGAAGGCATCCTCATAGCAGATCGAGATGCCGATCGGGTGCCCCGCGACCTCTAATAACGGCTGATAGCGCGGCCCGGCGCTGAAATCGGACAGCGGGATCTCCAGGAAATCCAGGACCCGGAGCAGCGCACCGGGCAGCGGCATGTATTCTCCGAAGGGCACCAGGTGGCGTTTGCGATACACCCCTGCGTGCCGCACGGACACCACCGCGTTGAAATAATCCTCGGCATTCCCCGGGGCAAAGGGCATACCGATGAGGATCTCCGTGGGATGCCGCTCGGCCAGCGCCCTGAGCGTCTGAACATAGGGCGCTGCGGTGTCGAAGAAGAGCGGGATGGCGGTCTCGGGCCACACGATCAGGTCCTTGTCCCAGTGTGACGCCGACAAGGCCAGATAGCGATCGATGGTTGCCTGGCGCTCTGCCGGCGCCCATTTGATCGCCTGGGCGATGTTGCCCTGGATGAGCGCGACCTTGAGCGGCTCTGGCGCGGGCCGGGTCCAGGAGACGTGCCCCAGGGCCCAACTACCGGCCAGGAGCAGGCAGAGCCCCCCCGAATATCTCGGCCTGCGCGGCCCGTTCAGGATTTGGCAGAAAAGGCCGGCGCACAGGGCAACACCGAGCCCGACGCCATAGACGCCGAAGATCGGGGCGAGCCCGCCGAGCGGCGCGTCGATCTGGCTGTAGCCGAGGCTGAGCCAGGGAAAACCCGTGAACAGCCAACCGCGGACCCATTCGCCGGCGCACCACAGGGCTGGCAGGGCCAGGAGGAAACGCGGTGCCCCGGGGCTTGGGCACAGACGATTGGCTAGGAATCCGACCACGGCCGGGTACGTCGCGAGGATGGTGACGAAGGCGACGGTGACGGACACCGAGAAGGTGAGATGCGGGAGGCCGAACTGATGGACGCTGATCTGGACCCACGACACCCCGACGCCAAACGCCCCCAAGCCATACAGCCAGCCCCGCCGGGCGGCACGCCCGGCGGATACCCCGCTCCACAGTGCGAACAGCACCGCCAACGACAGGATCGCCAGCACCCCCACATTAGAGTCAATAATTTTGTCGAAGGGCGCGAAGCCGAGCGGCAGCACCGCGCCACTCGCGAGCGCACCCAGATCGCCGGCGAGCCCGCCTGCCGTGTGGCTCGCGCCATGGGCCGATGCGGTGGGCCAGGGGCTCATCATCCGGCGCGGCATCACCGGTACGCTGCCGCGTTCTCTGCGTCTCACAGTGGCCACGGCTAGGCCGCGCTCGCGTGCCGTTCCGGTGGCGCCTCGGCATCGCGCGCCGACCGGCGGGTCACGCGCAGGAGGTGGATGCGCCTAGGATCGGCACGCAGCACCGCGAAGCGCAGGCCTTCCAGCTTGATGGCCTCGCCGCGCGCCGGCACGTGCCCGATCGCCTGCAGCACGAAGCCGCCTATGGTATCGAAATCCTGTTCCGGGAACCCGGTATGGAAGTAGCGGTTGAACTCATCGATGGGCGTGCGGGCCTTGACGGTATACCGGTCGTCACGATGTTTCTTGATATACCCTTCTTCATCGGTGTCGTGCTCATCCGCTATCTCACCGACGACCTGCTCGATCACGTCCTCGATCGTGACGAGCCCGGCCACCTGTCCATATTCATCGACGACGATGGCCATATGGTTGCGGCTGCCGCGAAACTCGCGCAGCAGGATCTGCAGACGCTTGCTCTCGGGGATGAAGACCGGTGGCCGCAACACGTCCCGGAGATCGAAGCGCGTACCTTGCGGTTTGGCGAGGTGCAGAAGCAGGTCTTTGGCGAGGAGTACGCCCGCCACCTGGTCGTGTTTGGGGTCGAGTACCGGGAAGCGCGAGTGACCGGACTCGATCACCGTCGGGAGGAGGTCGTCGAGCTCGGCGTCGGCCTCGACCATGACCATCTGGGCGCGCGGGATCATGATGTCGCGCACCCGCATCTCCGCCATCAGGAGCGCCCCTTCGATCATGACCAGGGCCTCGGGATGGATCAGATCGCGCTGCTCCAGCGCGCGCAAGAGTTCCGTCAACTCCTGGCGGTCCTTGGGATAGTAGCAAAAGGCCGCGCCTAACCACGCGAGCCAGGCGCGGAGCCGTCGAGTCAGACTAGATCGATCTTCGCTCACGACTTTCGTTCGCGGATGGGGACGGTGCGGCATAGGGATCGGAAAAACCCAACCGTGCCAGGATCTCGATCTCCAGCCCCTCCATCTGTTCCGCCTGTCCGGGGCGGTCATGGTCGAAGCCCAGGAGGTGCAGGATGCCGTGCACGACCAGGTGGGCCCAGTGCGCCGGCACGGCCTTGCCCTGTTCCCGGGCTTCCTGGATGACCAGGGGGGCACAGATCACCACATCGCCGAGGAAGGCCGGATCGATCGCCTCGATTCCCTCGCTTGCGAACGACAGGACGTTGGTGGGCCCGTTTTTCCCGCGAAAACGACCGTTGAGCGCCGCACCCTCTTCCTCGCCGACGACGCGCACCGTGAGCGCGGCCTCCGCCCGCCGGCCCGCGAGCGCGGCCCGTGCCCAACCGCGCAGGGCGCGGCTTTCGGGGACCGTCCACCCCTCGCAGGCCCGCTGCACGCTAATCCGGGTCCTCATCGAGGCCTGGCGGCCCTGGCGGTGTTCTTCTCGCTCATGGCCTTTTTCGCCGCGATCTTTTCATAGGCATCGTAGGCCTCGATGACCCGCTGTACCAGGGGATGGCGTACCACGTCGCGGGCCTGGAAGAACGTGAAGCTCACGCCCGGCACCTCCTTGAGCACGTCGATGATGTGCCGGAGTCCCGATCGGCGCCCAGCCGGCAGATCGACCTGGGTGATGTCCCCGGTGACCACTACCGTGGAGCCGAACCCGATGCGGGTCAGGAACATCTTCATCTGCTCGGGGGTGGTGTTCTGTGCCTCGTCGAGGATGATGAAGGAATCGTTGAGGGTGCGCCCGCGCATGAACGCCAGCGGCGCGACCTCGATGATGTTGCGTTCGATATACTTCCCGACCTTCTCGAAACCCAGCATCTCGTAGAGGGCGTCGTAGAGCGGCCGCAGATAGGGATCGACCTTCTGCACCATGTCGCCGGGGAGAAAGCCCAGTCGCTCGCCGGCCTCGACGGCCGGGCGCGCCAGCATGACCCGGCGCACGCCCTCCGCCTCCAGCGTTTCGATGGCAGAGGCCACGGCGAGATACGTCTTGCCGGTGCCCGCCGGCCCTATCCCGAAGCTGATGTCGTAGTGCTGAATGGAATCGAGATAGCGGCGTTGGTTCGCGCCGCGCGCCTTCACGGTGCAGCGCGGGGTACGGATCATGTGCTCCTCGGGAGCCGGCTCCTCAAGCAGATCGCCGATCCCGGCCTCATGGAGGTGCAGGTGGATGCGTTCCGGTGACAGCAGTTCCTCGGACGTCGTCTGGTAGAGGCGTTCGATCAAGCGGCCGGCCGCTGCCACCTCGCGCGGCAGGCCGATGACCCGAAACACGTTGCCGCGGTTGTTGATCTCTACCCCCATGCGGCGCTCGATCTGGCGCAGGTGCTCGTCGAACTGGCCACACAGGTTCGCGAGGCGCCGGTTATCCGGCGGGCACAGCACGATGTCGCTCGCCAGGGCCTCCGGGAGCTCGGCCTGGGTGCTCAAGCGGCCACTGCGGGGCGGGCAGGGCCCTCCTCATTCCCGCGTTCCGATACCGGAACCCCCAGCAAGGTATGGGATCTGGCCTCGGTGATCACGACGTCCACGAACTGCCCGATGAGGTCGCGCCCGATGAGATCGTCATTGGCGCACAGGTTCACGACACGGTTGTTCTCGGTGCGCCCGAAGATTTGGCCCGGATGACTGTGGGGGCCCGCGCCGAGAGGTGACAAATGCTTGCGGGAAGACCCCTCGACGAGGATGCGCGCCCGCTGTCCCACCATCGCCTCGCTGATGCCTCGGGCGTTCTCGGCGATGCGGTTCTGGAGGCGCGCTAAGCGTTCTTTCTTGACCGCCAGGGGCACTTCGTCGGGTAGGCCGGCCGCGGGGGTGCCCGGACGGCGGCTGTAGAGGAAGCTGAAGGAGGCATCGAAACCGACCTCCTCGATGAGGCCCATGGTGCGGGCGAAGTCCTCATCGGACTCCCCGGGGAAGCCCACGATGAAGTCCGACGATAGGCTGATGTCGGGACGGGCGGCGCGCAGCCGTCGCACCTTGGATTTGTACTCGATGGCCGTGTAGCCGCGCTTCATGAGCGTCAGGATGCGGTCCGAACCGCTCTGCACCGGCAGGTGTAGATGGCCGGCGAGCTCGGGGACTTCGGCGTAGGCGGCGATCAGGCGGTCGGAAAACTCCAAGGGGTGCGAGGTGGTGAAGCGGATGCGGTCGATGCCGTCGATGGCCGCCACGTAACGGATGAGGAGCGCGAGATCGCATACGCCGCCCCCGTGCATGGCGCCACGATAGGCGTTGACGTTCTGTCCGAGGAGGGTGATCTCCCGCACCCCTTGCTCGGCGTGGCCCCAGACCTCGGTGATGACATCGTCGAAAGGCCGGCTGAACTCCTCCCCGCGGGTGTAGGGGACGACGCAGAAGCTGCAATACTTGCTGCAGCCTTCCATGATCGAGACAAAGGCGGTGGGGCCCTTTGCGCGGGCCCTTGGCAGGCAATCGAACTTCTCGATCTCGGGGAAGCTCACGTCGATGACACGCTCGCCGGTCGCGCGGACGCGGTTCAAGAGGGCGGGGAGGCGGTGCAGGGTCTGGGGCCCGAAGACGATGTCCACGAAGGGCGCGCGCTCCCAGATGGCGGCGCCTTCCTGGCTCGCCACGCAGCCCCCGACGCCGATCACGAGGGCCGGACGGGTCTCCTTCCAGCGGCGCCAGCGGCCCAGCTCGGAGAACAGCTTCTCCTCTGCCTTCTCGCGTATGGAACAGGTATTGACCAGGATCACGTCGGCACATGCCGGGTCCGCGGTCGTGGCCAGGGCGTGCGACTCCCCCAGGACCTCCTCGATCCTGGCCGAGTCGTATTCATTCATCTGACAGCCGAAGGTCTTGATATAGAGCTTCTGGGCCATGCGCTCCCCGAGACCGCGCTCGCGAGGCGGGTAAGCTACACCCTTTGAGCGAACTTTTCCATCGTTCCTCGACCGCGCCATGCGGCGATGTCCGGGCCGAACGGCGTCCGCCGCGCTGCCCTTCTACCCCGCTCCCCGAACCGGTGCCGGTTGTGGACTGTGTCGCCCCGCCGTGCGAACCCGGTTGGAACAGGGACGGCGCTGCCCGGCACTCGGTTTGCGTCTTGTGTGGCCGGCACAGGGTTGGTGAAGTGGAATGATGGTGTGTGGCGCAGCAAAGGTCGCGATTCATGCAACGGGACGGCGGTGATCTGGCGCTGGTTCTGAGCGGCGGGGGGGCGCGTGGCGCTTACCAGGTGGGATTCTTGCGCGCCCTGGCCGAACATCGTCCAGGGCTCCGGATCCCGATCGTGATCGGGGTTTCGGCAGGGGCCATCAACGCCGCCTATCTGGCCAGCCAGGTGGCCGCGTTTCGGGACAAGGTCGAAACGCTCGCGCGCCTGTGGTCGGGGCTGACCACCGATCAGATCTTCCGGGTCGATATCGCCTCGCTGGCTCGTAATGTCCTGTGCTGGGGGGCACGGCCCTTCATGGGCCAGGCCTCCCGCCACCTCCAGGCGCGCAGCCTAGTCGATACCTCACCGCTCTGCGCCATGCTGGACCATCTGCTGCAACCGGTCCACCGGCAGCTCCCGGGCATCGCCCAGAACCTGGTTCACGGGGGACTCAAGGCCGTCGCGGTCACGGCCTCCAGCTATTCGACCGGCCAGTCCGTCACCTGGGTGCAGGGCGACCCGCCCGCCCCGGCGCACGGCCAACGCAAGTTCATGCGTTGCAAGCTGCGCATCGACCATATCCTGGCCTCGGCCGCTCTGCCGCTCCTGTTCCCGGCGGTACGCATCAACCGCCGCTGGTTCGGCGACGGCGGTATTCGCATGACCGCGCCGCTCGCGCCCGCGGTGCACCTCGGGGCGGAAAAGATCCTGGCCATCTCGACGCGTTACGCCCGCAGCCCCTACGAGCAGGAGCGCCCCCAGATCGATGCCTATCCGCCTCCGGCGCAGGTGGTCGGGGCGCTTTTCAACGCCATCTTCCTCGACCTCTTCGACAACGACGCCGTGCGGTTGCAATACGTGAACGATCTGATACGAAAGATCCCGGAGTACGATCGCGGCGGGCTCAGGGTCATCAAGCTGCTGGTCCTCCGGCCCTCACGCGACCTCGGTCAACTCGCGAGCCGCTACGAGTTGGCCTTACCGCGCAGCTTCCGGTTCCTGACCCGCGGGCTCGGCACCCAGGAAACCCGGACCAACGACATCCTGAGCCTGCTCCTGTTCCACCCCGATTATCTCGGGCGGGTCATGGAGCTCGGCTACCAGGATGCCCACGCCCGCCGGGACGAGATCGAGGCCTTCCTCATCTCCTAGCGAGGGGCTGTCCGATCCGGCACGGGCGGAGAGTGGCGCCCTGGGCCGGACTCGAACCGGCGACCTCCCGCTTAGGAGGCGGACGCTCTATCCACCTGAGCTACCAGGGCGTGCTGGCCGGAGGCACACCGGGGATGAGGTGCGGCGTTTGCTCCCCCGGGCCAAGGGCGAAGTATAGCCGGCAGCGCCCGGAAAGAGCAGCCGGCGCCCAGGCCTGGGCGCCGGCCCTGGCGGGCTAGCTAGTTCTTCTTGAGAAGGATCCCATCTCTATCTTGAAGCGTGATGCGGGTCGCCGGGTTCCCGTTGTTGATCGTCCGGGCCTGATTGCCCAGGAAGCGCCGGTATCCCGGCTCAATGGTCACCGTCCGGGCGCCGTTACCACGCGGGTTGACCAGCGCCATCCCGTTCTTGAAGCGGCGCCGGTAGACGCCGTCTTTCCAGGGCGAGGTCGGCGGCGCATCGACGGCCGTACCGAGCCAACGGGTGTTCGCTGTCCCGGCGAGGTCGAACTCATCGAACCAGGGCACCCTCTTGGGGGAAAAGAGGTTCCCACCCGTCCCATCGGAAAAGTCGAAGTAGCCATCATCCATCAGCGCGGAAGCGAATCCATAGCGAAAGGTCTTATAGTCCGTCGGATTACCCTTCATGTTGAAGGCCATGATGCGCGGCTCGGCAAGAATGGCCATGACGTTGCGGTAGCGGTCCATCATGGTTTTCCAGCTTCCCGCACGGACAACCCCGTTCATGTCGCGACCTTCGGCCGACCAGGTCGCGCCGATGAGGTGCTCGATTATTCCACCGTGCATTCGACCCCGGTACTCCGGACTCACGGCACCGGGAAGCCCCGAGCTTTGGAGGTTCCCCATCATGAGCTTGCCGGGCATTAGTGCCCTCATCTGGTCCACATGGGCCATGATGCCCTGACGCCACCAGGTCCCCACCGCAGGGTCGTTTGGACTGTCGGGTCTCCCATCGCGGTTCCAGTCGCCGACCACTCGCGGCTTCACGAGAAAGTTGTCGGTGAAGGTCCCGTCCAACTCCGGGAGCAGGTGGCGCCAGACCTGGTCAAAATGATGTTTGGCGAACCAGTTGTGCCAGCGGTCCCCAGCGGCGTCCCGGGGTACGAACGCCGTGGGGTTTGTGACCGAAAAAGCGGGGCCTTCCCCTGGTGAAGCAACCTTGGTCCCGCCGGTTCCGGACGCATACAGATACCAATGATGCGCCTCGAGCTTGCTCCTGAGCGCTACGTGTCCCCTGTTCGAGTTGTGTACCTGTGCTAAATTGACATAATCCACAATGACGACGTTAGGGTTCTTGGCTTTGATGGCCCGCATGGCGTTGCGCATCGCGACCCCCCCGCCTCTCCAACCGGGCAGAAAATCGACGACCAGGAAATCCAGCTTGGCAAGCAGGCTTTGGACCGCCGGGTCGTCATAGTTCTGAGGCGCCGAGTGCTTGCCGCCCCCGAGGCGTGGGAACTCTTTCTTAAAGGCGTAGGCCTGCTGATGAAACGTAAACCCCGACAGGGCCAGGGTGACCGCGATGAGACGAAACCCTCTAGACGTGCGATTGCTTGCTTTATTAGCCAGTGGCATCATTAATCCTCCGTTCCGTTGACTGAGAAACTACCGTGGAGTTGCTTCAAGCCCGTGGCGCAGCCGCGCTCTTCATTTGAGCTTGGTGGTATGGTCGCGCGTCGGGACATTATTCTTGTCCGTACTGGCCGTCGTGGTGTCCCGCGAACCTCGCTGCCCGCCGTGGCTCGCCGGTCTTCGCTCCGGCTGGACTGGTCCCAGCGCAGGTAAGCGCGAGATCGGTTTTTTTCTTTAGGGCGACGATCCCCATCGCCTGGCCGTCATGGTAGTCACCGAGGATGACGTTACAAGCGTAGGAGTTAATTATGTGCGCGGTCGTCTCGGAATATTTGATGTTCCTCACGATCCGGACCGTGGGCGCTTGACATACTGCGTGAGATATGGCTAGCGCATCTTTCGCTGCTACTCGCTCGCCATGCGTACGCGTGCAGCGACGCACGGGTGTCGTCAGGACCGCTCTGAGCGAACCCCTGCCCGAGTTTGAGTTCGATCAGCGGGTGAGCGGATAGGCGCTTGTGTGGGACACGTGCACTCGCCCCTGGATGGGTGTGCCCTGCAGTCCTACATGCTCTTCAGCCGTTCTGGTTGACAGCGCTGGCCGGGCGAAAGCCCCACGTGCTCGCGTGAGCGGGGGCGCACAGCCTGGGGGGGCCCGGCGCCTAAGGTCATTCGGCGCGAGCAGCCAACACCCGGTACGTCTCGTACACTGGCACCAGAACCTTGTGCGGGACATAATCTGCAACCGCCGCCGTGCACGGGACCCCGGCGTAGGCGTCAAGCCGATCCAGACAGGCAGCTATCGCCGACGCCAAGTCCACCACTGAGCGCGACCCCGCGATCTCTCCGTTGACGCCGGGCCGAACCACGCGCCGCACCTCGCCGACATCCGTCGTAACCACCGGGAGCCCGCAGCCCAGGGCCTCCAGGACCGACATGGGCATCCCTTCATAGGCGGAAGAAAGCACGAACAGATCGGCGGCTCGAAGCCGGTCGGCTACCCGAGGCTGGGGCTCCGGACCCACCAGGACAACGCGGCGATCCAACCCATGGTTGCGAACAAAGATCTCGAGCTCACCTCGCAACACTCCATCGCCCACGAGCACAAGCACGATGTCACGGCCCTCGCCGACCAAGGCGCGGAACGCCTCAAGGAGGGTCAGTGGGTCCTTCGCCGAGTCAAGGCGACCCACGTAGATCAACACCCGGCTCGGTACGGAAAATCCGGTTTCCCTCAGCAGGCTTTCTCTCAAGGCTCGCCTTTCCCCGGCGTGCACAGGGTGGAAGATTTCGGGGTCCATCCAGGTCGGAATGAAGTTAATGGCCTCACCCAGGCGTGGGTAGCGAGTCCGGTAGGCCACCACGGTATCCTCGCTGACGGCGAAGGCCGCGGACAGGCGCGGAATGAGGAAGCGTTCCAGACCAAAATACAACCACGGGATGTGCTTCCAACGGACCTCAGTCGCAGCGTCGTGCACTGCCGCCATACTCGAGTGGAAGAATGCGTTCTTCGGTCGACCATCGAACAGGAACGCCAGCATCGGTTCGATGCGGTGAAATTCCAGGACGTCCGCCTTTTTGCACAGGGGCCTGCGGGCCATTAGTGCCAAGGTGAAGCGTAGCGACAAGGGGATCCGGGCCCTGACACCCGCCCCCGCCTCGCCGAGCACGGGAAAAAATCGGAAGGGGTGCGCGGCCACGCGGCACCCTTGCCACCGTCCAACCGGCCGTGCCGCGGTGTCGGTCGTCATTCCGATGAGCGACATGTCGATGTCGTCCGGTGCCCATCGCAGCAGGCCGCGGATGAAGGTATCGATCCCACCGGGGATGACCCCCATTGGATCAGTCGGAAATACGATGCAGGCTGAAACCCTGTCGCGCTCGCGAGTGTCCAAGATGACCTTCTCCAAGAGCTGCTTGCTATACTGTTCCAGAGCGGGCAGCCGCCGCTAGCGGGCTCGCAGATCTTCCCGATACCGACTCAGGTTCCGGCAACTACCTATCGTTACGGACGCCTGCGCCCGCGGCATCGCGGCGCGGGCTGACGGGCCACTTGGGCGAACGACATCTCGGCTCCAGGACCGTACGCGGTTCGGGGCCGGGTGTCGCGTTGGACACAAGACCGCCCTCGGTTCCGGCACAATAACATAGCCGGGTGATCCCCTTTCCCGACCCGGTGGCCGTTCACAATGACCCGCCGCTGCATTGGCATGACATTGGACGCGACGGGCGTGTGAGCCGCCCCCTTCGGGCATCGCCGAGACTGCCTCCGCGGGGAGCACGAGCGCTGACGCTGCCGCGCGGGACGACGCCGCGACTGGTATGCGTGTCCAGGTGCGGGCAGGCTGCTGTCCCCGCACATTGACGTCCGCATCGTGGTCTGTGATCTTATTCACACCTCCCGGTATCACCACGTCTTAGCTAAAGCCGCTTTGTGAATGAATCGTCAAGCGTTGGGAGTCGAAACACCCACCCGGACCAGGGTCCCAAGTTTGCCGTGATCGCAGAGCAGAGTCCTGACTCCGAGGTGGCTGTGGCCGCGAGAGAGGTGCTCGAAAAAGCCCCCGATCCGCTCTCGGCCCACCAGATCGGCGTGCGGCTGCGAAGCCGCTATGCCCTTACCGAGGGGGATATCATGGC
>JBQTJM010000176.1:0-4149 GCA_052387115.1 Gammaproteobacteria bacterium | reverse complement strand
GGCCAGGGCGACGAAGCGCCCGCCGCGCAGCTCGCCGCGCGCCTCGCGGCGGCGGTAGACGGCGACCAGCTCGCGCCACGGCGGCAGCCAGGGCTCCCGCGTACAGAGGCGCCGGAACACCACCCCGTAGCGGTCCAGCAGCACGCGCGCCGCGAAGTCGGCGCCGCCCTCGATTTCAACGCCTCCTCCCGTGCTGGTCTCGGCGCCGGGGAGCGCGGCCGGAGCGCGTGGCATCCCCGTCAGAGACCAGCGGCCCGCGGCGGCCATGTGCGCCGCCCGCCCCTCGCGCGTGCGACGCCGGCCCGTCCCGGAGCGGGCGCAGAGTGCGCGCAGTCCCGCGAAGCCGTCGCAGGCGGCGAGCCCGTGGCCGGCCAGCTCGGAGAGCGCCGTCTCGAGCTGGCTCGGCAGGAGCCTGAGGCGCGCCAGGAGATCGTCAAAGAACAGCGCCCCGCCCGCTTCCAGCGCGGCGCGCACGGCCTCCGCGGCCGCAATAGGGGCGCCCCTTGTGGCTGCCCTTCTTGTGGGCGCGCAGAGCGCGGCGGGCACGTGAACGGCCGGGAACAGCACCGGAGCGGGCTCGGCCGGTGTCGTGATCGCTTCCCAGGCGGCCAGGTGCTGGCGCTGCAGGAGCGTGACCGGCGCCATGCGCAGCGTGGCCGCGGCGCCCTCGCCGGGCGCGTTGGCGAGGCGCCGTCGCCATACCCCCTGGCCGGACAGGCAAAAGCGGTCCAGCCAGTCGGGGTCGTAGTCCGAAAGGCGCGCGGGGAGGAGGTCCGCCTCCCAGGCGGGTGCCGTCGCCTCGAAGCACGCCAGCCGCTCCAGGACGGCCGCCAGGGCCGCCTCGCCAGAGAGGCGGCTGTCGGCGCTCACGTGCTGCCAGGCGAACAAGAAGCGCATGAAGTCGGCGCCGGAGACCGGCTCGATCTCGCGGCGCAGGCGATCCACGGTGTAGCGGTGGATGCGCGCCAAGAGGCGCCGATCGCACCACTCGATCTCGCCCCCGGTGAAGGAGCCGCGCAGCACGGCTCCTTGCGCTTCCAGGGCATGGAGCGCGGCCAGGACCTCGTTCTCGGGGACACGGAGATCGCGCGCCAGGGCCGCGGCCGATTGGGGTCCGAGCGCGCCAACACGGGCCTTCAGCACCTCGGTGAGGGCCGCCTCGCGCTCCCACGGTATCTGGGCGTACTCCGCCGGGACCCGCACCCGGGCGTCCGCCACCGCGTCGGGCGATAGGGCCAGGATCTGCGGCAGCCGCTCGACGGCGACCCAGAGGCGCAGACCGCCGGCGGTCAAGGCCGTGGCGCGGCCGGCGGCGCGTAGCTCGGCGAAAAGGCGCGGCCAGGCGCCTTCGTTGGCCTCACCTTCGGCTTCGTGCAGGAAGCCCAGGGTGAGGAGCGCGTCGTGCAGCTCGTCGGCGCTCTCGGCCTCGGGCCAGGCCTCGCCCCGCACGCGTTCGATGGCCTCGGGGTCGAGCCGGCCGAGATCGGCCGCCGAGGCAGGGTCCAGCCAGCGCCGGCTCATCACCGCCCGGGTGCGTCGTTCCTCGAGCGGCGCATCGTCCAGGAAGGCGTAGGGCTTGGCGTTCAGGACCTCCTGGGCGAGCGGCGAGGGCTCGGTCAGATCACGGGTGATGACCAAGGTCTCGCCGCGCGCGATGTCTCCGAGGAGGCGTTCCAGCCCCTCGATGTCCATGGCCTCGCTGAGGCAGTCGCGCAGGGTCTGCTGGACCAGGGGGTGGTCCGGGATCTCGCGCCGGCCGGCGACGTTCGTCCTGTACCTCTCCAAAGCCTTGCCATCCCTGGCAACTCGGTTCTCGAGACAGGCGGCCTGATCCGGGAACACCGCGGCCAGGAAGTCGTCGGCCAGGATGCGCTGGAGCTGGGGCCTGACCTTGCGTGCGCCGCTCCGGCGTGGCACGGCCAGCGAGATGGTCGCGTTCCAGCGCCAGCGGGTCTTGAACAGGGGGGCGTCGAGGAGCGCCTGGGTCAGGACCTCGCGTACCGTGGCGGCGTTGAGATAGCCCGCGACCTCATCGAGCGGGAAGCTGTGCCCCTCGCTCAACGACAGGACCACCGCGTCATCCGTGGCCGCCGCCTGCAGCTCGAAGTTGAACCTGGCGCAGAAGCGTTTGCGGAGCGCGAGCCCGAGCGCCCGGTTGAGCCTCTGGCCGAGCGGCGCGTGCAAGACGAGTTGCATCCCGCCCGCCTCGTCGAAAAAGCGCTCGATGACGAGCGTCCGCTCGGTCGGGATGACCCCGAGCGCGGCGCGCGCCGCGGCCAGGTACTCGACCATCTGTGCGGCCGCCGCCTCGTCGATCTCGCCTTCCTCCATGAGCCAGCGGCACGCCTCGTCGGGACCCCCGCGGGCGAGGCGGGTGTCGATCCCGAGTCGCAGCCGCGAGACCGCCGCCGACAGCGCGCCGCTGCGGGCCGGCGCCTCGCCGAGCCAGAAGGGGATGTTGGGTGGCAGCCCGCGGGCGTCCTCCACGCGCACGATGCCTTGCTCGACGCGCAGGATCCGCCACGAAGTGTTGCCGAGCTGGAAGATATCACCCGCCATGCTCTCGATGGCGAAGTCCTCGTTGAGCGTCCCGACGAAGCCGCCACCCGGCTCCTCGCGGACCTCGTAGTCGGCGATCTCGGGGATGGCCCCGCCCGAGGTCACGGCGATGAGGCTGGCGCCGCGCCGCGGGCGCAGCCGGCGGTTCACGGCATCGCGGTGCAGGTAGGCGGCGCGCCGTCCCCAGCGCCCGCTGTAGCCTTCCGACAGGAGTCGCACGACGGCCGCAAACTCGGAGCGGGTGAGCGCGCGGTAGGGGTGAGCCCCGCGCACCAGATAGAAAAGCCGGTCCTCGTCGTAGTCCTCGCCGGCTACGATCGCGACGAGCTGCTGGGCGAGCACATCGATGGCACCCGGCGGCACCGTGAGCCGGTCCAGCTCCCCCTGGCGCGCGGCCTCGAGGAGGGCGCTGCACTCGATGAGATCGTCGCGGCTCAAGGGGAACAGGCGGCCCTTGGGCAGCCCCGCGATGGCGTGGCCGGAACGCCCGACGCGCTGGAGCAGGGTCGCGATGGAGCGCGGACTCCCGATCTGACAGCACAGATCCACCTCGCCCACGTCGATGCCGAGCTCGAGCGATGCGGTCGCGACCAGGGCCCGGAGGCTACCCTCTTTGAGCCGCGCCTCGGCGGCCAGGCGGTGCTCGCGCGCCAGGCTGCCGTGGTGGGCCGCGATGCAGGGTGCTTCGCCGCTCGTGTCCAGCCGCTCGCTCAGGTGCCGTGCGATCCGCTCGGCCATGCGCCGGGTGTTGACGAAGACGATGGTCGTGCGGTGGCGCGCGATCAGATCGGCGAGACGGTCGTAGACCTCGCCCCACACCTCGTTCGACATGACCGCCGTGAGCGGGCTTTGCGGCAGCACCAGGCCCAGGTCCCAGGCACGCCGGTGGCCCATGTCCACGATGTGGCACGGGCCCTCGCCGCAGAGATAGCGGGCGACCTCATCGATGGGCCGCTGGGTGGCCGAGAGCCCGATGCGCCGCAAGGGTTTCCCGGCGAGGGCATCGAGGCGCGCCAGGCTGAGCGCGAGGTGGGCGCCGCGCTTCGTCGCGGCCACCGCATGGACCTCGTCCACGATCACCGTGTGGGCGGTCTCGAGCATGGCCCGCCCGCCCGCGCCGGTCAGCAGGATATAGAGGGATTCCGGGGTCGTGACCAGGAGGTGCGGCGGCGAGCGGCGCATGCGCAGGCGCTCGGCCACGGAGGTGTCGCCGGTGCGCACCCCCGACCGGATCGCGATGTCGCCACACCGCAGACGCCCCAGCTCGCGGGCGATGCCGAGAAGAGGCGCTTCGAGGTTGCGATGGATGTCGTTGCTGAGCGCCTTGAGCGGCGAGACGTAGACGACCGCCGTCGTGTCGGCGAGCCCGCAGCGTTCGGCCTCGCGCACCAGTCGATCGATGACGGCGAGAAAGGCCGCGAGCGTCTTGCCCGATCCCGTGGGGGCGGCGATGAGAGTGTGCCGACCTTCCAGGATCGCGGGCCAGGCCTCTATCTGGCATGGCGTCGGCGCCGCGAACCGGCCGGAAAACCAGTTCCGGATGGCCGGGTGGAAGTCGTCGATCGCTCGCAAGCTAGTCCGAATTTCGTT
>JBQTJM010000175.1:0-5022 GCA_052387115.1 Gammaproteobacteria bacterium | reverse complement strand
CACCCGCAGGTGGATCTGCAGCGAGGTGTTCGCGCCTTCGTAGGTGACGTCGTCACAGTGGATGTCGAGCGGGTCCTCGCCGTCGATGCGCACGTGGAAGGGCTCACCGCGCAGGCGGCGGATGCCGCTCTCTACGTACTCGGCTTCCGCGACGGCCGCCGCCTGGGTGAGTTCAACTTCGGCGCGCCGGTCTCACCTCGCCCGCCCTCGCCGCGGGGCGCCTCGTTTTGGGCGCACAGGACGGCAATGTCCACTGTTTTGGCCTAACGGCTGGATAGGTCGAAGCCAGCGGCACCCTTATGCGTTCTCTTTGACCCAGCGGCGCAGCATCGGCACGGCGAATTGTCCCACAGAATCGAGCACGTCGTGCCTACGTAGCCATGAGATTGCTTCGGGGTGAAAAGGGGGCTGCACGCCAGCGGCCACGGCGCGTAGGATTGCCTGCCCTTCCGAGCCAGCGTCGTTCCAGACGTTGTTGAAATAAGAGTCGCCGCTCGACAGCGCCCGAGCGACGGCCTCCTCCACGTCGGCGGCGGTCGCGCGCTTCAGGCGCTGCTCTTTGAGAAACTGGACGAGCTCGAAGGCGAGCGCCTGTGTTAGGAAGGGCTGGCCGTTAGTCTCAGTGAACATTTTTTCCAGCGCGTCCGGTTCATAGGTGATGTCGAACTCGGGGATGGGTTTGGTCAGCAGTGGGATGACCTCATCGCGTTTGAGGAAGCTGACGCGGATACGGCGTGCGTTAATAAATCTGTCCGTCCAAGCCGGTCCGACCTCGGCGAAGGTGTGGGCGCCGGTGAACATCAGCACGATGCGGCGGCTGTGCTGGATGACGTGACGCAGATAATCGAGGACTTGGCTGCCCCACTCGTACTTGAGCATGGCATGCAACTTCTCGTACTCGTCCAAGCAGAGCAGCACACGCGTGTCCGCGGTGGCTACGCGCTCTACCTCATCTAGCCACGCGTCGAAGACGTTGAAGGGCGCGGCTGCGAACGCCTCCTCCGCCGGGGCCTCGACGCTGACGCTGCGGCGCAGCAGCCCTTCGGAGATTTTCCTCGCAAGATAGCGCAGCAACGTCTGCGCGCTATGCCTAATGGCCGGGTTTTGGCAGTCAACGACGGCCGGGGAGAAGCGATGCCCAAGTAGGCGCGGGAGCTGGTTGAGAATGCTGGTCTTGCCCATGCGCCGCGAGCCGTGCAGCAGGAGTGTCGGCGACTGCCGCGCGCCGAGGATGCTCTCCTCGATCTGCCGCACCACGTCCTGCCGGCCGGAGAAGAGGTTGTACTCAGTCTCGGCGACTGGCGTGCCGAAGACAAATGGGTTCGGCGTCTCGGGCGTCGCCTCGGCGCTGCTGCGGAAGCTCTCTCGTTCGCTCTGAATCAGCTCTTGCCAACGCTCGGCGATGCGGAGCAGGCGCGGGGCGAGCAGGCCCTGCGCGGTGACGAGAAGACTTACGAGCGACTCCACCACGGCGGCGGCCTCGTTCAGTGCCTCGCCTTTCCTGTACTCGCTGTGCAGCGCCAGGTACTGACCGACCGCCGCCGATGCCTGATCGAATTTACGGACGGCTGTCCTCCACAGCTGCCTCTGGTCGGAGGGCACGTCAACCGCCCCCTCCAGCCTGTCCGCCACGTCAGCGATCTCCCTTAGGGAGCTGGCCTGAAGCACCGACTCGAAGCTCGCCCGCCGCCGGCGCTCCGCGCCGCCGCGCAGCGCCATAAGCAGACGCTCCCAGCCACCCGGCTCGTACAACTGCACCCACTGAAACCTTCTCAGCGACTCCGGCACCTCGCAGGGTTCGAGCAGCACGGGTATGAGGAAGAGTTCACCCGGCTGCATCATCTCCCAGATGTCGAGGCCCGCCTTTAGCTCCTGTTGAAGGTACCCTCTGCGCGAGACGGTATGCTTGGACAGGCATATCAGTATGAAGTCCGACTCGCTGATAGCCCTCGTGATGGAAAATTTCAAGTCCTGCCCCGGTAAAATACTTTCCCTGTCCACCCACGGCCTGAAGCCTTCTTTTCGGAGCCGGTCGTAGAGCTCCGAGACGTGCGGCCAGTCTTCCGTAGCATAGCTGATGAAGATTTGCACCGGCTCATCCATTTGAGGCTCCTTCGGGTGGCGGCCGGCGGCCGCGCGGGTGACATTCTAACCCGTCGGGGCGCGGGCGCGTCAGGCCGCCTGCTGCGAGAGGTCGTCGGCAGCTTTCTCGATGGCCTCGGCGAGGGACGTGCCGTTGAGCTTGGCCTCGAGCACGTAGAAGCTGGCGACTTGGAGCGAGAGCGGATGGCCTTTAGCAAAGTCGAGGATGGCCCGGCGCTCGGCCTCGTTGAAGGGCGGCACGCCCGGCCGCTCTTTGAGCAGGAACTGCTCGGCTACTTCCGGCGAGAACGGGCCGAGGCGCAGCATCGCGAAGATGTTGAAGAAGGGGGAGACGGGGTTGTCGCTCGGGAGCAGCGTCCTCAGCGGCTCGCGCGAGGCGGTGACGATGGTCATCCCCGTCTGCGCGATGGAGCGGAGTTCGAGGAACAAGTCGGCGGTAAACACTTCGGGCCGACACGTCAGTTCGCCGAACTCGTCGAGGCAGAGCACGGGCCGCCGCCCCTTCTTGGCCAACTCCTCTACTCTCTCTGAGAGGGCGAGCAGGGTCGGGGCGGCGGGTGCCTCCTTCAACTCGGCCCAGACGCACTGCATGAACCCTTCGAGAGTGTGGCAGTGCGGCTTCTGCAAGTCGATGTATCCAACCGTCAGCCTCTCATCCCATTCGGGGGCGAGCTGCCTCAGGGCGAAGAGCAGCGACGACTTACCGTAGCCTGAGGGCGCGACGACTTGGCACGAGATGCCGTTGGTTAGGTAGCGGCGCATTAGCCCCAACTCCGGCTCGCGGTTGAACAACTCCTCGGCAGTCACTCGTCCCCGCCGGCCGAATGGGTTTTGCGGCTGTGCCTGCATGACTCTCCTCCGTTGCGTGCGCGGCCGCCGTCAGAAGGGCGGCTCAAGTGCATTGGTGTTGAAGAAGTTGTCGGCGTTAAGGTAGGCCGCCTCGTACAACGCTTCCTTCTGCTCATCCGTAATGTCGAAGTCGGTCGTGCGAACGCCCATAGTCGGCGCGTCGATGACGTTGACGAAGAGGTTGCTAGCCTGGAGCGAGGGGCTCGCCTTGACGACGGTGTTGACCAACGCCTTCGCCATGTCAAAGGCATTGTTGATTTCGTCCGGCGAGATGTCGTCGGGCTGGAGACGGAAGCCGACGATGGGCAGCGGGGCGCCCCTTACATCCTGATCCAGCGTCCCGACAGGGAAATTGCTGAGCACGCCGCCGTCTACCAACAACTCCTTGAAGTGCTTGACGGGGACGAAGTAGAAAGGGATGCTCATCGACATCCGCACTGCATCGGCGACAGCCATCTCGGGGGAGCGGCGGACGCTGAAGACTTTTGCCTGCTGGCGGTACACGTCGGTGGCGATGACCGTCAGAGTGGGCATCTCTTTGAAGGTGGGCGCGTCGTGCTTGCGCTTGCCCTTCGTGACGCCGAGTGAGATTAGCTCGCTGATCCAGCGGTGGAACTCGTCGCCTTTGTAGAGCCCGAGGTGTCGCCAGTTGATGATGTGGCGGAGATAGGGGATGCGGTTCAGGCCGGGAAAGCTGTTAACCGGGTCTTCGAAGTCACGGAAATTCTTCTTCCTCAGAATGTCGTACATCTCCGCGGCCTTGTAGCCCGCCGCGACGAGCGCGGCCACAATGGCACCGGCCGAGGCGCCCGCCACAGCGCGGAAAGTGATGTTGTGCTTCTCCGCCGCGGCCAAGGCTCCGACCAGCGCGGTGCCACGTACGCCGCCTCCCTCGAATACGCCGTACACCTCAGCCATAAGTCGTCTCCACCGTGAGGATTTCGCATAGCCTGACGCGTTGGCATGGCCGGCAAATAATAGATTAACCGGGTGGGGCGTCGCTATATAAATCTTCGGGCTGTGATGAGATGAAGCAGGCACCTCCGGCTCACGAGTGAGCTGCGATAGACTCGGGTTGCGCATGAGATCGCACGAGGAGGCGCCTATGGCGATCTACTGTGGTATTGACTTCCACCCGCGTGAACACCCCGTCTGCTACTGCGACGCGGCCGACGGCGAGATACGTTACCGAGAGCTTCATCACGAGCGGGATGACCTCCGCAGCTTCTACTCTCAGTTCACCGGCCAGGTCATCGTCGGGCTGGAGGCCAGCGGCTACAGTGCATGGTTCGAGCAGATGCTTGCTGATTTATATCTTTTGATTTTTCAATTAATTTATCCAACGTCATTTACGAGCTCAACGCGTCGGTCTGTAAGGATAAGACATTCAACGCGGTTTCGCAACGCCATTGCCGGGCTGGACAGCCCGAGTGGCGACGGGACGACGGGCACTGGGGGAGCGGTCCCTTCCACCCGTTCGTCGCGGTTGGCCCATGCGGGCGTTCACCCCAGCCCGCAAGAGCGCAGCCCACTCGGCAAAGGCGTAGCCGCAGTCGCAGGCGAGGCGCAGGGCCTCCTCGGCGTCGTCGAGCGCACGGGCGGCACTGGGGATCTCGGCTTCGAGCAGACGCTCGCGGCCGCGCAGCACCAGGCGTCGGCATGGATGAGCTTCATACCGCGCGGGGCAGCGAAAGCGAGCGCTTCGGCAGCGCGGTACAGGGCGCCTGGTGCATCCTGCCGCGCGAGGGCTAACTCACCGGCAGTGACGTGCAGGCGGGCAAGTCGAAAAGAAGCTGACCCCGCAGCAGGACGGGCTCCGCATGGCATAGCTCCGACTCGACATCGTCCAGACGACCCTTGGCCAAAGCACACCAGCCGAGCATCGTAGCGCCTCGAGCACCGGGCAGTTACCCGCTAGGGCAAGGACGTCCTCGATGGTATAGCTCATCGCTTCTGCATGGCGTAGAACAGGCAATCGCTCTGCGCGATCGCAGCAGACACGGTCATCATCACCGGCACCATCGCGCGCCGGATGCGCACGAGCCCATCCGCGCTCGTGAACAGCTCGGC
>JBQTJM010000174.1:0-3271 GCA_052387115.1 Gammaproteobacteria bacterium | reverse complement strand
CACGCGGATCAGTTGATGAACGCTCTCCCACGTGGTCACACGCGCGTCAGCGGCTGGGTCCCAATGAGCGGCCAGTTCCTCGGGTTTGAGAAGACGAACTTTCCCGCGGCCCTGTCTCAGGATGCCTGCAACTTCGAGCCCCTTGACGCTGGTGTTCTTCGCCTTAGAGAGCGTTTCGGCCATTCCGAACTCGCTCTCCATGAAACCATGTTGCTCAAACCACGCTAGGAGCCTGGGCGGTAGAAAGATATGCCGCTAGGATACGTCATGCCGACGACATTCCTGCCGTACCTGCCCGAGCAAAGCCTTCTGCTGCCCGCTTCGCTCTCGGAGTGGCTGCCTGAAGATCACCTGGCCTACTTCATCAGCGACAGCGTGGACGCGCTCACGCTGGATGCGTTTTACACCCGCTACGAGGGCGACGGTCGGCGGCGCCAGCCGTTTGAGCCGCGGATGATGGTGAAGGTGTTGGTGTATGCCTATGCCGGCGGGGTGTTCTCCTCGCGCAAGATCGCGGTGAAGCTGCAGGAGGACGTGGCGTTTCGGGTGCTGGGCGCCAACAACTTTCCGGCGCACCGCACGGTGCGGGAATTCCGGCAGCTGCACCTGCAAGAGTTTTCGGCGCTGTTTGTGGAGGTGGTGAGGCTCGCGCGGGAAGCCGGGCTGATCAAGCTGGGGCGGCTGGGAGTGGACGGCACGAAGATTCGCGCCAACGCCAGCAAGCACAAAGCGATGAGCTACGGGCGGATGAAGGACGAAGAGGCCCGGCTGAAGAGCGAGATCGTAGAGCTGCTGAAGCAGGCCGAGGCCACTGACGTGGCCGAGGACGCGCAGCATGGAGCGCAACGCGTGGGCAATGAATTGCCCGAAGAACTGCGGCATCGCGAGCAGCGGCTCAAGGTGATCCAGGCGGCCAAGGCGCGGCTGGAGGAGCGCCAGCGCCAGGCGGATGTTGAAGAAGGCCGATCGAAAGACGATGAGGGCAACACGCGCGGTCCGACGGGGCGGCGCTGCCAGCGCGAGTTGGGTAGGCCGCAGGAGCAGGATCAGGAGAACTTCACCGATCCGCAGTCGCGGATCATGAAGACCTCGGAAGGCTATCAGCAGTGCTACAACGGCCAAGCGGCGGTGGATGAAGGCAGCCAGCTCATCGTCGCGGCCGATCTGGGCAACAACGCCTCTGACAACGGGCAGCTGCTTCAGATGCTGGAGCAGACGCAGGCCAATGTGGGGATCGCCCCGCAGATGACGCTGGCGGACACCGGCTATGCCGGCGAAGACACCTTTCGCGAGTTGGAAGCGCGCGGCCTCGAGGCGTGCGTGGCGCTGGGACGGGAAAACAAGCAGCCACGGCGCATCGACGCTGAGCGCCATCCGGCCACCGCCCGCATGGCGCAGCGCCTGAAGACACCCGAAGGTCAGGCCCATTACCGGCGGCGCAAGTGCATTCCCGAACCGGTCTTTGGCTGGATCAAGCAGGTCTTGGGATTTCGACGCTTCAGCCTGCGAGGGATCGACGCGGCGAAAGCCGAGTGGCACCTCGTCTGCATGGCGATGAACCTGAAGCGGATGCGCAATCTGGGATGGCGCCCGGCATGAAACAGCCGGCAAGCCGCGCCCGCTTGCCTGTTGCGAACCTGCAGATGGCGAGCCGAGCAATCCGCCACTGCAACACAGAGGCTGCGATCAGCACTGCTGAAAGTGCAGTTGCACGGTCACTGGGCGTTGCGAAAGCTTTCTGGCGCCCAAGCTCCTAGGGCCCAACGAGTGTCTGCATCGAAATCGCCTTCCTGCTCGGCGAGCACCTCATCTACTATCTGATTGATCAATGCAAGCGCCTCGCGCACCGGAAGTGGCCTTCCTTCAGCGTCGAGCACGCGTGTGTAACGGGTGTAGACCGCCATGCCGGGGCCGATTGACGCCTGTGCCAGATCTACGGGCGCGATGTTGCTACGCTGCAGATGAGCAAGTGCGACCGGCAGTTCGGCCTTGAGCGCTGTGACGAGCTCGCGGCGCGTCGCTGTGGCGGCGCTTGCTGCGCGCGGCCGACAGACGAGAACGACGCTCGACGCGAGGGCGTTCGTACCGATGCCGGTGCTGCGGCCCTCCCTCTCGGTGCGCGCTGGCCATGTGCCGCTGATCGCAAATCCGGCGCGGATGACTGCATCGAGGAATGTCTCCCATCCGGTGCTGGCCGTCCCAGCATCGCTTCCGCTCTCCGATTGCTTGAAAGCATAGTAAATCGTGACTGGGAAGGCGGGATGCGCTTGGTCCGCGAGGCGGTGCATCGCCTTCGTCATACCCTCCAGGAAAAACGCCTCGGCCTTGTCCTGGGTGCCGTGTCGGTAGGATATCGCGACCAGTTCCTCAGCCTTGGGCACGACCATCGTCGCGAAGACGTCAGGAAAAACGGGCTTCAGCGTGCGACGCAGCCAGACGTAAAAGTAGTCCGATAGATCGGCGTAGCTGATGTTGTTGTAGTAGGGAGGGTCGGTGGAGATGATGTTCCCGCGGCTGTGGTCCTGTGTAGCCGCGTCAGCTTGATTAGCGTGGCCGCAGCTCGCCCCGGAGAGCGACATCACCATGACGCGAGCAACCGCTTCAACCGTCTTCTCGATGCTACCACTCGATTCTGCAAAGGGGTTCGCTTCGGCAAAATCCCACGTCATCGGGAGCCCCTGCCTCCGGAAGGTGCTCACGACTAACTCGTTCTTCGGCGCAGAGCTCCAAGTGCAGATCGTAGAGTGCGCCTCGGTTAGCTTCTCCACGACGAACGCGAGGTACACGGCTACTGCGTCTGCGTAGCCGACGGCGCCGAGACCACCTGTTGCGTGCGACTTCGAGTCCTCGGTGAGCCCGGTGCCGAGAGCGTCTTGCTTTATCCGCTCGCGGGCCGCTTGGACGAGGTCGGAGAACGTCGTCAATGCGACAAGCTGACGAGAGGTGAAGAGATCACGCCACCGTTGGAGGCCGTACGGCACACAAGTGCCACCCGTCAGGCGAGGCGGCACGTCGCCTTCCGGCGTCCAGTCGGGCCTCGAATCACGCGCGATCTCCTCCATATTGTCCGTGGGGGCGAGATACACTCGGCCGCGCGCCCCCTCGGCAACAGTGGCCATCAGCCGTACGCCCATGCGACCACCTTTGCCTTCTGCCTTTATATAGTCGCCGGTGATCGGCGTTCCGGACATTAGGCAACGGAAATTCGCCCCTTCGAGTTTCGTGCCGTTCTTCACGGTGGGCGGGGGTTTGCCGACCTTCACCACGAAGC
>JBQTJM010000173.1:0-16854 GCA_052387115.1 Gammaproteobacteria bacterium | reverse complement strand
TTTCACAAGCTCTCAGCGAACCAACAGATCGGTGCCGAACCAGTCGACCAGGATGCGCCTGTAATGTTCAGCTTTGCGGGTCTGCAGTTGCTCGAGCGGGTTGAAGTTGTCCGTCAGGATTATGCCTTGGGCCTCGTCAAGCGAGATGCTCCGGTTCTTCAGCCACGCGGCTTGCCCGGCATCGAGGGTATGGGAGTCGAGGTCGATGGGATTGCTGCTCGCAAGGAAGATGAAATCGTTGAAGTCCTTGCCAGGTTCGGAGACAAAGACCGAGTGATGGGGGAATACCTGCGCGATGGTTCGCGCAACGGACGCCAGCGCAGCATTCCGGCCATCCTGGAAGAAAGCGACGAAATTGAGCGCGAGAATGCCCTGGTCCGATAGGAGTCGGCGTAACTGAGACAAGGTCTCTACGGTCAATAGGTGCGCGGGCTCCGATCCCCCCGTGAAACAATCATGGAGGATCAAGTCGTAAGGGCCCGTGAGACGTCGGATCTCGTATCGGGCATCCCCGACTATCGTTTTGCCACTCGGGGTGAAGCCAAAAAAGGCGGACGCGGCATCCGCGACGGCTGGATCCATCTCCAACGTGTCGGTCACGATCCCGTTGCGCTCACCAAGCGTCGTGGCCATATGGCCCGCGCCCTGGCCAATGAGCAAAGCACGTTTCATGTCGGGCGCCAGGGCCGGGATCAGCGGCACTATTTCCTGGTAGGTGAGTCGGTTCTCGCCACTCGATAAGCTGGCGGCGCCGATCGTCGACGCATCCGATAGGAGGAAACGGAGATCGCCCTTCTCTTGATCGATCACTCGCACCCAGCCGTACAGGCTTTCCCGCTCGGAGCGGATCTGAAGCGTGTCCCCGCCGCCCCCTCCAGTTGAGAAAATCGAGTTAGCCCGCCCCGCGCCGACGGCCTGGGGCAGCGAAGCGATCCCGATCGCGGCCAACAACACGCACGGCAATACGGCGGCTGTTCGCCCCAAGCGCTTTTGCTCATAGATCGCCACGGCCACGGCCAGCGCCAGCAGAGCCACACCCAGACCGATGAGGATCTCGCGTGAGCCCACCACGGGAAACAGGAAGAACCCCAACAGTAAGGTGCCAACCACGCTCCCGAGCGTGCTGACGGCATAGATCGACCCGGCGCTGGTGGCGACCCCCTCCAACCTCGACGTCGACAGCTTGATGGCATAGGGTCCGACCATTCCTAACAGGATCAGACTGGGTGAGAACAACACCAGCGCGCTTACAAAGGCCCCCGCGCGCAACCCTAAAGCGTCGGTCCCCAGCAAGACGGGCCGGGTGATCCACGGGATCAAGAGTGTAAACAGGGCGGCGAGTGAAATTACGAGTGAAAGTCCGGTGCGTTTCGCCCGGTCGGCCCACCGGCCGCCGGCAAAATAGCCAATGGCAAGCGCGATCAACGCCACGGAGATCAGGGACGACCAGACATAGAGACTCACGCCGTAAAACGGGGCGATGATGCGCGTGCCCAGAAGCTCGATCACCATGACCGCCGCTCCGGTCAGGAATACGGTCAGATAGAGCCCGGTCCGCTCCAAGGCATGTAGCGGTTTGGGGATCCCGTTCACGATGGATTGAACAGGAGGAACGACGGCCGAAAGAGTACTGTACGGCGTGCGTGCTTGAGCGGTTTCCCGCCCGCCTTTCACCAACGGTCGAATGCCGCTGGTCTAGCGCGACAGGCCGGCGTCAATACCCCCCGGACCCTCCGTCAATAGCTGTTCTACCAGCCCACGGAGTTTCTCCGTCTCCCCGCGCCGAAAGCCGAGGTGCACGTGGCGAATGACGCCATTGCGGTCGACCAGGTAGGACGATGGCATGCCTTGGACGCCGAAATCCTGCGGGCACCGTCCACCTGCATCAAAAGCCACCGTGAAGTTGGCCGGGTGCTTCGCGAGAAAGTCCTTTGCGTCTTCCGGCCTTTCATCCAGGTTGATACCTAAAACTTGCAGGCCCTTACCCCGAAACTGCCCATCCAGATCGTTCATGAAGGCGAAGGACTGTGCACAGGGAGAACACCAGGAGGCCCAGAAATCGACGTACACGACCTTGCCGCGGAATCGATGCAGGTCGAAGGATTGCCCATTCGCGGCCGGTACCAGCGAGCAGTCGGGCGCCACCTGACCGGCGTCGAAGCCGCTGACGTTCCCCTGATAGACCAACGCCAGCGCACAAAAAAAGGCAGTCGAGAGGTGTGGTTTCATCTTGCCGTCGATTTCCGATCCTCGAATACCCTCTACCCGAGGCACATTTCACGTCGCCGGGAAAGTCTATTTCACGCTGTAGCACGCGTCAATGCGACAAATTGTCGCACCCCCGCGGCTCCGCGGCCGAGCGAGCAATAGGATGACCAGGACAGATCGACCCGTAGAACGTGTGGCCGCCGATCGACCACCTGTGCCGACGGGGGTGCGACAATTTGTCGCATGTACAGGGCGGAGGCGTCATGGTACGGTGCAACGAAGCGCTGCGACGGCGCGACGAAGAACGATCCCGTGCCCGGTCGCTGCGGAGCGTTGCCGGGAATCGGCAGATCGATCAGGACGCTGCCGTCCGTTGGCGGAGGGCCGCCCGCGGGCCGGTCACCTCCCCTCCGGGGGCTTCGACGAGGGACTACGATGAAGAAAACGAAACGGGCGCAGGCGGCGCTACTGCTCGGGCTAGGCGTCTGGCTTTCGGGCTGCGCGCCGGTGGCCCCATGGGAGCGCGGCCGTCTCGCCAAACCGCACATGGCTTTTGAGCCCAACCCGGCGCTACGCGCCTTGCGCGCGCACACCTATATGAGCCGCGAGGCGGCCTTGGCCGGCGGGACCGGCGCGGGCGGCGGTTGTGGCTGCTACTAGCTTCCGATCGTCAGCCCTAGACTGACGACCTCCAAGCAGGGACGCGATGCGCCGTAGGGTCCTCTGCCGGCTCTCGCGGCCTCTCGCCCCCCTCGGGAGAGGCGTGCGCACCGCCTGCCGGTTGCTCACAGGGTGCCTTGCGCCGCGCAGTTTCCGGCGGCCGCTGCCCCTCTTCTCATTTAGCGGGGGGTTGCAATCGGCCGAGCCCGGCCCGCAACCGGCGATGCCGGCAGGGGTATCCTCACGGGCGCTGACGGCCGCCGCCCTGGCCTTGCCGGGGCTTGTGCCGTCGCCCACGCACGCCGCCGAGGGCGACGAGTTCGGTTTTCAATATGGCCGCTACCAGGAGGGCGAACGCAATCTCTTTGGCGTGCAGAGCAAGTTCGATCCCCTCCTCGTGGACAGCCTCCACGGCCGCGCAAGCCTCACCCTCTTCGATCGGTTGAAGTTTTTCGCCAACTACGTGCAGGACACCTGGTCCGGGGCCACGCCGATCGGCACGGTGCCGCAGGCATTCGTTTCCGGTAGGCCGAACTGTTCAGGGGGGAATTGTCCGACATCCCCGGATGGGGTCTCGGGGGCAACGCCTTTCATCGAAGGTAATCTGTTCTTCGATTCTCAGTTCAACCCGATCACCGTCGACGAGCTCGGCCAATCGCTCGGTAAGGACACACAGTTGGTCGAAACGATCTCGTCGGCCTCGCCCGAGACCCGCAAGCAGGGCGACTTTAGGCTCAGCTACGAGTGGAACGAGGGGGCGCTGGATATGGGCGGCGGCTTATCGACCGAACGAGACTATGAATCGCGGTGGGGCAGCCTGGGCGGGCGCTGGGACCTCGACCAGAAACGCACCACCCTGAACCTGGGCTTGAGCTATACCAGTAGCGACATCGAAGCCTTGCTCGATCCAGATGCCCTACCCTACATCGATACCTCGGCCTTCAGCGACCAGATTGAATTCCTGCCGGGAGATCAGATCCTTCGGGGGCAGCGGCAAGACTGGGCTACGCGTTTCGGTCTGACGCAGGTCCTGACCAGGGACGCGCTCATCGAGACCAACCTCGGTTATACCCGCAGCACCGGGTTTCTGGAAAATCCTTATAAGGTAGTCGAGGTCGCGTTCATCGATCCTCGGCAACAGCTCTTGGCGCCTCCAGGAGGATTCGTCGGGACGGTAAGGGCGTTGCTCGAAGAGCGGCCCGATACGCGCAACCAGTGGACCTGGGACGCGCGCTATGTACAATATATAGAACCTTTCGATGCGTCGTTGCATCTCGGCTACCGCCTGTTTTCCGATGATTGGGGCATCGACGCCCACACCTTCGAGTCGAGCCTTGGACAACCCCTGGGCCGAGGATGGACCGTGACCCCCTGGGTGCGCTATTACTCGCAAGACGCCGCCGATTTTTATCGACCCTTCGTCATCTCCAGGCAAGCGCCCACGCGGACCGTTTGTGATGATGCCGACAATTGCGGCGATGTCCCCTTCGACCCCAAGAAGCTTCCGGACGACTTCTCGAGCGACCACCGCCTCTCGGGCTTCGGGGCGTTGAGCGGCGGGCTGACCGTGGCCAAGGAATTCGCTCGCGGCGTGAGCCTCGAGGCCGGCTTCGAGTATTACACCCATGAGGGCGGGCTCAAGCTGGGCGGCGGCGGGGAGGGCGACTACGCCGATTTCAGCTATTACCAGGTCAATGCCGCGCTGAACGTCGCCCTCGACGCGGCGTGGTCCGCCGCCGACGGCGGCCATCGTGGCCATGATGAGGACGCGCACGGCCACGCCCACGGCGACGCGCCGGCGGGCGTCATGCTCGACCACATGCTGCCCAAGGCCGGTGACTTCATGGCCGGCTACCGCTACATGTACCACCGCCAGTCGGGTGATATCCTGCGCGGCTCCAATGCGGCGAGCGACGAGGATATCATCCACCAGGGCTGCGGTCGGGACGTGTGCAGGCTTGCGCCGGAGGAGATGAGCATGCACATGCACATGCTCGATCTCATGTACGCGCCGACCGACTGGCTGAACCTGATGCTCATGCCGCAGTTCCTCGACATGGAGATGACCCTGCGGGACCTCGAAGGCGCGCCGCCGCCGCCGCCCGGCACTCCCCCGCCTCACTTGACCCGGCACGGCACGGGCGGGGTCGGCGACACGCTCATGTTCGCGCTGCTCAAGCTCTTCGACGTTCCCGGGCATCATATGCACCTCGGCGTGGGCCTGAGCGCGCCGACCGGCGAGGTGGACATCCGGCTCAGACCTGTGCACCAATCACCGACCGAGGAGTTTATCCACTTCCACATGCAGCTCGGGAGCGGTACCTGGGATTTCCTGCCGAGCCTCACCTATACGGGACAGGCGGCGCGCTGGTCTTGGGGCGGGCAATTGAGCGGCATCCATCGCCTCGAAGAGGAGAACAGCTCGGGCTATGCGCTCGGGGATCAGTTCCAGGCCACCGCTTGGGGCGGCTATGCCCTGAGCGACTGGCTCTCCGCCTCCGTACGCGGGGTTTACACGACTCAAGGGGAGATCCGAGGCGAGTTCGACGGCCAGGTCGGCCACCTGAATCGGCAGGGGCCCATGGACTTCCCGCAGAACTACGGCGGGCGGTTCTGGGATGTGGGCCTCGGGCTCAGCGCCGAGATACCGATCGCCGGGCTCAAGGACAACCGTCTGAGCGTCGAGTGGTTGCAACCCGTAGAGGACGACTTCAACGGCTTCCAGCTCGAGCGCGACGGATCGTTGTTCGCGACCTTCAAGCTGAAGTTTTGAGCATCGGAGAACCACGGTGGAGACTCGTGGCGTGCTCGAGGGATACCGAAGCGCCTTCAAGGCGATGGGCTCTCCTTGTGAGATCCGGCTCTTTGTCGCAAGCCCCTCGGAGGCCGAGCGCATCGCGGGCATCGCGATCGCCGAGGTCGCCCGTTTGGAAGCGCGTTACTCGCGCTATCGCGACGATAGTTTTCTCTCCGAGATCAATCGCGCCGCCGCCTTTGGGGGAAGCATCTCCGTAGACGAAGAGACCGCGGGGCTCTTCGATTACGCCGCGACCTGCTATCGCGAGAGCGCGGGGCTATTCGACATCACCTCCGGCATATTGCGCCGCGCGTGGCGTTTCGATCGAGGCGGGCTGCCGGAACCGGCGCAGATCCAGGACCTGCTCGGCAAAGTCGGCTGGAACCGAGTACGCTTTGCGCCGCCGCTGCTAGAGTTTCCGACGCCGGGTATGGAGATCGATTTCGGCGGCGTGGTCAAGGAATACGCCGTCGATCGGGCGGCGACGCTTTGCTGGGAGGCCGGCGCCCGATCGGGCTATGTCAATCTGGGCGGCGACGTCAAGATCATCGGGCCGCGACCGGATGGCGGCCCGTGGCGGATCGGGATCCGTCATCCCCGCCGTCCCGGGGCTCTCATCCGGACGGTCTCTCTACACCGCGGGGGACTCGCCAGCAGCGGCGATTACGAGCGCTGCATCCTGCTGAACGGGGTGCGTTATGGACATATCCTCAATCCGAAAACCGGTTGGCCGGTGCGCCACCTGGCGTCGGTCAGCGTGGTTGCAGATCTCTGTCTCATTGCAGGCAGCGCCTCCACGATCGCCATGCTCATGGAGGCCGATGGCCCGGCCTGGCTGGCGAGCCTGGGCCTGCCTCATTTCTGGGTGGACGTGCACGGGGAGAGCGGCGGCTCGCTCGGGGTGTCGGCGAAGAGCGAGGGATCCGCCGCGTCGCAGAGCCGCGCGCGAGATGCGCCGGCCGTTGCGGTGCTCGACGAGCCCTGAGGGCCTTTTGAAAGAATCTACCGAAAGATATTTGAAATTGCTGCTCTTTCGATCGAAGGTAAGTACCTACCCGACATCCGAGTCATAAAGGAAGCCCCCGGAACTTCGCGATCGATCGAAGGTCCGGGGGCCGAAATCCTGCAATCACCGCTGCTTGCAAGAATCCGGTGCCGCAGGCCATCAAAGCGGCGGGGGAGCCTTGGTGAATCCCCGAAGTGGGAGGTACGTATCGATGTCCGCGCCACTCGGCATGACCGCGGCGTCGAAGCGTTGGTCCGCCGGGCAATTGGCGTCGGTGGCGTTGGGATTCATCACCGTCAGCGTGGTCCAGAACGTCGGTTGGATCAGATCCGGGTCCGTGAACTTCTGGGTCCCGGTCTCACCCGTGAACCACCAGTCGGCCCGATTGTTGTTACGGTCCGTGGCTTCGTTCTGCTTCTCTTCACACCAGTTCGCGACCGCGATACGGATCCGGAGGTTCGCTACACAGTTGTTCACGATGGGCGGCACGCTCACGCGAAAGGTCATGTATCCCAGCATCGAGGTATCCAAGCTACCGCGCTTCCAGTTGAGCGCATGTGGGATGGCATCCAAGCCTCCTGGCTCCTCCCGTTGGATGTCGAAGACGGATCGGTCCTGAACCCCGGTTACGGCCAGGTTCAGAAATCCATCGCCTCCGACGACCGAGACGGGGTCGATGGGCATATTCGGGGTTCCCAGCCTCACCCATACGGCCTGGCTCGCGTCTCCGAACGGAAAGACGGCGCTCTGTCCTATCACCGGTAAGGGATCGGGGCCCCCCTCGGCGGCGTCGCAGCCATGCGGCACGGTGAAGGCGTTATTGGATGTGGTCCTCGCCGTTGCCGACGATCTGGCTTGATCGCGGACACCGGTGTGGGCGAGCGCGCCCTCCGAAACCCCGTACAGTAAACTGATGGCGGAGCACATCGTCAGTCGTCTTATCATTCGTGCGCTTGGCATACTCTCCTCCTTATCTGGAATCTGGGACTTTAGAAGCAGAACGGCTCCCACGTCTAGGCGGTACGGTACTATGGTTATCCTCTGCTCTATTGAAGCAGATTATGTAGCGTGCACGGCCTTGTCAATGCGACAAATTGTCGCACCCAGCACACTACGTGCGGCCACGAAGCGCACCAAGGCGAGGGATCGCCATAGCGACTCCCCTTGCCCGGGTGGTCTGTGCCGGTAATGCCGCCGCGAGCAGGAGGGGGTGCGACAATTTGTCGCATGTACTCGCGAACCCGAGTGGTTTAGACTCTAGGTTACTGCGCCCTGGTTGGGGGACGTTGGCGGAGGGAGCCGGTCAGGTGGGTAACGTGTGACGGAAAGAACCCGGATAACCGTTCTTATCGCGAGGATTAGGCGCGCGGTTTCGCTTGCTTCGGGCCGGCGATGGTCCGGTCTCGCTCCAGGGTTGTTGCTCTGCAACTCGGTTATCGCCGTACCGGAAGGCCTTTCGCGCGCCGCGTTCGAGTCCGGTGGCGCGTATTCCTTGGATGTCGATGCGCATGACGGACGGGTGACTGTGAGCGCGGAAGAGGTCCCATGGAAGCATCTGTTGGATGAGCTGACGAAGCGAACGGGTATCCGATTTCACTACGCGAGCGCGCCAGAGGACCCAGTCACGATTTCTTGCGTAGATATGACGGCTACCCGGTTGCTTACGTGTTTATGGGGCGGGGCGCTCATGGCAAGGTCTGCGGCTGCGCCTTTGGGATCGGCTGTCCCTGCTTGGCCGGCGGAGGTGTGGCTACTCGGGCGTCCCAGCGCGCTTCCGCTGGAGGACAGGATAGTGACCGTACGCCATTCGGATCCGCTCGCACCGACGGCGCACGCTGAAGCGGCCCGGCACCAGCGACGGCATTTGGCGGCGATCTTGGACGAAGCGAAATCGGCGGATACCGATGCCCGCCTGCAAGCCTTGAGCACCCTCGCCGGCAGCAATGACCGTACGGACCCGGCGGCGCAGGCGGCTTTTCGCGCCGCGCTGTCCGATGACGTCGCGGACGTTCGTGCCCAAGGCGTTTGGGCCTTGTCGAAAGACGGTGGCCCACAGGCGATCGAGGTGTTGCGCGATGCCCTGCAGGACCGCGACGCCACGGTTCGGCTGATGGCGGTGGATAGCACCGAGGCGGACCGGGAGGGCAGCATGCTCCTCGAACAAGCCTTGGCCGACAGCGACGAGACGGTACGAACGGCAGCGGCCCGGAAGATCCGCGGGATTGAACATCAATCGAATGAGCCGCTTCGACGACTCGCCCATGAGCGGCGCTAACCCAATTTAGCTAAGGCCGGATTTGCCGTGGCACGCATAGCCGAATGCGCCTTGTGCCCGCCATCGCGGCCGAGTAAACGCCGCCGGCCGGGACCGGGTCTAGCACCGTCCGGTTTGAACGGTCGGTGTGAAAGGAGGAAGTAACTATTATGCATCTACGATACGAGAAGGCCGTTACCAATCTGTCGCCGCTCTTTGCGATCGCTCGCGCCGGTTTCGCGCCGGCGCGTACGGTGATCGAACGGCTCGGCAGGATGAACGCGTCCTATAAAAGCATCGCCATGGCCTTGTCGTTCCTGCTTTCGGTCGGCCAGGCCGGGGTCGTCCTGGGGCATTCCGCGGGGGGCTCCCTGGGTAAGAAAAAGAGCGCGACGGATGTCTACACCGTAACCTGCTCGAACGAAGAAGGCGGCGATACCGCGACGTTCCGCCTCGCGGCCCGGGTGCGGGATGAGCTGCCCCGCCGGAAGCCGAAGGTCAGCGTGACGATTTCGAAGAATGGAACCGCGGTTCGCGTGACGGACGAAAACGGTGACGGAAACCGTGGCTACAGCCCTTGGGCCTACGTGAACGGAGGCAACGGGAACTATCAGATGATCGTCACGAAATCGGGGAGGCGTAAGTTCCGGAAGGTGCCCGAGATATACTCTGTCGAGTTCCATTGCCACGGCCCGAGCTCTTCCGGGTTCATCCATACGGGTACGGACATGGTGATCACGCAGAATCAATGAAAGTTCGGAGGGCTCGAACGATTGGGGTCCGCATGACCGGCACTCTGAGCCCCCGCTCAGCCGGTGCGCGCGCGGCCGACGAGCGCTTGCAGGCTCTGCAGGAGATCGCCCGGTAGGAGCACGGTCTTCCCGCCCGGCGAGGCGGCGAGGTCGCGGATGGCCGTGATATATTTTTCCCCCAGGAGGTAATAGGCGGGCAGCTCGCGGTCCGAGATCGCCGCCGTCACCTTGCGGAGGGCCTCGGCGGTGCCGTCGGCGAGCGTCACCTGGGCCTCGGCGTCGCGGCGCGCGGACTCGAGCCGCGCCTCGGCCTGTAGGATCGCCGCCTGCTTTTCGCCCTCGGCCCGGGTCACGGCGGCCTTGCGTTCGCGCTCCGCGGCGGCCTGCTTCTCCATCGAGGCCTGCATGGTGACCGAGGGCTTGATGTCCTGGATCTCGACGGATTTCACCGTGAGCCCCCAGTCCGCCACGTCGTCGGAGATCGATTCCTTGAGCCTGGCCTTGATCGTGTCTCGCGAGGACAGCGCGCTGTCGAGGTCCAAGTCGCCGATGATGGCACGCAGGGTGGTCTGGGTGATATTCGAGACCGCCATGCGAAAGTCGGTGATCCCGTACACGGCCTTCACCGAGTCGGTGACCTTCACGAAGGCGATGGCGTTGGTGATGATGACGACGTTGTCGCGCGTGATCACCTCCTGCTCGGGGATGTCGAGGATGAGGTCCTTGGTCGGGACCTTGTAGGCGACCTGATCGATGTAGGGAATGACCAGGCACAACCCCGGATTTAAGGTCGAATTGAACTTCCCGAGGCGCTCGACCACCCATTCCTCACCCTGGGGGACGATGCGCACCCCCTTGGCGACGGTCACCAAGATGAAGACGAAGATGGCGATGGCAACGATGGTGGGACCCATGACGTTCTCCATTTTTGATTCACCCCCTAGTTGATCGGCTCGACTTTGAGTGTCTGACCGATGACATCCACGATGCGGGCGCGCTCGCCGCTCCGGATCGGCACATCGGCGATCACGGTCCAGCTGTCCGAGCCGAGCACCGGTTTCTGAAAGCGGATCGTCCCGCGGCTCATCTCCGAGACGTCCTTGGTGATCAAACCGCGCTCGCCGATGACGGCCTCCTTGGAAAGGCCGGAGCGCGTGCGTTGCGGGGCCGGGAACAGCCAGAACCATAGGCCGACGAGGATCGCCGACAACGCGCCCCAGAGACCGAACTCTTGCGCGAGCGTGAGGTTCACGAAGGCCTTGACCGCCCCCACCAGGCAGGCCGCGATACCGAACCAGAGAATAAAAAACGTCGGGCCTAACAGCTCGATGAGCATGAGGGCGAAGCCGCCCACGACCCAATACCACCACGGGATGTTCATGACTCCCTCCTCGCCCAGGACGCGCCAGGGATCGGCAGCACCCTGGCTCGACTTTACGGACCGCCCGGCAGGTCCGGGCAGGTCTTGTGGTAGGGCTCATCACCCAGGTGCTCGCGCCATTCGTCGGCCGAAAGGTTGCGGCTCACATGCCCGCAGCCCAGGGCCGCCAGGTCCTCCGGTCGCCACGGCGACACGGCGGCGGCGTTGCCCGACGCGCTCGCGAGTGCGCGGTCGTCGGCGCTGAAGGCCAGCGCCAGGACCGGGGCGTCGTGCTGCACCCGTCCGAGCGCCGCCCCATTGGCTGCGTCCCAGAGCCGCACGCTGTTGTCGAATCCGGCGCTCGCGAGGGTTCGGCCGTCGCTCGAAAAGGCCACGGCCCGGACCGAGTCGTCGTGTGCCATCTCGAAGAGCTGCTTGCCCCCCGCGACCTGCCACACCCGCACGGTCTTGTCGTGGCTCGCGGTCGCGAGGCGCTGCCCATCGGGGCTCAGGGCCACGCCCTGGACCGCGCCGCCGAGCTCCACGCGCCCGACTTCCTTGCCACCCGGTAGCTCCCAGAGCCGCGCGCTACCGTCCTGTCCGCCGGTCACGAGCAGGCGCCCGTCGGCGCTGAGGGTCACCGCCAGCACCCCGTCCTCCTCGTGCCGGACCCGCACCATCGCCTGACCGTCCGCGAGCACCCACACGGCGGCGCTACCGTCCTCGCTCCCGGTCGCCAGATAGGCACCATCCGGGCTCAAGGGGTCCGAACCAAGAGCCAGGGCCTTGACGGTGTCTTCGTGCGGCAAGGTCCGTTGCTCCGCCCCGGACGCGGCGTCCCAGACGATCGCGCGTTGCCCGCTCGCGGTTGCCAAGAGCTTGCCATCCCGGCTCAGGGCAAGGGCCTCGACCAGGGAAGGGTGTTCGAGCCGCTGTCGCTCGCGGCCAGTCTCCGTGTCCCAGATCCGCGCGCTCTTGTCCCAGCTCGCGGTCACGAGGCGTTGCCCGTCCGGGCTCAGGGCCACGCCCTGGACCAGGTCGTCGTGCCTCACCTGCAGGAGGGTCACGCCAGCCGTGGTGCGAAAGACGTGGGCGTGATGGCCGGCAGCCGTGACCAAGAGCTTGCCGTCCAGGCTCAGCATGACGCCCTCGACCGGGTCCGACTCGACCACGCGGCCCAGCTCGCGCAGGTCCTCGCCGCCCAAGAGACGCGCGCCATGGCCGCTCGCGGTGGCGAGGTATTTACCGTCCAGGCTGTACGACACGGCCGTGACGGGCCCCTCATGGGCGATGCGTTTCAGCTCCTGGCCGCTGCCGCGGTCCCAGATCCGCACCGTGCCGTCGCCGACCGCGGTCGCGAGATAGCGCCCGTCCGTGCTCGGGGCCAGGGCGGCCACCGCCGCGTCGTGGCGCATGCGCAGGGTCTCGGCGCCGGTCTTCAGATCCCAGATCACGGCGTCGTACCCGCTCGCGGTCACGAGCGTGGTCCCGTCGAGGCCGAAGGCGACCCCGACCGGTGCGTCGCGGTGGGAGAACCGGTGGACCTCCCGTGCGCCCTCGAGTGCGTAGATGCGGGCGTCGCTGCCGGCCGTCGCGAGAAAATGCCCGTCGGGGCTAAAGGCCACAGAGGCGATGGGACCGTCCTCTTCGATGGTCGCGATCGACTGGCCGGTCTTGGGGTCGGAGACGCGTACGGCGCCATCCGCGTCCGCGCTCGCGACCAGGAGCCCGTCGGGGCTGAAGGCCACGGCTCGTACGGCGGCGTCGTGCTCGATGGCCGCGATCGGACGGCCGCTCGAGACCTCGAAGACGCGCGCGGTCTCGTCGCCACCGGCCGTCACGACCTGCATCCCATCGGGGCTGAAGGCGGCGCGGTGTACGGGACCCTCCTGATCGAGCGCGGTCACGGGCGGCAGGAGCGCGTGCAGTCCCTGGCGCAGCACCCCGTCGGCCTTGGCGCTCGGGTAGCGGCTCATGGCCTCCACCGCGAGCAAGACCCCCGTAGGTACGTGATCTCCCCCCTGTTGTAATAGCACCTCGGCCTCGGAGGCCAGGCGCCCGGCGATCGACTCCTGGCGCGGATCCGACGGCACGCGGTCCCGAGCATCCACGGGGAGGGGCGAGACGCCGCGCGCGCCGGTGGCGCGCGCGCGGCGCTCGGCGTCGGCGCGCGCCTGGCGTTCACGGTCCAGATCCGCTTCGGCCTTGGCGAGCCGGGCGAGCGCCGCGCTACGCTCGCCGCTCGCGACCATCGCCCAATAGAGTGCGGAGGCCGACGCCACCACCAGCACCGCCAGGAGACCGGCGCCGAGGAAGCGCACCCGGCGCTGGCGGCGCAGCTCATCGGCTTCGATGCCGTCCGGGGAGCGGCCGTGCAGCCTTGCGACGAGACCGAGGATGGCGCCGCGAAAGCGGGTATCCCCAGGTAGGAGCCTGCGTTCCGCGCGCGCCCAGCGCAGATCCACGACGAGGGGCCTGGCCTTGAACTTCCCCTTGAAATTCTCGGGCAGGGAAGGGGTGCGGGCCCAGTCGAAGTCGCCGGCGGCCGCGTCCCAGGCGATCTCGCCCTCGGTCAGGACCAGGATCAGGTCCTCGATCGGATGGCCTTCCAGCCAGCTCTCGACCTCCGCGGCGACACGTTCGGACTTGGCGGCCTCGCTGGATGCAAGCAGGAGGAACGTCTGCGCGCCCGCGAGCGCCTCGCCGGCGCGGCCCTGCCGGGCGCGCCCTGAGAGTGGACTCCCGAACAGGCCATTTCCGAACAGGCCACTTCCGAACAAAGAACTGGCGAAGGTCGTACCCCACACGTTCAAGGCCCTGGTGCGGTTCCACGGTCGGGCGAAACGCTCGAACGCCCGCTTCAAGGCCCGCGCCAGGCGCTTGTCGCTCCGGTGGTAGGCGATATAGACGTGGTACTGCACTTTTCCCCCTATCGTCGTGTGCGATGTTCTCGATGGTGTGCGTGGCAGGGACGCACGGCCACAGGCATGGCCGTGGGTCTATCGCCCGGCGCAGCGCGCCACAAGGCTGCCGGTGCCGCCGAGTTGCCCGCGGCGCGGGCCGCATGATCTTACCCTCAGGCGCCACGGGCGTCTTGCGGGGCGTCGGGGACCGATCCCTCGATGCCCTCGGGACCGTCGCCTGCTCGCGTGAGGCATCTAGACGACGGGCACATCGGGTTAGAGGTTAGGGGAAGGGGGGACCGACGCCCAGGGTCGACTCGGGACGCGCCGGGTGTCGAGGTCGACGGGGAAAGCCGTCGGAGTTCTTCACCCCCTCCTGACACCCGAGAGACCGCTCACGCGCTTGCCCGATGCCCTCGAAGAATCATCGGCATCGAGAGCCGCGGCCAGATTCTGATGTCCGTCCATGCCCTGTTTCCTTACGGTGGGGCGCGCGCCCTTGTACAATCCCCTTCGTCTTCAAGGCTTTGCCAGCCTTGCCGACGCCCCCGCCGCGATACAATACGGCGCAGACGCGGCCCGCCACAACCCCCTAACGTCCCGCAGCCTATCCCGGGGCCAGACCGGGACGAAGCCGGTGCTAAGTACTTGATACGGCGTGTGCTACACTTGTTCAGCGATCCGGCCGCCGCCTTGTAACACGAGGGATCGGCCTCCATTTCATGTTAAGGCGCGGGCAAAGCATCCCAAGGGTTTCCCATCGAGCCGATGACCGCCCGAGCCCTTCCGACCGTCGTCCCCTTCGATCAGCGCCCTGGCTTCGGAAGCGCTCTCGCCCTCCCTGGCTCGCCGAGTGGCGATCTCAAGCGCCATCGGCTATCGTTTAGCAGCTGGGCTTCGGTCTCCTGCGCCGTTGGTTTCTCTTTGGCCGGTCGGGCCTGTGGCTTCGCCAAGCCTCGGTGGCATCGGACCCGCCCACGCCCCAACCATGCGCTGCAGCCGACGCCGTGAAACGCTCTCGCTTTTCCAAGCCTTGGTGGCCGGCGCGGTTGATCTTGTTTCCTTAGACGAAAAGCGGGAGCTGTGAGAAAAGTAATCGTAGTCTTTGCCAACTCAGTGAAGCACGGGAAGCACTGTGTCGCGGGCAAGGACGTTCAGACGAGGCAATGGATTCGACCTGTAAGTGATGTCGGCGGTTCGGAATTGGATCATCATCAATGTGTATGCGTTAATCCATACGGAACGTTCGCGGTTAAACCATTGCAAAAAGTCGAAATAGGTATTGCGTCACATTGCCCTTTAGTCAATCAGCCAGAAAACTACCTTGTTGGGGGCGATGAATGGAACCAGAGATATAAGGTCGAACCTGCCGAAGTGGCAGAATATCTTGATGCTCCGGATTCCTTGTGGGGAATAGGCAACAGGGTTACGTTTTCTTCTATAGAGAGCGGGATACTTCAAATTGAACAATCGTTATACTTGGTAAAGGTAGATGATCTTAAAATCTACAAGAACCCGGACAACAAACGACGAGCTTCATTTTTCTATAATGGAAATGGCTACGACCTCCCAGTTACAGATCCTAATTTTGAGAATCACCTGAATAATCCTCAGCATCAAGGCGTGTTGTGTGTAAGTCTCGGTGAAAAGCACGATCCATCGGGGGGCGAAAACTACTCATGCTACAAGATTGTAGCCACGATTATCTAAAGAGCCGCAAATGAAGACTTACACCATCGGGTTCACGCAAAAGAACGCTCAAAAGTTCTTCACGCTCATCAAGCGTAATCAAGTTGCCAGAATAGTTGACGTCAGGCTAAACAATGTTTCTCAGTTGGCTGGTTTTTCAAAACGAGACGATCTGAAATACTTTCTTTCGGAATTATGTGATGCAGATTATGTGCATGTAAAAGAGTTGGCGCCAACAAAAGATATTCTTGATGCATATAAGACGAAGAATATCGATTGGGAAGCTTACGAAGACAGGTTCCTAAACTTGATGGCCCAGCGACATATCGAGCGTATTATCAACAAGGACTTGCTAGATAATGGATGCTTGTTATGCAGTGAACATAAGCCACACCATTGTCACCGGCGTTTGGTTGTAGAGTATCTGAATCAGTATTGGGATACGGATATTGAGGTCGCCCATTTGCTATGAGTATTCGACAAATACCCACGATCTTAATAGCCTACCCTAGGAGTTTCTCATGTTACGAGAAATTTGAGAGGAAGGTTTCGACTATTTTGTCTAACCTTTCTGGCTACCACCTCGCTTATTTGGCCGATTATAACGAACTCATTTGCAAGTATTTTTCATCAGATAGTAGGGTTCGCGATTCTCTGGCGCATCTTGATGAAGAGCATATGGAGGGAGTCACCCACGCAATCATATTCAATGATGATGAGTCGCACACAAATCTTATCGAGCATGCGAAGAAAATCGGCATAAAAGCCAGAGTAATAGAAGCAGGTGTAACTAAGGCAGTCAATATAGATAAAGGTAATAAGCATGATGTCTATATTGGGCGTGGCTCTCCTTGGGGAAATCCATATGGAATAGGGTTTGATGGGGACCGCGGCGAAGTAATTAGAAAATTCAAATACGATTTTGAGCGGGGGTTCTTAAAGTTCAATAAAGAAGATGTTCTTAAACTGAAAGGCAAGACCCTTGGTTGCCATTGCAAACCAGCAGCGTGTCATGGAGATGTCATCGCGGAATATCTTAACTCCGTAGATGATGGGAAATAAATCGTCTCCACGGTAGGGACGCCGGTTACCCGGCGCCCACCGGGTCGCCGGAGGCGGTCACCCGCCCCCGGCTCCCACAGAACGTAGCGTGCGGATTTACCGCACTACGCTCTTCGGGCGTTGGTTTACAGCACCGCGTAACTCTTAAGCCGTGCATAGGGCA
>JBQTJM010000172.1:0-16928 GCA_052387115.1 Gammaproteobacteria bacterium | reverse complement strand
GCCTGTCACCTGTCCGAAGTTCTGCCGCCGGACGTCCGCGTCATAGATCGTGACGCATACCACCAGACGTTGGATATCGTCGGGGACCTTTTCCAGGGCCACCTCGATGGCTTCGTCATCACCCTCGGCCGCACCGGTGCGGTTGTCCCCGGTGTGCTTCACCGCGCCGCACAGCGACTGGAGCCGGTGATAGAAGATAAAGTCTTCGTCGCGACGCACCTTGCCGTTGCCACCGACCATGAAGACGCTGGCATCGAGATCGAAATCGTCGCCCGCCGTAGTCCGTGCATCCCATCCCAGCCCAACGAGAATACGCTTCAGGTTCGGCGTCTCGCGCGTCAGCAACGGGTTACCGCCTTTTGCCAGAGTCACCGCCATCGCCGGTTCCTCCTTAGAATCGCGACCGTAAGCTTGTTCGGTTGCCAGGCGGCGCTTGTAACGTATCGACGAGATCAAAGACAGGACGATGAAGGCCACGCCGATCAAACCGGTGATCACCTCGGGTGTGTGGTAGACGATGCTTCCCAACATGATCGCCGCCAGGGCGCCGATGGCATAATGGGCCCCATGCGCGAGAAACACGTACTCGTCCAAGGTGCCCTTCTTGACCAGGTGCACGGTCATCGAGCGGACGAACATGGCGCCGATGGCGAGTCCGAGCATGATGATGACGACATCGCGGGTGATCGCGAAGGCGCCGATCACGCCATCGAAGGAGAAAGACGCATCCAATACCTCTAAATACAGGAATCCGGCAATCCCGCTACGCTTTGCTGTCTCGACCGCCGCTTCGCCCTCTTCCTCGCTCTCAAAAAGACTATCGAGACTGCTCACGGCGACATGGAGGATCACGCCGGCCAGCCCCGCGGTCATCACCGTCATACGGGTCGCATCATCGATCGGCAGGAAATGTTGCAGGGAAAAAAGCGTGACCAAGGCCACCATGATGCTGAACGAATCGACCTTGCCGAGCCGGGCGAGCTTCTCTTCCACGACGCCCAGCCAATGCAGCTCCTTCGCGGCGTTGAACAGAAAGCCTAGGAACACCAAGAGCAGAAACATGCCGCCGAAGGCAGCGATGGAAGCGTTGCTTGCCAGCAGGTGCTTGGCGTATTCATCGGGATTCGACAGCGCCATGTCGGTTACGTCCGACATATCCAAACCGGTGGCGATGGCCACGATGGCGATAGGAAAGACCAGCCGCATACCGAACACGGCGATCAGGATACCGATGGTCAAGAAGATCTGGCGCCATATCGCGCTCATGTCCTTGAGGACGGACGCGTTCACCACGGCATTGTCGAAGGAAAGGCTCACTTCCATGATACTCAGGATCAAACACAGGAAGAGCGCCGCAAGCCCGGCTTCGACCGAGAGCGAGGTCGCCGCAAGCCCGCCTTCGACCGACTGCGCGCCCCAATAATAGGCGCCTGCCAGGCAAACGATGGTAACGAAGAAGGAATAACGAAAATCTTTCATATCGACACTTCGTCATCAATGAAGGGCGTTGATCGGATGTCGCGGCGCGACAACGAGCCTACGCACCCCTCTACCGTACGTCAAGATACTCCGAGTAGTCCGACACCGTCAGGCCAAACCGGGGTTTCGGCAACCCTGCCAGAGGGCGGTCGTCCAGGGCCTCCCGCACAGCGATATAGGGGAGGTTGACCCCGGATTTGCACGCGATGCCTATCCCGCCCGACAGCCTAGGATTGACCTCGAGACAATTGGTCACACCGCCGCCGACTTTGATCTGGATGTTGAACAGCCCATTGAAACAAAAATGCTCGGTAATACCGCGGGCCAAGGTGTGTATTCCCGGATCGGCGTCGATCCTCTGTCCGATCCGCAGCTTGAGGCGCGGGATGGCATAGATCAACTCACCTTGCCTCGCGTAGCAATCGACGCTGTATTCCGGGCCGTCCAGGTATTCCATCACCAAGAGCGGACCGAAGCTATCCCGGCTGCCGAGCGCGCGGCGCAGGTCCTCGAGCTGGATGCGATACACGCTGCTGTTCATGATCTCATGGTAGGGGTCGAGGTGCTCGTGGATGACCTTGAAACCGAACGCGTAAACACCCACCTCCGGCTTGATGCAGGCCATGCCATGGCGCCGCCGGATCCAGGCGTAGGCTCGGTCGAATGCCTCGAGGGTGTTTACGGTCACATGGTCCGGCACGGGTACCGCGGTTTCCGCCAGCGACCGGTATAGCCTACTCTTGTTCTCGAGGGTGGCGATGACTTCGGCATCCCCCGGCAGCATCACCCGGGCGCCGCATTCCGCGGCAAACTGCTGGCTCTGCCGCGCAATCGCGGTCAGTTCGCGCCCCGGGAAAAAGGCCGCAACGCGTTGGTCGCGGGCGATCCGCAGGCACTGTGCGACATAGTCATCTGGGTCCCGTGGAGGGGTCTCCACCAGGCCGCGGTCCGCCACCTGCAACCCCACCGCCTCCGGCAGCACATGGGTCGCCAGGGTCTCGAAGCGGCCCTCGGCATCGCCGGCCTTGATCAGCCGTATCGCGTGTACATTGTTCGAGACCCCGCGCCCAAACCAGACCGTCTGCGGGCGCGGCCGGGACATGCGCTAGAGTATTCCTCGGATCTGTGGCAGCATCGCATCGAAGGTGCGACCCTGGCCGGGCTCGCCGATCGCATGGAGCTTCCATTCCTGGTTGTGGCGGTATAGTTTGGCCATGATCATACCCATGTGCGGACCGGAGGCCGAGAGATCATAGCGAGCGATCTCCTTGCCGCTGGCCGCGTTGACCACGCGGCAAACGGCATTGGCCACGGTGCTGAAATCCTGTCCGCGGAAGGAATTGACCGTGAACACCAGGCTCTTGACGCCGGGCGGCACCCGCGTCAGATCGATGTTGATGACCTCGTCATCACCTTCGCCTTCCCCGGTGAGATTGTCCCCGGAATGAACCACGCTGCCATCCCTGCTCTTGAGCTGGCGGAACCACACCACATCGACCTGTTGGCCGGATTCGTCGAACATCACGCACGAGGCATCGAGGTCGATGGAGCCGCCCCCGCCCCCGCCGAACAGGCCACCCAGCAGTCCCTTCTTGGGGCTCTGCGCCACATCCCAACCGAGGCCCATGAAGATGCGCGTCAACCCCTCGCCGGATTCTTTATCCAGCGAGATCTTCTGACCCTTGATTAAACTGATTGCCATAGTATTTACCCCTAATCTTGTAGACCAGCTTGCTTGATCGGGTCGAAGCCCCGTTGCTTGTCTTGGTCCGGAGCCGGTTCGATGCTCGATCCTGTCCTCATTTCCGCCCCGCCTCCCAATTGAAACCGAACCCATAGTGCCGGTCGCACGGCTTGTGGTTGGGGAAATAGCGTTCCTCCTTGGTGATCTCGATCCGGTCACCGCGATGGGTGATTCGGCAGATCGCGCAGAACAGGTTATGGACATCCGGATTGTTCAGATCCATCAGGACCTCGTTGCCCTCCTGGTCGCGCACCCGCAAGCGCCCGCCGACATCGCCGAAGTTACTCGTCCCTTCGTAGATGAAGGCGAAGACGAGGATACGAAGGATGAGATCGGGGCGCAGGATGTAGAGGTTCTCGCCGTCCGCGGCGGCACCGGTCCGGTCGTCCTTGTCGAGATAGACATAGGGGGAGCGGGTCTTCGATCCGAAAAATTTCCCGAGCGCCTGGATCACGCCCTTTTCCCCATCCTGCATCTCGTACATGCAGCCGAGATCGAGGTCCGCGGACTTGGCGCCCAGTCCGAACAGGCCGCCCTTCTTGGCCTTCTGATCCCAGTTCAGGTTGATGTGGATTGGCTGTGATTGGCTGCCCTTTTTGAGGCTGACCATGCTCGACTGTCCCCGCTTCTCCAAGGTGACTTTGGCCAAGCGCACCGGAGGCGGCGTGGGGGCAGGGGCCGGTTGCGGAGCGGGGGCAGCCGTGGGTTCCGCCTCCGTACCGCCGAAATGGCTCAGGAGGGCTCCAAGCCCACCATTGAATCCCTGCGCGGTCAAAACGAGGCGCCATAGACCGTCCTTTCGGTACAGTTCCGCCAAGAGCATCGCACGCTCCTGACTGAAATCTGTCCCGGCGAAGGCAAAACGGGCGGTTTCCGTGCCTCGGTGCAGAAACCCGAGGTGGCCGGATCGGATGTCGGCCATGCAGCCCGAACCGTCGATGGCGCAGGTCAGCACCAGTCTTTGCACGGCTGCCGGGATGCGGTCCAGGGCGAACGCGAACCGGGCGATCTCCCCGGCTGCGCCTGCGACCATACGTATCCCGCCGCAGGGGGTGGCCTTCTGGTTGTAAAACACCATATAGGCATCCTGCCAAAGCTTGCCGTCGGCACCGACCCCAAAACAGGAGGCATCCACGCTCAGAGTGGATTGGATGGTGAGAGCTACCTCGAAGTCCGACCCATCGATGACCTCCATGAGTTTGATCCGCTGCCCGCGCTGTAGCTCTTTCATCGTTGGCCTTCCTCCAGCATCGCCCGGCTAGACCACGCTCGCGGTCGATCGGCTAGACGCTGACGCCGTGGTTCTTGGCCAGCGCGCCCAGGCCGCCAGCGAATCCCTGGCCGACTGCCTTGAACTTCCACTCGCCGCTGTGGTTGTACATCTCGCCGAACACCACGGCGGTCTCGGTGCTGAAGTCCTCGGATAGATCGAAGCGCGCGATCTCGTTGTTGGTCTCTTGGTTCACGATGCGCATAAAGGCGTTTTGCACCATCCCGAAGTTTTGCTTGCGCGTCTCGTAGTCGTGTATGGTGACGGCGCACACGATGCGCTTGATATCCGCCGGGACCTTGGCGATCGTGATCTTGATCTGTTCGTCATCGCCCTCGCCGACACCGGTGAGGTTGTCGCCCTGGTGCTCGACCGCACCATCGGGCGAAAGCTTGTTGTTGTAGAAGATGAAATCCTGATCGCTGCGGACCTTGCCGTCGTCCTTGACCAGAAACGCGCTGGCATCCAGGTCGAATGCCTGGCCATCGGTGGCGCGCGCGTCCCAACCCAGACCCACCATGGCGATCTTGAGTCCGGGATCGGTCTTGGACAGTGATACATTGCCGCCTTTTTGTAGCGAGATTGCCATATCGATTTCCTCTTTATTGAAGCTGACTAGAATTCTTGAACCGCACCGGGACGCGGCCTTGCCGGGTCCCGGTACGTTGCATCCCTCGATGTCGGTGACGATGGGTCCCAAAAATATATGAACTAGGGGGACGCGCGTCAACCCAACTCGAACTCGCTCGGGTTCTGACCGAGCTCCACCGCGATCCTACGCGCGACGCGCTTCTCACTGTCGTCGAAGGTGCCATCCGCCCCAGCGATGGAGATGATGAGGCGGATCACCAGTCGCGCCGCGGCATCGTTGTCCTTGAGCTTGCGGAGCGCTTCATAGGCCTTGGTCTCTCCGATGTCCTTGTCGAACTCGAACTGACCCACGAAGCCTTGAAAGGCCTTGATGACATCGGCGGTGGTGAATACCGAGAGCGCGTCATGGCTCTCGATGAACTTGACCATCTTCTGCTTCTCTTCCGACGAAATGGTCCCGTCGGCCATCGCGATCAGGGCCGATCCGGCCATGGCCGCGTTCAAGAAATTCTGGTTCTTGAACTTGAGGACATCGTTCTTGAGCTCGGTGGCTTTACTCTTCAGGTTGGCAAGAAAATTCTGGAAACTCATCGGGTTTCTCCTAAGCTAGGCGTGCCCCGGCTGAGGCCGGATGCCCGACCAGTATAGCCCAGATCGGGCCCCCGCCGCAGCTCTGGCCTCACGAGGCGATGCCGTAGATCTCCGCCCGCGTCAGCATGTCGCGGGCCCACTGCAAATGCGTTGCCACCTCGCACATGGCGTTGTGCGATCGGAACACCGGCCGCGATTCCGGGTTCAAGAGCGCCGCGGCCATATCGAGATCGTCCGGCCTGACCCCGTAGAAGGACTCGATGATGGGGATCTGCTCCGGGTGTATCGCGGTTTTTCCGAACAAACCGTAAGCGAGGTCCTGCTGTATCTCATCGCGCAGCAACCCTTCCTGGTCGAGGTACTCGAAGACCGGGGCAGTGAGGTTGAAGCCATAGGGTTTGAACCACAGCACCAGGTTGGCGATGGCGCTGCCGATCGGGGTTGCGTAGAGGGTACGGTCGCGCGGGCGGCGGATCCCCAGGAGTCGGAGCAGGTCGTTCCCGCCGATCCTGAGCGCGAGCACCCGGTCGCGATGTTCCGGCGCCAACAGCTTGTCGCGCAAGGCGGCCATCTCCGTGTGGTCCAGCGCCTCGCGGGTCTCGAGCGTGGCCATGACCTTGAAACCGGTGGCGAGGAGCGGGCTGAAGTAGCTATCCATATTGTGCTGCGTCAGCTTCGGCACCACGAATCCGTCCACCCGCTCGATACCGTCCAGTTGCAGCAGGTGTCCCAGCACCTCCGGGTTGCGTGCCCGAATGAAGCGCAGGATGGACGTGTCCGAGAACCGGGGCAGGCAGCGGCTCAGGTTGGTCAGCGCCAGCGGCAGCTCGCGCTGGGCCAACGCATCCTCGGTGCAGAAGATCACCGAGCGCAGGCGGGGGTACTTGACGCCATTGGCGATGTCGACCAGATCGCGCCGGATGGCCGGGACGTAGAGGGATGCGCCCAGCTTGAAGGCCTCAGTCATGGGCAACTCCCCGGATCAGGGCGGCGGCGCGATATGGGAGGCACGGTGCACGCTCTACCGGCACTTGCCGCTCGCGCGCCAGGAGCAAGAGGTGACGTACACTCGGTTCGCGCGGGTCACGCACGAGGAGCAGGTCCGGGACCCGGCGTAACAACACCCGGGTGGCCTCGCCCAGACCCGGTTTCACACGATTCGGATCACGCACGCCAAAGTGCAGCGCCACCCATTGCAGGAAGGACCGGGATGCCTCTTGTAACCGGGGCCGATGGGGCGCTCGCCAGGGTGGCAGGGGCGTATCCATCACGTGATCTATAGTGAACAGCAGGGCTTCGACGAACCAGCGCGACAGGTCGGCAGCCGCGTATTCCGCGTAGTACCGGCAGCCGTGGAAGTCGCCCGGACCGATGTGATCGCGGTTCAGGATCGAGCGGCTGATGAGCCCGGAGATGGTGGCGTTGAGGATGCTGGAGGGAATCAAGTAGTCCTCGGCGGATGCGGCCACGGCCGCACTGCCGGCGAGGTCGGCCAGGACATACAGATCCGCGGAAACCTCGGTGCCATGGTCGCGGTTGAATGCGGCGATGGCCTTTGCGAGCTCGCCCGCGATCACGCCCTTCCCGGTCCAACCATCCACGAACACGAGGCTCGTATCCCGGTGCCCTCGATCCAGGATATAGCGCAGGGCATTGGCATCCACCCCGCGGTCGCGGATGATGGAGACCGAGAAATGGCTGACGCGGCGCTTGTAATGGCGCTCCAGGGTGTGTCTGATCAGGACCCCCACCGGGGTGCCGGCGCGGGCGAGGGATACCAGCGTGATCGTGCCCTCGAGACGATCCGCGATGAGTCCGGCCAGGCGCGCCACGTCGGTTGCCATACGCGTCCGGTTTTGCGCCATCGCCTCGTGAAACACCCGTAGATAACGTGCCGACGGCAACCGTTCGTAGCTGATCATCTCGCTGTAATGCCGGCGTCCCGATTGGATCAGGGCCTCTTTTCCCACCACCGGCGTATCGACGATGTCTATCGGCTTTAGCAGGATCTGCACATCCGTACGGTGGTAGCTTCCCGTGAACATCATGACCTCCCGAGGGTGCTCGCGTACAATTGCGTCCCCCTCGGTACCAGCGCATAGTCGCATAGGAGGACAAAATCGCGATCGCTCATGCTGTCCCCCATCCCGAAGGTCAAGACATCGCCGTAGCGCTCGGTCAGCCGTTCGATCACATACGCAACCGCATGCGCCTTGTCGAGAAACGCCGGTAGTATCGCGAGGTGATTGCCGTTCAACTGGGTCTTGAAGGCGGCGCCCGCCCGCGCAATCCACGGTTGTACGCATCCGTCGAGCATGGCTTGCAGGGCCGCCGTGTCACCCTTGGCGTGCTTGACCAGGACATAGAGATCCAGCCCACAGTCGCCGATGATCCGGGGGCAGACTTCGATGCCCCTGTGTCTTCCCCAAATCGCGATCCCGGCCGCCAGGTCATGCAGCAGCCCGGCTATAGAACGCGTCAACCGCTGCATCCGTTCCAGCCAGGGCCGGTCCGGCTCGCGCCCGGCATCGAGGATGATCCCGCCATGATCCAGGATGCTCATCTCGGAAAACGGCAGGGCCACGCGGCTGAATGCATCGAGATTGCGGGCCGTCGTGGGGATGATGCGGAGCTCGCGTCCGAACATCTCGAGGAGTGCCCTCTGCCGGGACGTGCAATAGGAGATCGCTGAACCGTCCTTGAGGTAGGCCGCCGCCGTCAGATCGGATTCGGGTCCGCACTTGGCGCGGGTCTGGAACACCGTATCGTCGAGGTCAAGAAATAGAAATCTTTCCATCGTGCAGGTCCAACCGGGGCGCGTTCAATCGACCGGCCAGATCGATCAGCCCGGGCCCCGGGGGCGTTTCGTGGCAGACCAGCACGCGATCGTACTGCTCGGGCCTGACGTTGTAGAGAAAGTTCGGGATGCCGTCCCCGTAGTTGTCCTCGAATGACAGCACCGATCCGACATCCTGTCCGAGTAAAATCGGGGATCGGGTGGTGGATTGGACGGCCGCCGGGAATCCGCGACATTCCAGGTATAGTCCGATGTGGAAAGGCGGGTGCATGAACTCGCCGGTTCCCAACACCAGGACGGTCGAGCCCCGGCGCCAGGTGCTCACCAGGGTTTCCAGCGGCGATAGATCGAGACGCAGGGGTCTGCAGAGACCCAGGCGGCCGAAGCCGGTGGACAGATATTGGCGCTTGCAGGCACCGTTGCCGGTTACGCGGATCGGTGTGGTGAAACGGTAGTCGACGTCGGGCATAAACCGGAACGCGCCGTCGATGATCGATACGAAATGGATAGGCAGTCCGACCCGGGCGGCCAGGGCCTGCCGGTGGTCCGCGCTGGTCAGATTGAGGATCGTCGCGATCACCACCCGTGCGAGCAGAGGATTGTGCTTGCCGTAGGCCTGGAGGAGATTTACCGCGGTTTCGCCGGTGCTGATCTCGTCGTCCACCAGCACCAGGGTTTCCGTCGTGAGAAACGCGGTTCTCAGATCGGAGTCCGAGGGTATGTGGAGATAGATGTCGGTGGCATGACTATGGGATTCCTGGAACTCGATCCGGTCGGCTCCGGAAAGCCGATAACGGGTGGAATGGATAAACACGGGGGTGTGCACGCCGGTCAGTGCGCTGAAGGCCTCATGCACCCCCTGTCCCAAGCCGGTAGCCGTTTCTGCCATTCCCACGAACACCGAGGAGCGGCGACACCAGGGTGTCAGCGCCCGTGCCAATGCCCTATGGATGGCCTGCATCGCGGCGGGGCGAGACGGATAGTGCTTGCCGAGCACCTTGCTCACGAACAGGAAACCGCGTCGCGGGTTGTCGCGGGCCGCGAAGCCCACCAGGTCATCGAACCTGAAACGCGTTTCGGAAGCGCGTACGTGCAACAGGCCGGTTGCGAGCCTGGCCCGGTGTTCGATGACGCGAGGGCCTGGCTTGGATTGGGGCAAAACGGTCATGTCGCAGCGGCCTTTCAGTCGCAGAGCGCCTCCAAGAGCCCCTGTTGGGCGGAGCGCGGTTTGTGCGCGCCCGCGGTGCAACGTTTGTAGGTACCATTGGTCTCCAGGGTCCAGGCCTGGGTGTTGTCCGAGAGATAGCTCATGAGCCCCTCCTGGATGATGCGCTGGCGCAGGCGCTTGTCGTCCACGGGGAAGGCGGTCTCGATGCGCCGGAAGAAGTTGCGGGCCATCCAGTCGGCGCTCGACAACAACACCTGCTCCTCGCCGCCGTTCCCGAAGTAATAGACGCGGCTGTGCTCCAGGAAGCGCCCGATGATGGAGCGCACCTGGATGTTCTCCGAGACGCCTTTGATGCCCGGTCGCAGGCAGCACACCCCGCGCACGATGAGGTCGATCCGGACCCCGGCCTGAGAGGCCGCGTACAGCGCGCGGATCACCTGCTCCTCGCCGAGCGCGTTGAGCTTGGCGATGATGCGCGCGGGTTTGCCGGCGCGGGCCAGGGCGGCCTCGCGCTCGATATACTGGAGCAGGGTCTTGTGGAGGGTGAAGGGCGATTGCAGGAGGCGCTTGAGCTTTCCCGGACGGCCCGGCGCGGTGAGCTGCTGGAACAGCTTGTGGCAGTCCTCGGCGATGGCGGCATCGCAGGTCAAGAGGCCATAGTCGGTGTAGAGGCGCGCGGTGCGGGCGTGATAGTTGCCGGTGCCGAGGTGCACGTAGCGCCGCAACTGCCGCCCCTCGCGTCGCACCACGAGCGTCGTCTTGGCGTGGGTCTTGTGGCCCACGATCCCGTACACCACGTGCGCCCCGGCCTCCTGCAGATCGCTCGCGAGCTCGATATTGGCCTCCTCCTCGAAGCGCGCCCGCAGCTCGATGACCACCGTCACCTCCTTGCCGGCGCGCGCCGCGGCGACCAGCGTCTCGGCGATGGCCGAGTCCGCGCCCGTGCGGTAGAGGGTCTGCTTGATGGAGAGGACATCCGGATCGGCGGCCGCCTGGCGCACGAAGTCCACGACCGGGGCGAAGGACTGGAAGGGGTGGTGCAGCAGCACATCGCCCTTGCGGATGGTATCGAAGAGATCGGTGTTGCGGGTCAGTCGCGACGGCTGGCCGGGCGCGAAGCCGGGGTACTTGAGGTCCGGGCGATCGACCAGATCGCCGATGGCCATGAGACGCATGAGGTTGACCGGGCCGTTGCATCGGTACACATCCTCTTGGCCGAGCTTGAACTGCTGGCTCAGGAAGGCGGTCATCTCGGCGGGGCAGTCGTCCGCCACCTCGAGCCGCACCGCGTCCGAGAAGCGGCGCGCCGGCAGCTCGCCTTCCAGGGCGCGCAGGAGATCGTCCACCTCCTCGTCATCGACCAGTAGATCGCTGTTGCGGGTCACCCGGAACTGGAAGCAGCCCTGCGGGCGCATGCCCGGGAACAGATCGCCGACATGGGCGTGGATGATCGAGGACAGGAACACGAAGTCATGCGGCCCCTCGGAATGCGGTTCCGGCATACGGATGAGCCGGGGCAGCGAGCGCGGTGCCTGCACGATGGCGATGCCGCTGTTACGACCGAAGGCATCCTTGCCCTCCAGGGCCACGATGAAGTTCAGGCTCTTGTTGAGGATCCTGGGGAAGGGATGGGCCGGGTCGAGGCCGATGGGGCTCAAGACCGGTAATAGCTCGCGGTTGAAATGCCGCTTGACCCAGCGTTCCTGTCGTGCGGACCACTCCGAGCGCTTCAGGAAACGCATCCCGTGGGCGGCGAGGCGCGGGATGAGGACGTCGTTCAGGACCGCGTACTGATCGCGGATGAGGGCCCGGGTGGTCTCGGCGATGCGTTTGAGCTGCTCGCTGGGCCCGAGCCTGTCCGGGCCGAACGGCGTCGCGCCCAGTGCCACCTGCTGTTTCAGGCCGGCCACGCGGATCTCGAAGAACTCATCGAGATTGCTGCTCACGATGCACACGAACTTGAGGCGCTCCAAGAGCGGCACCGACTCGTCGCGCGCCTGCTCCAGGACCCGGCGGTTGAACTCGAGCAGCGACAGCTCGCGGTTGAAGTAGAGATCGGGCTGCCGGAGGTCCACCGCCTCCTCGGCCGGTGCCGGGGTGGTTTGGGCTACCTCGGGCGTAGCGGTGGCGCTCGTCAGGGCGGGGCTCGCCATGCGTCCCATGCTAGCACGGCGCCGGAAGCCAAGTGTTACGGCGGACGCGGCAGCGATGTGGCAGCCCGAAGGCCGCGGTAGGGGTGGTGGTGGGAACTGCGGGCCAGGGATCAAGGATTGGCAGCAGGTCCTAAGCTATGGTCGGGAGAGAAGACCCCTGACCCCCACGTTTGATCGATATTGGGAGATCAGGGGTTGCGGAAGCGGTGTTGCCGGATACGGCGCTCAGTAGTCCATCTTCGCTAGTCCCTCGGCCATGTCCGCGAGGGCCCCTTCGAGCGGGGGGACGGCCCCGGCGGCGTCCCCTTTTTCGGCCACCGAGATCGCTGTTTGCAGCTTTTCCATCGCTGGGTCGTAGTAGGGCATTACGGTCTCGCCGGTGACCTCCTTGCAGAAATTCCACGACTTCCTGGCGTGTTCCGCCACACCGGGTGCGTCTCCCCCTTTGGCGGCTTCCAGGGCGGCTTTGGCGTGCGTCTGCGCCTGGTTCATTTGTTCGGTGTTCAAGTCGCGATCTTTCCCCGAGCTGACACCTTGCGCAAAGGCGTTGCTCATTCCGAAGGCGAAAGCCCCGGCCAGGAGCGCGGTCAAAAAGGTCTTCTTCATAACGTCAATCCTCTAGGTCTTCGTCCGAATCGTGTTCGCGCCCGCTTCGAGGCCACCTCTCCGGTGCCACGCGAGCGCCGATAGGTTAGCACAGTTGCCCTACGGCGGCACCGTGCCCCCGGGTAGCGGCCCCGCCGCCGCCTCGCCCGGCTTTCCCCGCCGGCCTCGCGCCAAGCAGTTTATCTTCTCCCGGCAGCGGTGAGAGATCCGGGCTAGAATCGCGCTCGGCCCCCGAACGCCGGAGCGTTATCTCCCATGCCCGAGTCACTCGAGTTCGATTTCGACAACATCGAGCGCCAACCGCTGCACGCCTTTACCGAGCGCGCCTATCTGGATTACTCGATGTACGTGATCCTGGACCGGGCGCTGCCGCACGTGGGCGATGGGCTCAAACCGGTCCAGCGGCGCATCATCTATGCGATGTCGGAGCTGGCGCTCGCGGCCGGCGCCAAGCCCAAGAAGTCGGCCCGCACCGTGGGCGACGTGATCGGCAAGTTCCACCCCCACGGGGACACGGCCTGTTACGAGGCCATGGTGCTCATGGCCCAGCCTTTCAGCTATCGCTACCCCATCGTCGATGGGCAGGGGAACTGGGGCTCGGCGGACGAGCCGAAGTCGTTCGCGGCCATGCGCTACACCGAGGCCCGGCTCACGCGCTATGCCGAGGTGCTGTTGAAAGAGCTGGGGCAGGGGACGGTGGACTGGGTCCCGAACTTCGACGGCACCCTGGAAGAGCCGCGCCTCTTGCCCGCCCGTCTGCCCAATGTGCTCCTGAACGGGGGCACCGGGATCGCGGTGGGTATGGCGACCGACATCCCGCCGCACAACCTCCGCGAGGTGGCCGCGGCCTGCATCCGGCTGCTCGATGACCCGGGGGCCACGGTCGCGGCACTGTGCGAGCATGTCCTGGGACCGGATTACCCGACCTGCGGGGAGCTCATCACCCCGCCCGAGGAGCTGCTGAAGCTCTACGAGACGGGCATGGGCTCGGTGCGCATGCGCGCGGTGTACGAGGTCGAGGACGGCAACGTCGTGGTGACGGCGCTGCCCTATCAGGCCTCCGGCAATCGCATCCAGGAGCAGATCGCCGTCCAGATGCAGGCCAAGAAGCTGCCCATGATCGAGGACCTGCGCGACGAGTCCGATCACGAGACCCCGGTGCGGCTGGTGCTCGTGCCGCGCTCCAACCGCGTGGAGGTCGAGCCACTCATGGCCCATCTCTTCGCCACCACCGATCTGGAACGCAGCTACCGGGTCAACCTCAACGTCATCGGGGTCGACGGCCGGCCGCAGGTCAAGAACCTCAAAATGCTGCTGGTCGAGTGGCTCGGCTACCGTACCGAGACCGTGCGGCGGCGCCTGGCGCATCGCCTCGCCGAGGTCGAGCGCCGGTTGCACGTCCTGGCCGGTCTCCTCATCGCCTTTCTCAGCATCGACGAGGTGATCCACATCATCCGCCATGAGGACCCGCCCAAGCCGGTGCTCATGGCGCGGTTCGGATTGAGCGATGTTCAGGCCGAGGCCATCCTGGACCTGAAGCTACGGCACCTCGCGCGCCTCGAGGAGATGAAGATCCGGGGAGAGCAGGCGGGGCTCCTGGAGGAGAAACGTGCCCTCGCAGGGCTCCTGGGGTCCCCCAGGGCCCTGAACGCCCTGATACGAAAGGAGATCCAGGAGGACGCCGAGCGTCATGGAGACGCGCGCCGATCGCCCATCGTGAGGCGTGCGGAGGCCCAGGCGCTGGCAGCGGCGGAGCTGGTGCAGAGCGAGCCGATCACGGTGATCCTGTCGAAGAAGGGCTGGGTACGGGCCGCCAAGGGCCACGACATCGACCCGACCGAGCTGGCGTTCCGCTCCGGTGACGAGTTCCGGGCCGCAGCCTGCGGGCGCAGCCAGCAGCCGGCGGTGTTCCTCGATTCGACCGGGCGCTGCTATTCCGTGCCGGCCCATGTGCTGCCCTCGGCCCGCGGTCTGGGCGAGCCCCTGTCCGGCTGGGTGACCCCCCCGGACGGCGCCAGCTTCGAGGGCGTCCTGCTGGGCCCGCCGGAGTCGCTGTGGCTCATCGCTTCCGACGCCGGGTATGGTTTCGTGGCGCGCCTTTCGGACCTCTATGCCAAGAACAAAGCGGGCAAGGTCGTCCTGAGCGTCCCGAGCGGTGCACGGGTGCTCCTGCCCGTCATGGTCACGGATCCGGGATCGGACCGGTGCGCGGCCGCCACGGCACGCGGACGGCTCCTGGTCTTTCCTGTATCCGAGCTGCCGCTCCTGCAGAAGGGCAAAGGTCTGAGAATCATCCAAGTGCCGAGCGCCAAGCTGGCCGCGCGCGAGGAGTTCGTGGCGGGGGTTTGTTCCGTCCCGGAGGGCGGTTCGCTCGTGGTATTTGCCGGGCAACGACATCTGACGCTTACCACAAGGGATCTGGCGGCGTATACGGGTGTTCGCGGAGCGCGCGGGCAGATGCTGCCGCGGGGATTCCAAAACGTCAGCGGCATCGGCAAAAAAAATGGCCGGGCGTGAGCCCGGCCAATGCAGGACGGAATTGAGCGGGAGGGGGAGGAGCCCGTCCTGCGGGCAAATCTATCGGCGATGGGGTGGGATCCTTTACGGGATCGCGGGGGATCGGGGGCCTTGAAGCGGGTCGAAGGATCCCCACTTGAATCATGTTGCGCCAATTGGTGTTGCGCCAATTGAATCGTTGCGTGTGAGGAGGAGAACCATGTTGCGCGTATTTTTGTTTCTAGTCACCAACGTCGCGGTGATGGTGGTCCTGACCATCGCCGTCAAGGTCCTGGGCGTCGAAGAGGCGCTGGCGGCGCAGGGCGTAGGGATCGATCTCCCGGCGCTCCTCGTCATGGCCGGCATCTTCGGCATGGGCGGGTCCATCCTCTCGCTTCTCATCTCCAAGTGGTCGGCCAAGCACCTGATGGGCCTGCAGGTGATCGAGCGCCCGGGGGATACCCGCGAGGCCTGGTTGCTCGACACGGTCGCGAGGCTGGCGCGCGATGCCGGTATCGGCATGCCGGAGGTCGCGATCTTCGACTCGCCCGCCCCCAATGCCTTCGCCACCGGCGCGAGCCGTGACCAGGCGCTGGTCGCGGTCAGCACCGGTCTCTTAGAGCGCATGCGCGAGGGCGAGGTCGAGGCGGTCCTGGGGCACGAGGTGACGCACGTGGCGAACGGCGATATGGTGACACTCGCGCTCATCCAGGGCGTGGTCAACACCTTCGTCATCTTCCTCTCGCGCGTGGTCGGCCACGTCATCGACCGATTGGTGCTCAAGAACGAGCGCGGCCACGGGCCGGGGTTCTGGATCACGACCATCGTCGCCCAGGCGGTGCTCGGGGTGCTCGCGATGATGATCGTCATGTGGTTCAGTCGCTGGCGGGAGTTCCGGGCCGACGCCGGGGGCGCCAGGCTGGCCGGCCGCGACAAGATGATCGCGGCCCTCCACCGCCTCGGATCGGCGGTCGATCGGGAGCCCCTGCCCGACCAGTTCCAGGCCTTCGGCATCGCCGGTGGCGGCGGTCTCATGCGCCTATTCATGAGCCACCCGCCGCTCGAGGAGCGCATCGAGGCGCTGCGGCGCAACTACACGTAAAGGAGCCGGAGCGGCCGCTGATTCAGTGGACGGCGTCCGTCCGGGAGCAGAGCCAGCCGGCGCCGCAAGGAGTCCGCTCGATGGCGCCGTGGCTTTACGGCCTCTGCCCCACGCCCGATCGTATTGCCGGTAGAGGTTGCGGCTGTCCTACCCGACCGGTCAGCCGAGTCATGCCGCTGGCACGGGGGGAGCCGTGACCACGACCTGGTTCTTCAGGACCCAGTGCCGGAAGAGCTCGACAGCGAATCGCTGACCGCCGTTCACCCTCTCCAGCAACTCCGTGCGGTAGAGCCCCTGCAAGGCCCGCTCGGGCGTTCCCGGCTCCCGCCGCGGGCCCGTCGCAAGGGCGGACAAGACGTCGCGTTCGCGTCCGAGCATTCGTCCTGCCAGATATTGATGAAGTATGCCTCGGCGGTGACCAGTGCCTTGCTGACGGCGAGCGCAAGGTCGTCCCTCGAGGCTCTCAAGCGCCTCTCGCCGTTCATGTGGGCCTCGATGATCTGTTCGGCCCGTCCCAGCTTCTGCCGCAACCGAGCACCTCGCGCTCCAAGGCCTCGACGCGGCGCGACTCGGCCTTGGCGAGATCCGGCTTGGGACCCCGCCGCTTGGGGGCGAGCGCCGCGTTTTCACCGGCCTCTACCTCGCGGCGCCAGTACGTGAGGTGGGAGCTGTACAGCCCTTCCCGGCGCAATAGCGCACCGATCTCGCCTGGTACTTGGCAGGCGTTGGCCGCGCTCACGATGCGTCGCTTATACCCCACGGAGAACTGCCGCCGCTTGGGCAACGCGGCTACTTCGGGATCGGGCGTACTGCCGACCGCGACCTTCATTGCATCGACTTCGAACAACGGTTGTATCTCCTGGTTCATGGTCTTCACCTTTCTACAGTAAACTCACAAAGAAAGGTGTCTCACCTTATGTTGACACAGGGG
>JBQTJM010000171.1:0-5298 GCA_052387115.1 Gammaproteobacteria bacterium | reverse complement strand
GTGCCAGCCGGGATGCGGTGTCGGGCTTCCTGGGGCGCCATGCCTTCGGTGCCAAGGCCGCCTGGGTGACGACACAACGAAACGGCCAGGACTGGCACATCGTCGTGTACGGGCCCTTTCCGGATCGAGGCGCGGCCCATGCGGCGATCGGTTCCTTACCGCCCGCGGTACGGGCCTTGAGGCCCTGGGCCCGCCGCATTTCCGACATCACGCGTGCCTTGGCGGCCAAGCCCTGAGGGACGGATGTGCGGCGAGGTCCACAGCCCCTGAATCGCAGTTCCTCATCCCTCCGAACCTCAAGACGTTCCGGTTGTTTGCCGAGCGTGCCGTGGTCGTGACTGGCAGACCACGCCTTGGAAGCCGTTCGAGATCATCGAATGGTATCGTCGGCTGGGACGTACCAGCGGCAAGCCTGATCTCAGGACCGCCGAGGAAGCCGAGGCAAGGCGACCATTCCTTTAACCTGGTGCCCTTTGATCTGACGCACGTCAAACGGCCGACGCACAACGTAAAGAGCTCCCGCGAACCCGTGCGCGCGACCTGCCAGAGAAACCATGGGAAGACGCGGCGTCCGACAACCAGCATGAGGCCGACAAAGACGGCGAGTTCCCCCAACAGCCGGTTCCCGCTACGCTCGGCGAGGTTCACGGTGAAGAACCACGTAGCCGGGGAAGCTGGGCACGACGGTCATCGAGGCATGTTGCTCCCTTCGGCTGTCTCGCGAACGACGCGGTTCCTTTAGGTCACCTTATCCTACGCGGGCTTCCCACCATGAGGCATCAGAAGTGCAGATTGCGTTCAAGAACGAAATCCGTCATCGTAGGTCGGAACCGGCCCTATCGGGTTCCGACAAAGGAGCGTCACCGAACCCCGAAGCGCCGATAGTTGCACAAGACATAGTTTAGATCATGGAATCGTTCCACCCGTCATCCATGTGTCGGAACCCCAAAAAGCGGGTTTCCGACCTACGCGTACTAAACTGCAACTCACCACAGATCTTGCTGAGGAGTTTACTTATTATTCGCAGCCTGATTTCTGATACGCCGAAAAGCCCGCTCCCATTGCTCGAACACCAACTCGACGAAGTAAGTGACCCAACGTGTGAGATCTTCTTCTGGAGCATGCCAGCGACGCTGAGAGGTGTTGAGAGCTTCGTAGTAATCTGCTCGCGTTTCCAGCACGATTTCATCGAGCGGGTATATGCGGGAGAAATGGTAGCCTCCTCGCTCTAGCAGATAAGTGGAGAGTAATCGGGCCGTTCGTCCGTTGCCGTCCATAAATGGATGAATGGCCAAGAAATCGCAGGCAAACTCGGCGGCAGCGAGTAACATAGGAGCGTCTGCGCTCTGGCGCGCAACTCGAAACATCTTGCTCGTTCGATCGCAGAGTGCACGAAGGAACTGCTCCGCCTGCTCTGCCCCAATGGTCGGAACTTCAATCGACGTGCCATCGGGGCGATGCCATTTGATGTGAACCTCTCGATCCTTGATGCGACCAGCGATGGACTCTTTTGTTCGTTTGAACATTCGGCTGTGGGCTTCAAGAACAAAATCATATGGCAGGATGGGGTCAGGCTTTGCGTTAAGGGCCCAGAAATATGTATCTATGACATCAGCGTGCGCGTGGAGCCGTTGGCGAAGCTCGCCGTTCACGTGCTCTCCGGGCTCAGTATGCGCGGTCACAAAAGCGTCAACGTATTTAGCAGACACGCCTTCGCCCTCGATCTCGCTGCTTGCGAAAACACTAAGAGCGATCGACCGCCTAGTTTCTGGGTCAACGATGTTCAGCTCTTCAGGATTAAAGTTAGGAACCTCTTCGCGCAACGCGAATCGCGCCTTAGCCAGCCTTTCTAGGCGCCCTAACGTCCGTAGATTGAGACTGTAGCGCGGGTCACCCCGGCACGGGTCCATCGGCGCATCATTTAAGGCGAAATCAGAGTTCTCGGTTGATTCCAGAAGCTCGAAACCACCGCTGGGTCGTATAATCGTCCGCGCGTCTTTTCTCAACAAGATCGTTGCTCCTTACTCTTTGATGGTGCTCATATTGTCTCGCGCCTAACAATCAACAATTGGTTAGACGAAAACCAAACGCAGGGTAGCAGGCGTAGAAGGGATTCTTAATAGGCGCCCCCTCAAGCCAACGGCGCCGGCAACTCCGACCGCCCCATGAGATAAACATCGACCCCCCGCGCCGCCGATCTCCCCTCGGCGATGGCCCAGACGATGAGGGACTGGCCGCGTTGCATGTCGCCGGCGGTGAAGACGCCGGGGACACTCGTCATCCAAGACCGGTCGCGCCAGACGTTGCCGCGCTCGGTCAGGCGCACGCCCAATGCCTCCAACATGCCTTCCTTCTCCGGTCCCACGAAGCCCATGGCCAAGAGGGCGAGATCGCAAGGCAGGGTAAAGTCCGAACCCGTGACTTCGCGAAACACCGGGCGGCCATCGACGCGGTTCTGCTCGACGACGACCACGAGATCGAGCGCCTTGACCCGTCCCGACTCGTCGCCGACGAAGCGCTTCGTGGAGACCGAGTAGACGCGCTCGCCGCCCTCGGCGTGGGCGGAAGAGACGCGGTAGATGTTGGGCCAGAGCGGCCAGGGGTTGTCGGCCGCACGTGCCTCGGGCGGCTGGGGGAGGATCTCGAGCTGGTGCACCGAGGCACAGCCCTGGCGGTGCACGGTGCCGAGGCAATCCGCGCCGGTGTCCCCGCCGCCGATGATCACGACGTGCCGATCCTTGGCATCGATGAACTCGGCATCGGGGATCGCGTCCCCCTCGCAGCGCCGGTTCTGGAGCGGCAGGAAGTCCATGGCGAAGTGGATCCCGCGAAGCTCGCGGCCCGGGACCGTGAGGTCGCGTGGCGCGCACGCCCCGCCGGCGAGCAGGATGGCGTCGAACTCCCGGCGCAGATCGGCGACCGGTACGTCGAAACCGATGTGCGCGTTTGGCCGGAACGCTACCCCCTCGGCCGCGAGCTGCTGGAGGCGGCGGTCGAGCACGCGCTTCTCCATCTTGAACTCCGGGATCCCGTAGCGCAGGAGCCCGCCGATCCGATCGTCGCGCTCGAAGACCGTGACCCGATGACCCGCGCGCCGGACCTGCTGGGCCGCGGCGAGGCCAGCGGGACCCGAGCCGATCACGGCCACGCCCTTCCCGGTCTCGATCCCCGGGGGCTCGGGCACGATCCAGCCCTCCTCGAAGGCGTGGTCGATGATGGCGAGCTCGACCGCCTTGATGGTCACGGGGTCGTCGTTGATGCCGAGCACGCAGGAGCCCTCGCAGGGTGCCGGACAAAGCGTGCCGGTGAACTCCGGGAAGTTGTTGGTGGCGTGCAGCCGGTCGATGGCCTCCCGCCAGTGGGCGCGATAGACGAGATCGTTCCAGTCCGGGATGAGGTTTCCGAGGGGGCAACCCTGGTGGCAGAAGGGGATGCCGCAGTCCATGCAGCGCGCCGCCTGCTTGGCGAGATCGGTCTCGGGCCAGGGCTGCAGGACTTGGCCCCAGTCCTTGACTCTAGCGGCGATCGGCCGGTAGGGCTGCTTGGCGCGCCGGTACTCGATGAAGCCTGTGATCTTACCCATGGGCGGCCGCCATCACCGCCTCGTCCACGGGGGTGCCGGTCTCCTTGGCCTTGACGATGGCGCTCAAGACGTGCTTGTAGTCGCGCGGCATGACCTTGACGAAGCGCGCCTGCATGCGCGTCCAGTTGGCCAGGATGCGCTGCGCGACCGTGCTCTGGGTGTAGCGATGGTGCCGGGTCAATAGTTCCCTGACCGTCTCGACCTCCTCGATCTCGTCGAGGGCTTCGAGGTCCACCATGCCCGGGTTGCAGCGGCGTTCGAAGTCCCCCTGGAGGTCCAGGACATAGGCGATCCCGCCCGACATCCCGGCGGCGAAGTTGCGGCCGGTTGCTCCGATCACGACGATGCGCCCGCCGGTCATGTACTCGCAGGCGTGATCGCCCACTCCCTCGACCACCGCCCGCGCCCCGCTGTTACGCACCGCGAAGCGCTCCCCGGCGATCCCGCGCAGGTACACCTCGCCGCCCGTGGCTCCGTACAGGACCACGTTGCCGACGATGATGTTCTCCTCTGGGACGAAGCTCGCGTGACGCGGTGGGTAGACGATGATACGCCCGCCCGAGAGCCCCTTCGCGAGATAGTCGTTGGCATCGCCCTCCAGGGTCATGGTCACGCCGCGCGGCAGGAAGGCGCCGAAGCTCTGCCCGGCCGAGCCGTTGAAATGGACCCGGATGGTGTCGTCCGGCAGGCCCTCGCCGCCGTAGCGACGGGTGATCTCGTAGCCCAGGATGGTGCCGACGGTGCGGTTGGTGTTGCGGATGGGCAGGATGATGTTGACCGGCTTCCGCGCCTCCAAGGCATCGCAGCAGAGCGGCACGAGCGTCTGCCGGTCGAGCGACTTGTCGAGGCCATGGTCTTGGTCGCGCACCCTGCGGATGGCGACCTCGGGGCCCATCTGGGGTTGATACAGGATCTGCGAGAAATCCAAGCCCTTGGCCTTCCAGTGGTCCACGGCCTGGTGGACCCCCAGGCGATCGACCTTGCCGATCATCTCGTCCAGGGTGCGGAAGCCGAGCAGGGCCATGTATTCGCGCACCTCCTCGGCGATGTAGCGGAAGAAGCCCTGGACGAGCTCGGGCGTACCCGAGAACTTCTTGCGCAGCTCCGGGTTCTGCGTGGCGATCCCGACCGGACAGGTGTCGAGGTGGCAGACGCGCATCATGATGCAGCCCATGACCACGAGCGGCGCCGTCGAGAAGCCGAATTCCTCGGCACCGAGCAAGGCCGCGATGACGACGTCGCGGCCGGTCTTGAGCTGGCCGTCGGTCTGCACCACGATCCGATCGCGGAGCTTGTTGGTCACCAGCACCTGCTGGGTCTCGGCCAGACCCAGCTCCCAGGGCACGCCCGCGTGTTTCAACGAGGTCACGGGCGATGCCCCGGTGCCGCCGTCGTAACCCGAGATTAGGACCACGTCCGCATGGGCCTTGGCAACCCCGGCGGCGATGGTCCCGACGCCGACCTCGGCCACCAGCTTGACGTTGACGCGGGCCCTCGGGTTCGAGTTCTTGAGGTCATGGATGAGTTGCGCCAGATCCTCGATCGAGTAGATGTCATGGTGCGGCGGCGGCGAAATGAGCTCCACCCCGGGCGTGGAGTAGCGCAGTTCGGCGATGTACTCCGATACCTTGCGCCCGGGAAGCTGGCCGCCTTCGCCGGGCTTCGCGCCCTGCGCGATCTTGATCTGCAGCATCTCCGCATTCGCCAGGTACTCG
>JBQTJM010000170.1:0-11144 GCA_052387115.1 Gammaproteobacteria bacterium | reverse complement strand
AAAGGGGAGAGTTAACTCCCTCTTCTCCTCCCCCTTACGAAGGGGGAGGCCAGGGTGGGGGTGCGGGCCTCGCAAATCGGAACCCTCAGATCAAATCTGCAAGGCGTCCCGCCGAAGACGCTGATGGCACGGCACCCCTGCGCATCGAGGCGCTGAACGACAAGTCCATCATCGTGCGCGCGGGCAGCGAGGCGCAGAAAGACCGGATCAAGACCCTACGCGGCCTCTGGAACGGGAACCGGCGTGGATGGGTGTTCCCCAAGAAGCGCGAGGCAGAGGTCCGGGCCGCGTTCGAGGCGGACGCGGCGCAACCCCCTCCCAACCTCCCCCTTCGTATACTCGCCGCGCCGCCGGCGCCCGCTCCGGCTCCGGGAGAAAGCCCCTCTGCCCAATCGCCGGTTTCGTCGGTTTCCAGCCCGCCGATCGCGGAAAGTGTCACCGGGCCGGAACCCATCGTGCCGGCAGCGCGCGGCGCGCGCCGGGGGAAGATGGCAGAGGCCGAGATGCCACTCGCCGCTCTGCCCGACGAAGACGTCGATGTGTTCATCGCCGACGAGGTGCAAAGTGGCGGACAAGGATCTGGAATTGAAACGGCGGAGGGCGGCAGACGCGCTCTCGAAACTGACGCCGCGGGAGCGGTGGCAAGTAATAGTCCGCGAGGCACAGAAGCGGGGCTTGATCGAAATGTCCCCCTCCTCGAAAGCTACACCGCGGCAGACCTCGCCGAGCGCGAACAAGGCCAGCTAGAGGCCGAGCGGCGCGCGGCCGAGCAAGAGGCCGCGGCGAAGCGGAAACGTGAAGCGGATCGCGCCCGAGGCGATTTCCGTCTCACCGGTTCCGACCTCGAGGCCGACGAGCTCGCTGCGCGAGGACAGGAGTCGCTGCTGGACCAGCCGGCCGTCAAGCAACCATCAAGTAAGCAACCCGCTGAAATAGCGGGTGATCGATCGCAAGCAGCCCCCCGAAGCCAGCAAAGCGATCAAGTAGCAACTGTCGCGGCCCCCGAGCCCAGGACGGACCAGATCACCTACCAGGGGCGCACGATCTCGGTCACGCGACCGAAAAGGCTCGGCGCGAAGCTCGTGCTTATCGATACGGCGAAGCTCGATGCCGCTTGGGCGCGGGACAAGGCCTTCTATGTGGGGCCGGGCGGGAGCGGCGCCGCCATCGAGGGCCGGTACCAGAGCTTCAAGGAATGGATCGCCACCCATGACAGCATCACGGCGTCATGGGTTGACGTGGATGCGTACGGCCGCGTGAGCTTCGGGGACGGCCGCCATCGGTTGGCCGTGCTACGCGACGCTGGGCTGAAGTCGCTCCCCGTGGCGATGGACAAGGCCTCGATCAAGCACGCTGAGAAGGCCGGTATGCTCGTCCTGCCCCCCCCAAAGGCGGGGCTCCTGCCTCCCCGGTTGGCCAGCGAGACGGCCGAGGCTTCGCCATCGGTCTCCACGGCGGCCACGCCTGAAGCGCCGGCCGCTCCCGCCGACGTTCGAACCGCCCTGGACGCGGCCTTGCAGCCGGCAGAAGGCGGGATTTTCATCCGCCTGCTTACCAGGCAAGAGCGCACAAACGGAGCAGCGAAGAATCGCGCGTGGAATGATATCCCGGCAAGGGCTGGATATGAGGTTGTGGTCAAGCCTTATGGGGCGCAGGGGCACGGGTTTTACTATGTAAAGAAGCCAGCAGCGCTCGCGCCAGAAGCGCCGGCCGCCGCCCGTGACATTGAGGCGGCCACGGAAGCCGCCTTGGATGAGGCCGTCGCGAACCGCTGGATCCACGCCATTCGCGAGTCCAATCCGACCACAGCGGACAAGATCAAGCGCCTCGCAAACGTAGATGTGAAGGTGCTCGATGAGCCCGCAGGACGTCGGGCGGTCCCGCACAACGAGTATTTACGCCTCCTGCACGGCCTCTGGGGCCGGGTCGAGGCGATGGAGAAGGAGGCGGACCCCTACGCTGCCGCCGGCATCGAGCGGGATCTGGCGAGCTTGGAGCGCAAGGCCGGCCAGCTCATCGGTCCCCTGGAGAAGGAGAACCCGAAGGCCGCGAAGTTCTATCGAGAGCACGTTCCCGCGATCGTGGCGGCCATACGGCAGCGGGTTGGTTCACAAGCGCGGGCCAAGCTCGAGGCGACGGGCATCAAGTCGCACGACGACGAGGCCGCCACTTCTCCGGGAACCGAGCCTGCTATACTTGACGACGATGAAACGCAGTATCACTTACCCTCTGATAGAGGAAAAGATCAGGATCGGGGGGCCACTCGCGGGCCCGCCGGACTTCGGGACATACGACCCGCCAACCGAGTACAAGACAGAACCGCCATCTACCTGCCCGAAGGAATCGCCCGAGGGGCAGGACCAGGACTCCTCAAGCGACGGATCAAGCAGGTAGCCACCGGCTCGTTCCGTTCCGGGCTCACCCGCGTCACGAGCCCAGAGGAGGTTGCTCATCTCATCGCACCCCTGCGCAAGGAGGCCCAAGAAAGCCTGTTGGCAGTCGTCACCGGCAGGGCGGGCAAGCTCCTTGCGGTCATTCGACATACGGTAGGCGAAACCGCAGCCACCGAAATCGAGCGGCAGATACTTCTTGGCTCCGTCCACAGCGTCGAAGGCGCGACCAAAGTCTGGTTCGTTCATAACCATCCCTCGGGAGATCCTAAGCAGAGCGTCGCCGACGCCAAAATTACTGATGTCCTTGGCGCCAATCTGAATGGCACGGGCATCGAGTCGCAGGGGATGATCGTAGTCTCCCCCGGTGGCCACGCCAGCTTCTACGACGCCAAGGGCGAGCGCGAAATACAGATCAAACCCGGCCGGCGCACACACGCCGTTCCGGTGACCGAGCGACGCTTCCGCAACTTCACCTCGGGCAGTGCCACGCGTATGACGTCGCCAGACGCTATGCGCGACATCATGAAGGATCAGGACGGCGACGGCATACTGTTGCTTGACAACAAGCTCGTGCCGGTCGGGTGGGTGAAGATGAGCGCGGAGGATATGCGCACGCTTCGCACCGGCAAGAAGGGGCGCGGGGCATCAGCGCTCTACGCTGCGTTGCACGAAACGAACGCGAATGGCCTGGCTGTGAAGGTAGGCGCGGCGTCCGCCCTTGAGGACGCACGGAACGTGGGGGCCTTTGCCGCCGCCAATCAGATCAGAATGGTGGATATCCTTTACGGGAAAGACGCGAGAAGCGCCGCCGAGGGGTTCTCAGCCCTGGGCCGCCCCGGGCCGTTCTACTCCCGGAGCACCGAACGTTCGTTCGGTCAGGCGGAGGGGCTGTTCGAGCATGAGCCGGTGGCGGTGGTCGAAGCGGCGCGGCGTTTCGAGAACCTTGCTGACGCCCGACAGTTCGCTCTCCGTACCCTGTCGCGGGCGCCGGTGTTGAACCTGGATAGCGGCTGGGAGATACGGATTAGCTCGGCGAATCTAGCCAAGCTCTTTTCGGCCTCATCCCTTCAGAAGAGCCGTATGCCTGCGCACCTCAATGCGGTCAGCGTGTTGCCGGAGCTACTCGAGAACGCGGTCCTTGCCGATTCGCACCCCGACCGGAAGTCTTCGGGGAAGCCTGGCGAGCGCAACATCGAGGCGGTACACCGACTCTATGCCCCCTTTGCGGACGGTGGAAACGTCTATCGGGTGAAACTCACCGTTTTAGAGTATGCGAGCGCCGAGCAGGGTCGCGGCTTCAAGAACTACGAGCTGGCTGAGATAGGGTTCCCGGCGCGTGACGGAAGGAAGGCTAGTCAGGCATCACCTCGCATTCCCCTCACGCCGGGACAACGGCCTGACAATATCAGTGTAGCAGAAATAGAAGACCCCGCCGTCATAAAGCTCGTGAGCGCCGATCTGGAGACCGGCGGTTCCGGGCGCCCGGCAGGGTCAGCCCTCAGTATAGCCGATCTCCTCCGCGGCACCGTGCGCGACTCCGACGGCCAGCCCTTCACCGCCGAGAGCACCGGCGCGCGCTACTCCTACCTCGGCGAGAAGGCGACCAAGGTGCCCCAACACGCCCTCGCCGCGGCGCGTGCCTACGCCGAGGAAGGGATCCCGATGGAGCAGATCCGTAAGACCACGGGCTGGTTCAAGGGACCGGATTCTGAGAAAGAGTTCTCAGGGGCGGGGGTGTGGCCGAAATTCTTCAAGGCATCCTCTAGCCCAGAGGGTGCAGTAGATCGTGTGCCCGCTTACTCCAAGCTGTTCTCCGACTTGCTTGTAAGTAAGGCCTTTAAGTCTGAGGGCCTTGGCGGCCTCGATGTCCCAACTCAACGGCTGGTGCTCTCTACTGTGCTCTCCGCGCTTCATAACACGCAGGTTAGAAATCTCGTTATTGAGCGTATTCCCGTCGATGTGGTGAACAAGCTTACGGCGGGGAAGCTTACGCCCGGTGTGCTGTTCAACAACATGCCGATGCTCGCGGACTTGCTTTCCGTTAATGCTGATAAGTCGATACCCTTCACGATCGATCGTGCCTCTAGCAATGCTGGTATTGTGCGCGAGGTAGCACGCTCTGCTACAGAACTGTTTCAGTCCAAGCCTAGAATTTTTGATGATGCGGAAAGCCTTCCGGCAGTGATAACAGACGAAGCCGGTAAGTTCTACGCCTCTTTGGGCCTGCCCACGGCACGCATTGGAACAAAAAAACAAGCCGGATTTACTCCGCTTGATTCCGCGCGGGCTTCTGTGGACGGGAAGACCGCATACATGGCATTGGACAGTCGGCATGCGCCCTCCGAGACGAATGTTTTTGACAGCGGGAGTTTATCACAGAATATCAAAGAGGTCACAAAGCGTCCCTTCCCAGAAGCCAAGTGGCGCTTTGAAATTTCGGATGAGGATGCGACCTTCCGGCGTGGCTATAGGAAGGGCGAGACTGTCGGGGAGGTTCTTGACCACAGGCAACTCTTCGCAAACTACCCGAGCCTCGCGGATATGAACCTCGTGTGGCGATCGGATCTGCCGGAAAAGGTCTTGGGCGGGTACACCGTCGCTGCCAATGCGATCCATGTGAACGCAAACCGCACGCTCGAAGAGATCCGTTCGGCCCTCTTGCACGAGCTACAACACGCGGTTCAGGTGATTGAGGGCTTTGCCCGCGGTGGATCACCTAAAGACAAGGCGTTCGTCTCGGCCGTCGCTGCGATGGGGATCGATGTCAACGATCCCGACGCGATGATGTCCGCCTATGAGCGCTTGATGGGCGAGGTCGAGGCGCGGGATGTCCAGGCGCGCGCGGACCTCACGGCCGAGGAGCTGCGCGAGCGCCCGCCCTATGTGTCGCAGGGGATCCCGGAGTCCGACTTCATCGTGCGGCACGAGGGCGATGTCGCGGCCGAGCACGGCCCGCCACAGGCGCAATTACAACAAGGAAACCAGAAGCCCGGCCCTGCCGGGCTTTCTGTTTCTGGGGTCCGGGAAACGCTGGCGGGGCGCTTCGGCGCCGGCGTCGGCAAGCTCATCGAGGCTGGGACGCTGCGCATCGTGCAGCACGAGTCGGAGATCCCCCGTCGCCTGAACGACGGCAAGGGCGGGATCCGGGGCGTCTACGATCCCAGGACCGATCTGACCTGGATGGTCGCGGACAACCTCAATGCTGCGGACGCGCCGGGCGTCTTTCTGCACGAGCTGGGCGTGCACTTCGGCCTGGAGCGGATGGTCGGGAGCAAGAAGTACGAGGAGATCATCGCCGAGGTGAAGCGCATGGAGGCGGCGGGCGATCCCGCGGCGCTCGCCGCCCGGGCGGCGATCCCCACGGGCACGCGCGCGGCGGCCTTGGACGACGAGCTCGTCGCCTACCTCGTCGAGAAGCACCCCGAGCTACCGCTGGTCAAGCGCATCCTCGCCGCGATCCGGGCGTTCCTGTTCAAGCACGGCCTCATCAAGAACATCAAGGCCGAGGACGTGGTGGCGCTGGCGCGGGCAGCGGCGCGGCATGCGGCGCGGACCCCCACCCTGCCCTCCCCCGCTACGCAGGGGAGGGAAAGCCCGGCCTACTCGGGCTCGCCGCTTTGGTACTCCGAGATGGCGCGCTTCGTCGACCAGAAGGCCCCAGGCAAGGCGCCGCCCGGCGAATGGAAGAAGCTCCTGGACACTTGGGCCAAGGCCGGCAAGTTCAAGGGCGACGAGCTGGAGTGGTCAGGGGTGCAGGAATGGCTGGACCTCCGGTCGGGCCCGGTGACCAAGGGCGAGGTCCTTGACTTCGTGCGTGACAACGGCGTGCGGGTGGAGGAGACGACCCTGGGAGCGACAAACACCTGGGTTGTATCGGACGGTGACGAGGACAGCTATTTCCACACAGAACGCGAAGCTGCGCAATATGCGGAAGAACAAGGCATCGAGGTAACCGATGATTCCGTCTTCATGAGAGAAAAGGGGCCAGGCTCAACCAAGTACGCCCAATGGCAGCTCCCCGGCGGCGAGAACTACCGGGAGCTGTTGTTGACGCTGCCGACGCTGCCGACGTTGCCGACGTTGCCTCCACAGGGCGGTTTGCCGAGTGGATGGGTGGTACGTGATGCGCGCACTGCCTACGGCGATCCTGCGTTTGAGGTTGTTGATACTGCCGGAGAGGTGCAGGCATTTTCGAGAGATCGCGATCAGGCCATTGCTCATGCGCGTGCAAGAATTGAGGGCAGCCCTGGAATTGTCCAGGTGTCAACAACAGGGTTCCGCGCCGGCCATTTCGAGCAGCCCAACATCCTCGCGCACGTGCGCTTCAACGAGCGCACCGACGCTGAAGGCAAGCGCGTGTTGTTCCTCGAGGAGATCCAGAGCGACTGGGCGCAGAAGGGGAAGAGGGAAGGCTTTGCATCTTATCTGGCGCGCAGGACCGATCTATCTTCAACGGGAAAGAAACTCGGCCTGCCCCCCGCCCCCTTCGTTGGCAAGACCGAAGCCTGGGTCGGGCTCGCGCTCAAGCGCATGATCCGCTACGCGGCCGAGAACGGGTTCGATCGCGTGGCGTGGACCACGGGCGAGCAGCAGGTGGAGCGGTATGATCTTAGAAAGCAGATCGCACAATTGCGCTACAGGAAGAACAAAGATGGGACATATCACATTGACGGAACCCCGGTTGGTGAAAGCACCCTTGTCGATATTGCCGACAACGTACCCGAGGAAAGGCTAGAGGATCACGTCGGTAAGGAGTTAGCCAAAAAGATGATCGGAGGGGAAGGAACCCCGGATTCCTATGGTAATAAGTCGTTCTTCAAAACCGACCTCAAAGTCGGCGGCGAAGGCATGCACGCCTTCTACGACAAGATCGTGCCGAACGTGGCGAATGGGCTGTTGAAGAAGCTCGGCGGTGAAAAGCTAGTCCGTGTACCGCTGCAAACAGGCCATCCACGTTTTGCCTATATTAAAGATGGTCCGTTTGCTTGGAAGATTGGAGACCGTTCTAAACAAGGCTCTCGAGCTTATTGGATCCAAGAAGGAATTGAGGAGGAAGAGGAAGCGAAGCGTATCGTCGCACGATTGAACCGCGAACATCCTGATAGCGAACAACGCGGCTTCGACATCACCCCAGATATGCGCGCCTCGGCCATGCGCGGGCTGCCGCTGTTCAGCCGGCAAGCAGATGTGGCCAATAGCATAGCCCGCGGACAAGCGGCGATGGATCGCGTCATCCGCAGCCGCGGGGACGAAATGGAAGCGATGGAGCGAGGGGGACTCGGGAAGATTGCGTTCCTATGGGGTAATGCCGGCCGTCTTGATGCGCGAAAGGGGCGCTATGTCGAAGGCGGTGGTGTCGCGCACATCATCGCCCAGCGCAATCTGGAAGGAAAAGACGGCGAGGCAACCGCGAGGGCGATGCCAGACGTGATAGCCCTAGGCGATGTAGGCCCCGTTTACGGCCCCCCAGGGGGGAAGCGAGTCAACGTACACCACCAGGGCAAGACTGCGGTGCTGTCGCTATATCACTTTGGACAAGAGCGGTTGTGGTTGCTCACGGGATGGGAGGAAGGGCCCGGTGATGCCGAAGGGGTTAACCCTAACGACACCTACGCACCTACGCCCTCTGGTATACGGGCGGAAGAGGGAGCGGGTCCTGAGTCAACTATAGAACCTGCTGGCGGCCAGATCAAAGGCCCGCAAGCGCGCACCAAAGTGGGCCGAGACCGGACTGATGACCAGACGCAAACCCAGGAGTTCAAGCGCTGGTTCGGTGATTCGGTCGTGACGGAGACGCGAAACACCGGCGGCCCGCCGAAGATCGTCTACCACGGGACACGAGCCGATGTGTATGCGTTCAAGCCTGGGAGAGACGTCGGGATCTACTTCAGCGATTCAGCAGCCGACGCCTCCGAATTTTCCGTGTCCTATCCCACCTCTGGCGCCAATGGCGCTCCACGGGTCATGCCGGTATATCTGGCGCTCCGCAACCCGCTGATCCGCGATCTGGACGGCGAGCTTTTTGAGCCGGATATCACGGAAGATGCGATTGCGGAGGCGAAGGCCAATGGGCACGATGGCATCATCCTTAATGACATCGTCAACTTCGAGGGGAGTGCCCCGAGCACGACCTACGTTGTTTTCAACCCCGCACAGATTAAGTCATCGATCGGAAACAACGGCGCCTTCGACGCCTCCAATCCAGACATCCGCTACTCCCGCGCGACCCCGCCTGAAGGCGCCCCGCCCGATCCCGGCACCCCCGAAGGCAGCGCCGCGGCGGTCGATCGGATCGGCGAGGCAATGCGCGCGACGCGACATGGCTGGGGCGCGATCAAGAGCAAGGTGCTCGAAGACTGGCGGCCGGCGTGGCTCGGGCTGTTCACGCGCCGGCAGCTCGTCGACATCGGGCAGGGGATGGTGCCCGAGCTCGCGAACTACGACCGCGCCGTGCAGGCCATGGACGCCGACCGCAACCAGTTCGATGACGAGGCGCACGAGGTCGCCGAGGTCTCGGCCGCCTATGTGCGGGCCAACAAGAAGGAAGCCGATCAGCTCTTCGATCTGATGCACTCGGCCACCCTGGCCGGGGTCGATCCTGCCGACCGGTTCCGGCCGAGCATCAATCGGGAGGAGGCCTTCAAGGAGATGGCGAGCCTCCGGCGCCGCATGCGCACCCGGCCCGGCGAGGCCGACGTCCTCCAAGCGCAGATCGACCAGATCATGACCCGCCTCTCGAACGAGAGGGTGCGGAAAAAAGCCCATCCCGGACTGGCCCGGCGCTACTGGGGCCTGACCCAGGACGCCAAGGTGGTGTACGCCAAGATGCGCGATCTCTACAAGAAGCGCTTCGACGAGCGCGAGGCGGCGCTCATCCAGCGGATCCGGGACGCCGAGGCCGACGAGCGCTGGAAGGCCCGCCTCATCGCCGACATCAAGCACAGGTTCGAGACCGCGCGCCTCCGGCGCCGTACTTCCCGCTCACGCGCTTCGGCGACTACTGGGTCGCGGCCGTGAACCCGGACGGCGAGAAGGAATACCACCTGCGCGAGTCTTCCCACCAGCAGAAGGCCCTCCTCGAGGAGCTCCAGCGGGGCGGCTACCACGAGATCGCGCACGGCTTCCAGATGGACACTCTCTTCGAGCAGCAGGGCGCGAGCGCCGGGTTCGTCTCGGACGTCATCAAGCTCCTCGACAAGGGGATGCGGAATAGCCCCGGTGCCGCCGAGATCAAGGACAGCATCTATCAGATGTACCTCCAGAGTCTCCCCGAGCTGTCGGCGAGGAAGCACTGGATCCACCGGCAGAAGACGCCGGGCTTCTCGAAGGACGCCTTGCGCGGCTTCGCGAAGCAGATGTTCCACGGCAACCGCCAGCTCGCCAAGCTCCGGCACCAGACGGCGATGGAGAAGGCGCTCACGGCCGCGCGCAAGAGCGTCCGTGACGCCGACGATCCGAACCGCGCCGCGCAGCTCGTCAACGAGATGCAGAAGCGCGATGAGTGGATCAAGAACCCCACGACCGCGACCTGGGCCAACGTCGCCGGCAGCGTCGGGTTTCTTTGGTATCTGACGGCCCCGGCGTCGGCGATCGTGAACATCACCCAGACCCCGCTCGTGGCCTATCCGATCCTTGCCACGCGCCACGGCTGGGGCGCGGCGGCGAAGGCCTTGACCGGCGCAACGCGCGACTACTTCCGAGGGCGCTTCACGGTCGAGGGGGCCCTGCAGGGCGAGGAGCTGGCCGCCTATCGGCGCTTCCTGGCCGACGGGGTGATCGACAAGACCCAATCCCACGACCTCGCCGGCATGTCCGAGACGCCTTCGGGGATCTACAGCGGACGAGCGGCGAAGCTCATGCGCGCATCGAGCTTCTTGTTCCATCGCGCCGAGCGCATGAACCGGGAGGTCACGGCGCTTGCGGCCTATCGGCTCGCCCGCGCTGAAGGCCTCGGGCTCGAGGCCGCGAGCGATCAGGCCAAGGCGCTCACGTGGGAATCGCATTTCGATTACTCGAACTCGAACAAAGCCCGTTTCATCCAGGGCAACGTCGCGCGCGTGCTCTTCATGTTCAAGCAGTTCAGCCAGCACATGACGTACTTGCTGGCGCGCAGCGCGCACCAGTCGATCAAGGGGCTGAGCCCCGCCGCGCGGCGCGATGCGCGGCTGCGGTTGACCGGGCTACTCGGCATGCACGCGCTCTTCGCCGGGGCCCTCGGCATGCCGCTCATGGGCACGCTCGCCATGGTGATGAATGCGCTCTTCGACGACGAGGACGAGCCCTACGATTTCGATCTGGAGTTCCGGAACTTCCTGGCCGAGGCCTTCGGGCCCGAGGTCGGGCAGGCGATCGCCCGCGGGCCCGCGGAATCGCTGACCGGGCTCGGGATCGCGAGCCGGGTGGGCCTGTCCGATCTCTGGTTCCGCGAGCCGGACAAGACGCTCGAAGGCCGGGGACTGGTCGAATGGTGGAGCGAGCAGCTCCTGGGGCCGCTCGGCGGCATCGCGTTCAAGGCCGGTACCGCCTACGACCTCTTCCAGGACGGAAACACGAGGCGCGCGCTCGAATCGATGACGCCGACCGCCATCAGGAGCGGCCTGCAGATGGTGCGCTACGCCGGAGAGGGGGTGCAGAGCTTGCGCGGTGATACGGTGATGGGGGATGTGTCCACGTGGAACCTATTGTGGCAAGGCGCAGGCTTCTCGCCCGCCGAGCTCGCGCAACGCTACGACGCCTCCCGAGCAGTGAAAG
>JBQTJM010000169.1:0-21609 GCA_052387115.1 Gammaproteobacteria bacterium | reverse complement strand
CCTCCGACGCGAAGTCCGCGAGCCGTGAACGCTCGCCGCGCAACAGGATCACGTGGCCGCTGTACTCCCACTCTTTGAAACGGTCCACCGCGTAGGTCAGGCCCGAGGTGGTCTCGCTCAGGTAGGGAGTGTCGATCTGGGCGAGGTTGCCGAGACAGACGATCTTGGTGCCGGGGCCGGCGCGGGTGATGAGGGTCTTCATCTGCTTCGCGGTCAGGTTCTGGGCCTCGTCGATGATCACGTAACGGTTCAGGAAGGTGCGGCCGCGCATGAAGCTGAGCGAGCGGATCTTGATGCGTTTCTGTAACAGATCGGCGGTAGCGGTGCGCCCCCAGTCTCCGCCGACATCGGTCTGTGTCAGGACCTCCAGGTTGTCGAGCAAGGCGCCCATCCAGGGCGTCATCTTCTCCTCCTCGGTGCCCGGGAGGAAACCGATGTCCTCGCCCACCGGCACCGTGATGCGGGTCATGACGATCTCGCGATAACGCTGCATCTCCATGGTCTGCGCGAGGCCCGCGGCGAGCGCCAGCAACGTCTTGCCGGTCCCGGCCGTGCCGAGCAGGGTCACGAAATCGACACCCGGGTCCATGAGCAGGTTCAGGGCGTAGCTCTGTTCGGGGTTGCGGGCGGTGAGGCCCCAGACGGCGTTGCGGGCCGCCCGGTAATCGACGACCTTCTGGAGCGTGGTGCGCTCGCCCTGCCCGCGCCGGACGATGACCTCGAAGTCCTCCTTGTCGGTCTGGTAGAGGAACTCGTTCGGGTACCAGCGGCGCAGCAGCGGCGGCCCCTGCACTTCATAGAAGGTGCGCCCGTGCTCCTGCCAGCAGCGCATGTCCTCGCCATGACGCTCCCAGAAATCGGGGGGGAGCTCGTGGGTGCCGGCATAGAGCAGGCGGACGTCGTCGATGACCCGGTCGCTGTAGTAGTCCTCGGCCGGGACGCCCAGGACGCGCGCCTTGATGCGTAGGTTGATGTCCTTGGAGACCAGGATGACGGTGCGCTCCGGACGGAGCGGCCCGAGGGCGATGGCGGCGGCCAGGATGATGTGGTCCGGCTTGTTGCCGGGCACGGGCGCGGGCAGGTCCACGCTGAGCTGCTCGGTCTGCAGGAACAGGCGTCCGCCCCGCGACGGTCCGCCCGGGAGGTCGCCGTTGCGCCCGCTGCTCGGCTGCGGGAGCGGCAACCCCTGCTCGATGGCCCGGCGGTCGGCGTCGCCGATCAGCTCATCCAGGAAGCGGCTGACCTGGCGGGCGTTGCGGGCCAGCTCCGAGGCGCCTTTCTTGGCCGCGTCCAGCTCCTCCAGGACCACCATGGGCACGTACAGGTCGTGCTCCTCGAAGCGGAACAACGCGGTCGGATCGTGCAACAACACATTGGTGTCGAGCACGAACAGCCGTGGACAGGACTCGGTGACCACCGAGGCGCGCTTTGCAGGCTGGAGCCGCGCTCCCTACAGGGTCTGGAGCGCGAGCAACACCTCGGCGACGTGGCCTTCCACCTTCACCTTGCGCCATTCCCGGCGCAACACGCCGTCGCCATCGATGAGGAAGGTGCTGCGTTCTATCCCCATCACCTTCCTGCCGTATAGGTTCTTTTCCTTGAGGACATGGTACTGGCGGCACAGCGCCTCGTCCTCGTCGGACAGGAGCTCGAAGGGCAGGCACTCCGCACCCTTGAAACGCTCGTGGGAGGCGAGCCCGTCGCGCGACACGCCGAGGACCACGGCACGGGCGCGCGCGAACGCCGGCAACTGGTCGCGAAAGTCCCGGCTTTCGAGGGTGCAACCCGGGGTGCTGTCCCTGGGGTAGAAGTACAGGACCACGGCCTGGCCCCGGAGGGCGGACAGCCGGATCGATTTCCCGCCGGTCGCGGGCAGCTCGAAGTCGGGCACCGGATGGCCGAGCGCGGGCGGGCTCATGCAGGTGGGCTCATATGGGCTTCACTCTACGTAGGATATTCCCTCCCCCAGCAGGGGCGGCCCAGCAGGGGGAGGGCTAGGGTTCCTACCTTCCCCCTTCCAGGGGGAAGGGATGGAAAAGAGCGGCCTCACTTGACGGGTTCCATGACCGCATCCAGGTTGAGCTGGTCGCAGAGATCCATGAACTCGCCGCGCAATGCCGCGATGGAGGTGTTGGTCGGGACGCTGATGGTCACATGCAGGGAGAACATGGGGGTCCCGGTATGGGCGGCCGAGTAGCTGCCGGTGAACAGCTCTTCGATGTTGATGTCCCGCGACGAGAAGAACTGCGCGATGTCGTGGACGATGCCCGGCCGATCGCTCGCCACCACCTCGACCGCGTAGGGCATGAGGTTGGCGACCTTCTCGCGGATCTCGGTGCGGCGCGAGATGAGCGTGAGGTCCAGGCTGTCCTCGAGGCGCGGGATCATGCTCTCGATCTTGGCGATCGCATCCCACGTGCCGGCGAGCAGCAGGATCACGGCGAACTCGCCGCCCAGGACCGCCATGCGGCTGTCGAGGATGTTGCAGCCGCAGTCCTTGACGGCCTTGGATAATTGGTGGACGAGCCCCGGGCGGTTGTTGCCGAGGGCGGAGATGACGAAGTGATTCTGCATCCGGGGTCCGGGCGCCGGGCCAAAAGGCGAACGGAAAGTATACCTGAAATCGTGCCGGGATCCGCCAGGCGGAGGCGCCGGGTGGGCGGGAGAAAGCGGTGGGGACCGTCCTTGTCAAGTGCGGGGCGGGCACGTACTATGCCCGGTCGACTACGGGCGTTGAGAGACGCGATCCATGTTTCGAGGCAGTATCGTGGCCCTGGTCACGCCGATGCAGACCGGGCAGGGCGCGGAGGTACCCATCGATTGGGATGGGCTCCGGGGGCTTTGCGAGTTCCATATCGAGAACGGCAGCGACGGCATCGTGGCCGTCGGGACCACGGGTGAGTCCGCGACCTTGAACGAGGAGGAGCACTGCGAGGTGATCCGCCAGGTCGTCCGGCAAGTCCGCAGGCGGGTGCCGGTGATCGCCGGCACCGGCGCCAACTCGACCACCGAGGCCATCCGCCTGACCGCCTGCGCGCGCACCGCCGGTGCCGATGCCTGCCTGCTGGTCACTCCGTACTACAACAAGCCCACGCAAGAGGGGCTTTATCTGCACCATCGGGCCGTGGCCGAGGCGGTGGCCATTCCCCAGATCCTGTATAACGTCCCGGGCCGCACGGCCTGCGACATGCTGCCCGAGACGGTGGGGCGCCTGTCACGGGTCAAGCACATCGTCGCTGTCAAGGAGGCGACCGGGGACCTGGATCGCGTCGAGGCCCTGCGGGAACGCTGCGGGCCCGATTTCGGGCTCCTGAGCGGGGACGATGCCACCACCATGGAGTTCATCCTGCGGGGCGGGCAGGGGGTGATCTCCGTGACCGCTAATGTGGCCCCGAAGGCCATGCACGAGATGTGTGCCGCCGCCGCGAAGGGGGATCGGGCACGGGCGGCGTCCATCGATGCGCCGCTCCGCGGCCTGCACCGTGATCTGTTCGCCGAGTCCAACCCCATCCCGGCGAAATGGGCGCTCCACGAGATGGGGCTTATCCGACGCGGGATCCGACTGCCCCTGACGTGGCTGACCGAGGCCTGTCATGCGCGTGTCCGGGAGGCCCTGCGGCAAGCGGACCTCCCCGTGGCCGCCGCGGAGGCATCCGCGTGTCCCTGAACGTAGTTGTTCCGAGGGTCCCGAGCGGGGCCCGAACGTGAGGTCAAGCGTGAGGCAAGACCCTATGATGCGTGGGCTCATGGTGCGTGGATTGATCCTGGGCCTTTGCCTGTCTGCGATGCTCGGGTGCAGTTGGTTCCCGACCTTCGACGATGTCGTGCCCGACCGCAGCAAGGAGTACCAGAAGAGCGCGTCCCTGCCGGACCTCGAGATACCCCCCGACCTGTCCTCCGATGCCATCTCGGACTCTCTGTCGGTACCGGAGGTGGACGCCAAGGGTACCGCCAGCTATTCGACTTACCAGGAACGCATCGCCAGGCGCGGCGGCGGCGAACGGTCGGGGCGTGACTCGGGCGGAGAACGGTATCGTGCCCCGGCAGCACCGCCGAGTCCTGCGGAGGAGTCCCCGGAAGACGTCCCGACGCCGGACGACACCACCGCGCTCGACGACAGCCGGTCGGACGACCGCCGGTCGTACGAGGATCGGGACGAGCGCATTGCCGACGAGGACGCCGCGCGAAGCTCACCGCTCGAAGAGGACGAACCGGCATCGGAAGTCGAGCCCGATCCCGAATTCGAGTCCCAATCCTATGCGACGCGCACCCCGGCCGGCGGTCGCGAAGATGAACCCGAATCCGAGGAGGAGCCCGAGGAAGATCCCGGGGAGGAGCCCGAACGCGAGACCGAACGTTCGCCGCCGCCCACCGCCGTCGGTGTCGGCCAAACGGGCGCGGGCGGGCGGGCCGAGCTCGTGAGTGCCGGGGAAGGCAGGAAATACCTGCGTGTCACCGAGGACTTTTCCGAGGCCTGGCATCTGACCGGTCAGGCGCTGGCCAAGGCCGGCTTCACGGTCGCCGACGAGGATCGGGATCGCGGCGTATATTTCGTCGATTTCACGGGGGCTCCGGGTGCCGCCCCCGAGCAGGCGGGTTTCCTATCGTCCCTGGCCTTCTGGCGCGGCGACGACACCGAGCACGAGGTGCAGTTGACCGGCATCGGCGAGAAGACCGAGGTGGTGGTGCTGGACGAGGACGGCAATTGGGAGAGCGGCCCGGTGGCCGACGAGATCCTGACACGCTTGGAGACCGCGCTCAATCAGGTCGGGGAAGAATTGGAATAACGGAACTTCGACCGAGCGGAGCGAGGAACGGGGCTAGCCACAGCAGCATCGGACGCTCCGGGGCCGCTCTCTCCGCGCCGTCGAGAACCAGCGTAACGGTCCTCGTTGGAAACACCCCCTACGTCCAGACCAGGTTGGAAAAGACCGGGACTTGCGCATTCGTTACTGCGTGTAATACTGATTGTGTAGCTGCAACACCGAGGGGAGGCCACCATGCAAGCAGACCGCACGAACCGCCGGGCGCTCGACCATACCAGCTCGTTCTCCACGCGCACACGCCGCTCGGGCACGCTCGGGATGCTCGCGCGGGCGAGCGTGCTCCTGCTGGCGGCGTGTGGCGGCCCATCCGGAGTGGCGGCTGCGGGCGCGCCCGCGCCCGGCGCAACGCTCGCAGCCCCGGCGCAGTGCACCGGCGTGCTGCCCGACTTCGGCAACTCCACGCCCCCGTCGGACTATGGTGGCACGCTGCCGGCGACGCAGACGCAACTCGCCACCTTCGCCTGGCAGCACTTCGTCGCGCTCAACTGGGCCTCGTCCTACGCCAGCAACGGGAAGCGCGGCACGCCGGACGGCTCGGCCACCTTCTTCGGCCAGCCCGGAAGCGCCCAGCCCCAGATGACGGTGTGGCAGAGCTACCGGCACAAGAATGAGCTGTTCCCGGCCACGGGCCAGCCGAGCGCCAGCTTCGACGCGGCGCCCGCGTACGTCTACGCCAACGTCACGGGAGCGTGCGGCAAGGGCGACACGGACCCCAACGTCTTCACGAATCTGGATGAGAACAGCCAGCTCGGCCTCGACTACATGTTCGCCCAGCCGGCCGGTGCGAGCGGCAAGATCCAGATCCTGTTCCAGGCCAAGGTGAACCGCGCCAACTACGACTACATCGTCACGAACCAGCTCTTCACCTCGGACAACCAGCAGAAATACCAATCCCTAAACAAGTCGAACCTCGCCACCTATGGCGCCATCTGCCAGCAGAGCCAGCCCAAGAACTGCGCGCAGGTCGTCAGCTCCTCGCCCACGGCCGGCTACTGCCTGCCCTGCGGCGGGGCCGGCTCGGAAGGCACCATCCACGTCAAGGCCGCCTGGCGCGTGCTGACCGACGCCGAGGCCAAGAGCGGGCACTTCTTCACCGCGCCGGTGGTGTTCTACCAGCCCGGCACGGGCACGAACGTCTGCTATTCCAACGGCGCGGGCCAGACCTGGGGGCTGGTCGGGCTGCACATCATCCACAAGACGGTCGACTTCCCGGCCTACGTGTTCGCCACCTGGGAGCAGGTCGACAACCTCGCATCGAATCTGAGGTTCGTGAACACTGTGTACGGCGGCCCGGCCGCCACGGTGGGCCAGGTGCAGAACTACCAGCGCGTCGCCAACCAGGGCTCGACCTTGCCCTCGGCCGACGTGCAGGCGGTCAACGGCTGCGTACAGTCCGCGATCAAGCAGGCCAACGCCAGCTCGGTCTGGCAGTACTACCAACTGGTCGGCGTGCAGGGTACGCCGGTCGACTACGCGAACGCGAAGGGCGACCTGCCGGACTTCTTCCTGGCCAACAACACGATCGAGTCCAACGCCTTCTTCCAGAGCTTCGTGGGCAACAGGGCGGCCTACAACCCGCCCGGCAGCAACACCGGGCCGCCGGACTACACCCCGCTGGGCACCGGGCCGGCCGGCACCACGCTGGGCACGAACCTGACCTACCAGGGCCAGGGCTTCGACATGGGCGGCTGCCAGGGGTGCCACGGCAACGCGCAGCAGGGCGGGGCCGACATGAGCTTCCTCGGCGCGGGCGGCGCGAACAGCGCCGAGGCGATCGGCGAGTTCGAGAACGTGTCCGAGCGAGTGGCACTGTACCTCGGTAAGCTGCGGCCGTCGGGTACCAAGACGAAGTAGGCCGGGCCTGCCTGCGTCGACGCCGCCCCGCGCGTGTACGTACATCTCGGAGGCGCCGGATACTTGTGCGAGGAGGCTGGCTGTGGGCCGCACGTGCTTCGCACGGGCGCACGAGTGCGGCCCCCTGCCGCGGATAGCGGTTACACCCGCCGCAGGGTCTCGAGGGGGGCGCTGTTCAATACCGGCCGCGTCGCGATGAGCCCGAAGGCCGTGACCCCGAGACTACCCCCCACGATGCCGTAGGCGAGGAGGGCGGGGTTGAACGTGAAGGCGATGTCGAACACGTGGCGGGCGAGTAGGAAACCGATCCCCGAGGCCCCGACCGCCGCCAGCAGGCCCGAGATCACCCCGAGCGCCAGGAACTCCGCGGCCAGTCCGCGTGCCACCACCCCGCGGCCGGCCCCGAGCGTCCGCAACACGGCGCTCTCGCGCAGGCGCTCGTCGAGCGTCGCGTGTACCGCGGCGAACAGCACCAGTAGCCCGGACAGGAGGGCGAAGCCGAACACGAACTCGACGGCCATGGCCACGCGATCGATGATCGCCTGGATCTCGTCCATGAGGGCCGCCAGATCGAGCAGGGTGATGCTCGGGAATCGCTTCACCAAATTGAAAAGCCAGGGTTTTTGCTCGCGGCCGAGATAAAAGCTCGTGATGTAGCTCTCGGAAAAGGCATCGAGCATCCCGGGCGCCGCGATCACGAAGAAGTTGGGGTTGAACGAGTCCCACGACACGCTACGCAGGCTCGTGACCGTGCCCTCGAGGTCTTGGTCGAGGACCTGGAAACGCAGGCGGTCGCCGAGCCGGATCCCGAGGAGCGCGGCCAGCTCGGTCTCGACCGAGAGCTCCGCAGCCGCCCCGCTCCCCCACCAGCGGCCCGCGAGCACACGGTTGTCGTGTGGCAGCTCTGCGGCCCAGGTCAGGTGGAACTCCCGGCCCGCGAGGCGCCGGGCGCGTTCGTCCTCGTAGCGTTCGACCTCGATCGTCTGGTCGCCTATGGCCCGCAATCGCCCGTGCACGATGGGGTAGAGCGTGGGGCGGGGCCGGCCGTGCTCGGCGAAGAACGCGCGTACCGCCTCGACCTCGGCCGGCTGGATGTTGATCGCGAAGTGGTTGGGCGCGTCGGGCGGCAGGCGTGCCTGCCAGTTCGCCAGGAGATCGCCGCGCACCACCGTGAGCAGCAGGATGGCCATGATGCCGAGGCCGAGCGCCACCGACTGCGCGACGCTGGCAGCCCCGCGCCGCGCGATGTTGGCGAGCCCATAGCGCCAGGCGATCCCCACGCGCCAGCATAGCGGTCGCAGCCCCAAGACCAGGAGCCAGCCACACAAGGCCAAGGCCGCCGTGGTCGCCAAGCTTCCGCCGACGACGTAGAGCGTGAGCCACAGCTCCTGCGCATGCCAGCTCGTGAGCACCAGGAGGGTGGCGATGGCAGCGACGTAGATGAGGTGGGCGGGGGGATGTCCGGCGCCGAGGTCGCGCCGCAACACGCGCGCGGGCGGGGTGTGCCGGAGTTGCGCGATCGGCGGCAGGGCGAAACCGATGAGCGCGGTGAGGCCCGTGACCGTACCGATGGCGAGCGGCGTCCAGGATGGGGCCGGCAGGTCGCCCTCGACGAGCCCGGTCAGGAGCCGGGCGAGCACGAACTGGGCGCCGGCGCCCACGAGACAGCCGAGCGCGCTGGTGAGGAGCCCGAGCCACAAGAGGCACAGGGCATAGACCCGCAGGATAAAGCCCTGGGTCGCGCCGAGGGTGCGCAGGATCGCGCAGTGGTCCAGGTGCCGGGTCGCGAAGCGGCGCGCGGCCATGGCGATCGCGATGCCGGCGAGGAACAGGCTCGCGAGCGCCGTGAGCCTCAGGTACTGCTCACCGCGCTCGAGCGTCACGCGCAGCGCCGGTCGGGCGTCGCGCACGCTCACGAGCTCGACCGCCTCGTTCGCGCGTGCTTCGACGAAGCCGCGGTAGTCGGCGATGGCCCGGGGCTCGCCGGCCACGAGCAGTCGATAACTCACCCGGCTCCCCGGCGCGATGAGCCCGGTGGCCGGGACATCCGCGCCGTTCATGAGCAGCCTCGGGGCGATATGGAAGGCCTCCCCACCCCGGTCCGGCTCGTAGAGGAGCACCGGGCCGACGGCCAAGGTCGCGTCTCCCAGGGTGATCCCCTGCCCGGGGGCGAGCTTCAAGACCTGGGCGAGCTGCGCATCTGCCCACGCTATGCCCGGCTCGGGCACGGCATCGGTCGGCACGGGGGCGGCGAAGGGGTCTCTACCCACGGCCAGCCGGCCGCGCAGGGGATAGTCCCCCTCCACCGCCTTGACCTCGACGAGCTGCATGCGCTCCCCGACCACCAGCATGCTGCGAAACGATAAGGTCTGTGCCGTCTCGAGCCCCAGGCGCCGGGCCTCCTCGTGGTAAGGCCGGGCGATCGGGAACGACGAATCGAGGGCCAGATCGGCCGCGAGCAAGGTGTTGGCGCGCAGCACCATGGCCTGGCGCACTCGATCAGTGAAGAGCGTCACGGCGCTCACGGCCGCGACGGCGACGATGAGCGCCGCCGCGATGAGCCGGAGCTCACCCGAGCGCCATTCGCGCCTCAAGGTCTTGAACGAGTGCTGGAGGGCTGGCATGGCTGGGAGACTGTGAATGGATGGCCGCATCGATCCGCCATCGATCCCGACCGGTATTGTCCGGGCCGGGGGGCCGTCCGTATAGTGCCCGACCACCCGAGATTGGACAATGGGCGAACCAGGCAGGGGTGAGTCACAGCGGGGGTCGAGCCGGAGGCTTATGGCTTACTTCCGTGCGAGATCCGGCGGGCATCGCTACCCCTCCCTGTGCGTTCGCATCGGAGAGGGCCTATCCTGTCGTCTCTTCGACGGGTGGGGATCTGCCGCCGGGCGATGCGCCCGCCGCCCAGCCACGTCCCCGTGCCGCTGTCTCCCGGCCTGTCTGACCCGGCAATATGCGTTGCGAAACCGCGTTGATTGTCCTATCCTTTCCTCGGGCCTTGCCGCTGAGGGCGGTCGTTAGCCGACTACTCGCCTTTGCAATCAGAAGATGATCTGATGCCTTTCCGATGGACTTTGAAATCATCGGGGAGATCCGAAACATTGAGCTCATCGCGAGAGGGAGTGGAATTCACGATCGCGCCCGTTTACGGAAACACTATGGCCGAGGTCGCTGGAGAAAGATGAAAGGATTGGCTAACGTGTGCTTAACCGATGGCACCGTGCATATCGCAGAGCTTCACTGGTACGAAGCCCACGGCATCGGACGGAAAGAAGTCAAGATCAAATTCCCCATGCTGGTTTAGTCATGAAAAGGAAGGCAACCAAAGCACCTCACTTCGCAGTTTGCATCAATAATGCGGGGTATAAAGCGTCGCTGGAGGTAGGGAAACTCTACCGAGTGATTCCGGATGAGCAGGCAGCCTCGCACGGGTACGTTCGTGTCGTTGACGAGAGCGGGGAAGATTATGGGTACGCCATCGGCCGATTTTTCCCACTCGAAGTCCCCCAAGCGTTGGCTGATGCGCTCCAGATAGTCGGGTAGAGCCCGACGGCCAAGGTCCGTCTCCCAGGGTGATCCCCTGGCCGGGGCGAGCTTCAGGACCTGGGCGAGCTGCGGATCCGGCCAGGCCGTGCCCGGCTCGGGCGCGACATCGGTCGGCACGGGGACGGCGAAGGGGTCTCTGCCCACGGCCAGCCGGCTGCGCGGGGGATAGTCCCCCTCCACGGCCTTGACCTCGACGAGCTGCATGCGCTCCCCGACCACCAGCATGCTGCGAAACGATAAGGTCTGTGCCGTCTCGAGCCCCAGGCGTCGGCCCCGACCGGTATTGATCCCGGCTGGGGGCCGTCCGTATAGTGCCCGACGACCCGAGATCGGGCAATGGGGGAACCATGGGACACCGCCTTTCCAAGATCTACACCCGCACCGGCGATCGAGGCGAGACCGGCCTCGGCGACGGGTCGCGGACCGCCAAGACCAGCCTCCGGGTCGAGGCCATGGGTGAAGTCGATGAAGTCAACAGCTTCGTCGGCCTGTTACTGACGCGCGACCTCCCGGAACGGCTGCGGGCGGCGCTCTGCGCGATCCAGCACGATCTCTTCGACCTCGGTGGCGAGCTCAGCATCCCCGGGGCGCGTGTGATCCAGGAGGCGCAGGTGCGGGGCCTCGAAGCGGTGCTCGACGGCATCAACGCCGGGCTCCCACCGCTACGGGAGTTCATCCTCCCCGGCGGGAACGAGCCGGCGGCCCTGTGCCACATCGCGCGGACGGTGTGCCGCCGCGCCGAACGCCGGGTCGTGGCGCTGGCCGCGGCCGAGACCGTCAACCCGGCACTCGTGGTCTACCTGAACCGGCTCTCGGACCTCCTGTTCGTGATGGCGCGGGCCTTGGCGCGCGAGCACGGTGGCTCCGAGGTGTGCTGGGACCGGGGGCGCAAGAAACCGTAAATCTCGACCCCTACTTTTTGCGCAACTCCATCATCTCGCCGTCGCGGCGCATCTCGATGCGGTTCAGGAAGGAGTTTCCGAGGAGTAATTGCTTGGGGAAGTCGCCATCGATGATGGAGGCCGGGACTGCGGCGAGCACGATGTCGCCGACCCGAACCTCCCGGAGCGTGACCTGGTAGGAGCGCGTGATCCCCGATGCCGTGTGGACGGCCGCCTCGATGCCTGCGCGCGCGTAGTCGATCCCGAGGCGACGCGCCTCGTTCTTGTTCATGGCCACCTGGGTGGCCCCGGTGTCGATCAGGAACTGCACCGGCACCCCGTTGATGCTGCCGGGCGCAGCGTACATTCCGGTGGGATCGGGCCAGATGCGCACGGTCGCCTGGACCTTGGCGGCCTTGAACCGGGAGGCGATGTGCTGCCCGAGGCGGTAGGTCTGGCGCCGGCCGTCGATCTCGATCACGGCCTCGTTGCTGTCGGCGGACACGAGGAGAATACCCTCGGGGCTGCCGGCGCCCGGGGTCAGCAGACGCTCTCGTCCGTCGATCTCGACCAGGGCCTTGTCCCTGAACAGCGCGATCACCGAGATCTCTAGAGCCGCCGAGGCCATACCGGCATGAGCGGCGAGTGTCCCATAGAGGACGATCCGTTTGAAGTCCATAGGGGTCTCCCACGCGGCCGAGCGTGGGTCTCCGGTCCTGTGTTTCCCGGCGCGGGCTATCGGCGCGGGTGATCTTTTGTTGATGCCCCGAAAAGGTAAACCCCAAAACGGTGAACCCCAAAACGGTGATCCAGGGGCGCGCCCCTACGATTCCGGTCGGCGGGTGAAGCGGATGATGCGGCGGCGGTCGCGTTTGCTCGGCCGTGCGGGCGCTCGGGGGTGCAGTGCCGCTGCCGCCTTGAGGTCCGCCGTCAGGGCCGCACGGCGTGCGGCGCTGTCCGGGGATTCCGTGTACAGGGTCGCGGCCTCCTCCGGCGGTCCGCGCCTCGTGATGCCCCGTTCCACCGTCACCCGGTACTCGAAGGGGCCGCGTTGGATCGCCAGATCGTCGCCGGGCCGGATGTGGGTCGCGGGCTTGGGCCTGTGGCCGTTGACCTCGACCTTGCCGCCCTTGATGGCGGCGCTCGCCAGCGCTCGGCTCTTGAAGAAGCGCGCGGCCCACAGCCATTTGTCGAGGCGTATCGGGTTCGCGCCGGTCGCTTGGTGCATGTCTCTTTCGGCATTCGCCGTCGTTATCTGCTACATTTCCCATAGCAATCGAACCATAGTAATCGACCACGCATCCGAGTCGAACGCTATCCTGCGATGAGGGGTGGGGAATATGGCAGATCCAATCCTTCACAACGAGGGCGACCCCGAGGGTGCCGCGGAAGGCCGTGCCGGTGGTCGCGGTTTCCTGGCGCTCAACATCGCGGTGCTCACGGTCTCCGACAGCCGCACCGAAGAGACCGATAAGTCGGGTCGCTTGCTCGCCGAGCGGCTGGAGGCGGCGGGTCACAGGCTCTATGAGAAGGCGATCGTCCCGGATGATGTCTACCGGGTGCGGGCCGTGATCGCGCGTTGGTGCGCCGAGGAAGCGGTCCACGTGGTCATTACGACGGGGGGCACCGGGGTCACCGGCCGCGACGGCACCCCGGAGGCCGTGCGCCCGCTCTTCGACAAGGAGCTCGAGGGATTCGGTGAGATCTTCCGGGTGATCTCCTACGAGGACATCGGCAGCTCGACCATCCAGTCGCGGGCCATCGCCGGTGTCTCGAACGGCACCTATATCTTCTGCGTGCCGGGGGCCGTCGGGGCCTGCGCGACCGCCTGGGACGGCTTGATCCAACACCAACTCGACCTCCGGACACGGCCCTGCAACCTGGTGGAGCTGATGCCCCGCTTGCGCGAGCGCTAATATCTGGAGATGAGGATCATGGGGGCAGGCATGATCAGCGCGCGAGCCTGGGACTACGTCGATGCGGTCTGGGATCGATCTATTATCCCCGAGCTCTTCGAATACATCCGCATCCCCAACAAGTCCCCGGCCTTCGATACCGAATGGCAGGCGCACGGCTACATGGATGAGGTGGTGGCGCGCTTCGTGGCCTTTGCCGAGACGCAACCGGTCCCGGGTCTCGGTATCGAGGTGGTGCGGCTCGCGGGCCGCACGCCGCTGATCTTCATAGATATACCTGGCAGAGACCTACCTGGCAGAGACATACCGGGCACAGACACACCGGGCATCGATAACCCGGGTTCGGATGCGGGCGCTGCCGCGCCGGTGCTGCTCTACGGCCACCTCGACAAACAGCCGGAGATGAGCGGGTGGCGCGCCGGCCTCGGTCCGTGGCTCCCGGTCATGCAGGGCGGTCGGCTCTACGGCCGGGGCGGGGCGGACGACGGTTACGCGATGTTCGCGGCCTTGAGCGCCATCGCGGCGCTCCATCATGATGGCGTTCCGCACGCCCGCTGTGTCGTCATCATCGAGGCCTGCGAGGAGAGCGGGAGCTTCGATCTCCCCTTTTATATGGAGGCCCTGGCGCCGCGCATCGGGGAGCCGGATCTGGTCATCTGCCTCGACTCGGGCTGCGGCAACTATGAGCAGATGTGGTGTACGACCTCGCTGCGGGGATTGGCGGGCGGCACCCTGCGCGTCGAGGTGCTGAGCGAAGGGGTACACTCGGGCGATGCGAGCGGCATCGTGCCGTCGAGCTTTCGCGTTATCCGCCAGCTCCTCGGCCGCCTGGAGGACGCGGGGACCGGTGCCATCCTGCCGCCGGAGCTCCACGCCGAGATCCCAGCCGAGCGGCGTGTCCAGGCACAGGCGGTCGCGGAGGTCCTGGGGCGGGCGGTGTATACCAAGTTTCCACTCGCCGGCCGCACCCGGCCGATCAGCGACGACCCCTTGGAGCTGATCCTGAACCGCACTTGGCGGCCGGCGCTGTCGGTGGTCGGTGCCGAAGGGCTGCCGCCGGCCGAGAACGCCGGTAACGTGCAGCGACCCTACACCACACTCAAGCTGTCGGTGCGCCTGCCCCCGACCTGCGATGCCAAAAACGCCGCCCGCTGCCTCAAGGACCTGTTTGAGTCGGACCCACCCTATGGCGCGAGCATATCCTTGAGCCCCGATTGGGCCGCGAGCGGCTGGAACGCCCCGGCGCTCGATCCCTGGCTCGCCGACTCGGTGGCCGCCGCCTCCGAGCGCTACTTCGGCCGTCCGGCCGTGTACATGGGGGAGGGCGGTTCCATCCCCTTCATGGCCATGCTCGCGTCCCGCTACCCCGGGGCCCAGTTCCTGGTCACCGGGGTCCTGGGGCCCGGCTCGAACGCCCATGGCCCCAACGAGTTCCTGCATATCCCGACCGCCAAGAGGCTCACCTGCTGCATCGCGCAGGTGATCGCCCTGCACTACCGGCACCGCGGCGTATGAAGACTCCGCGGGTCGGCTTCATCGGACTCGGGGCCATGGGCACGGGCATGGCTCGCAACCTCCACGCGGCCGGTTGGCTCTCGATCGTCTGGAATCGCACCCGCGAGCGCGCAGCGGCGCTCGCCGGGGAGCTCGGGGTGGCCGTCGCCGATGAGCCGGCCGCGCTCGCCCGCACGGCCGAGTGCGTCGTGACCTCGGTATCGCGGGATGCCGATCTCGCCGGGGTCGTGGACGCGCTCCTGCCCGGGGTCATGCCGGGTGCCGTGGTCTGCGACACCTCGACCGTCGGCGCCGATACGGCGCGGGGCCTGTCGCGGCGGCTGGCCGGGCGCGGCGCGCATTTCCTCGACTGCCCGGTGTCGGGAGGGGTCGAAGGCGCGCGCACCGGCCGGCTGGCAATGATGGTGGGGGGTGAGGCCGAGGTCCTCGAGCGCGTGCGCGGGCCGCTGTCCGCGATGACGGCCACCATCGTCCACATGGGACCCTCGGGCAGCGGTCAGGCCACCAAGGCGGTCAACCAGATCATGGCGGCCGGGATCGCCGAGGCCGTGACCGAGGCGCTGGCCTTCGGGGTCCTCATGGGACTGTCCATGGACAAGGTCATCGAGGTCGTGAGCCAGGGCGCGGCGGCCAACTGGTTCCTGAGCCACCGCGGCGAAAGCATGCTGGAGGGCCGTTTCGTCCCCGGCTTCAAGGTCGCCTTGCACCATAAGGACCTCCTGATCTGCCGGGAGATGGCGGCACGCGGGATGGGATTGCCCGTGGTCCAGATGACCTTAGCCGACTATGCGCGGCTCATGGATGAGGGGTACGGCGAGGAGGACATCTCGGCGCTATTTCGGATCAAGCGTGGTCCCCGAGGGACCGATCCCGGGCCGCGGAGCTTGTGAAAAAATCGTCGCGAGCGAAGGCAGGTCGCAGCGCGAGATCCCGAGCGCAGCAGATTTTCTCGCAAGCTCTCACGGTCTGCCGCCCGACAGCCCGTATAGGCGCAAGAACTCCGCGCGGGTCCTGGGACCGGCCGTCGCGAAGCTCGGCTCGGGGTCTTGTGCATAACCCGCCTTGACCCGGCCGACGCGATCCTCGGTGCCGCGTTTCCGCTGGGCCTCTCTTGGCAACCCATAGGGCACCGCGGCGTTCAGGCCGAAGACCTTGGCGCGCAGCGCCGGGGTGATCTCGGGATAAGCGTATTTCCCCCGATACTCCTCGGTGATCTGGAAGGCACGGAAAGCCTGGATCTGGTCTTGGGGGCTGCCGTACCAGATGGAATCGGTGCCCCACAACACGTTGTTCTCGCCCACATGCTTGAAGAGCTTCCCGAGCACGTGGGCGGCCTGCTCGGGCTCTCCCATCAACCGGCGCCAGGTGGTGCCCAGCTCTGCGTAGACGTTGCTGTTCGGCGGGACCTCGTTGTCTTGCAGGGATTTAATCAGGGAATCGACGCCGCCCTGGGCCTGGGCGGGGTCGTAGGGGCCCTCGCGGCGGCCGGGCTCGAAGCCCGAGTGGTACACGATGAAGCAGACATCCGGGTAGCGGCGCGCGACCACGCCGATGTCGCGGCAGGTCGAGTAGTCGTAGTCGAGGTTGAAGAGCGGGATCCCCTTGTGGATGCAGATCACTTTGATCCCCAGCTCGCGCGCCCGCTCGATGAAGGGGATGCCGATCTTCGGATCGTCCAGCCGGTAGCCCACGCCCTCCGGCCCCCACTGCGTGTAGGTCTTCCAGGCGCTGACGCCATGCTCTTCTTTCTGCCGCGCCATCTCCTCGATCGCGCCCGGGAGGTTCGGGTGTACGAGGCCATGGATCAAGAGCCGGCGGCCCCCACCGTGTTTTTCACCGAGGGTCTCGACGAGCTTCTGCGTCGCCGCGGCGTCGGCCGTCGAGAGCGGGTTATCCTCGGGCGCGGCCGGCACGGCCGAGAGGACCGCCATATCGGTGTCGCTGTCGAGGAAGACCTCGCGGATGAAGTGCTCGGCCGAGAAGCACTCGATGGCGCCGTCCCCGCAGCCCGACTGGGAGAAGGCGCGCAGGATGTAGGTCCATTTATTGGTGATGCGCCGCCACGACCCGAGCGGGTTCACGTGGTGGCACTGGATGTCGAAGATGAACTCCTGGCCCGCGAGCGCCTCGCGCGCCGCCTCCGGCTCGTAAGGCGCCTCGCGTGCGACGTCGAAATACCCGCCGCGCCATCCGGCCCGGGCGTACGTCTCGTTCATCGCCATGAGCGTCAGGGCGGCGCCCGACAGCGACTTCAGGAAGGCCCGGCGGGACATCCCGAGCCGCTGGGCCGTCTCGCCCGCCCGCTCGTGGGCGAGATCCTTGGCAAGCCGGACGCCGTGAGGAAGCGGACGCGGCACGAACTCCCCGTTCGAGGTCGAATCGAGCTTGATCGGCAAGCGCCGTCCGTGCGGGTCGAAGCGTTCGGCCATTGAGCAATCATAGACCCTGGCGGCGCAGAAATCCCTGCCGGTAACGTGTCGGTTCATGAGCACGCTCGCTCGCGAGGGGTACGACTACTGGACCCCTCTGGAATCACGCGGCCTTCTATCCTTGTATATCACCCCTAACGTAGATAATATGCAAGGATGATAGTGCGTCGTGCCGCCGCTATCGTTCGAGAGGCCTTGGCGAGACAAGCCGCGGTCGCTTTGATCGGTCCGCGTCAAGTCGGTAAGACGACGCTCGCCCTGACTATCGCGGAAGAGACTGCATCGCTGTATCTAGACCTGGAGGCGCGGGAAGACCGCGCCAAGCTGACCGAAGCCGCGCTGTTCCTGCGCGATTACGAAGATAGGCTGGTCGTGCTCGACGAGATCCATCGCGTACCGGAGCTGTGTCAGACCCTGCGCGGCCTCATCGATCAGGGCCGCCGACGCGGCCGGCGCACAGGACGGTTTCTCATCCTTGGCTCGGCCTCTATGGATCTATTGCGCCAGTCCGGTGAGAGTCTGGCGGGTCGGATCGCTTATGTGGATCTGGCGCCATTCGATGTCCTGGAAACGGTGAGTACCGACTCTGATCTGACGGCACTCTGGGTGCGAGGTGGTTTTCCGGACAGCTACCTCGCCCACGATGACGGGCAGAGCCTGGAGTGGCGCAAGGATTTCATTCGCACCTACCTGGAGCGGGAGGTGCCGCTGTTCGGGGCGCGCGTGCCGGCAGAAACCTTGGAGCGTCTGTGGACGATGCTGGCGCATGCTCAGGGCACCCCTTTGAATGCTTCGCGGCTTGCGGCGGCGCTGATGATCAGCGCGCAAACTGCCACCCGTTATATCGATCTCTTGGCCGATCTCCTGCTGCTACGCCGCCTGCGGCCCTTCCACAGAAATCTCGGCAAGCGCTTGGTAAAATCGCCCAAGGTATATGTCCGGGACAGCGGCATCGTCCACGCCCTCTTAGGGATCCCCGATCACAATGCGCTCGCCGGCCATCCGGTGGTCGGAGCGAGCTTTGAAGGTTTCGCCCTCGAGAACGTGCTCGCCGCTGCGCCGGCCCATGCCGCCGCCAGTTTCTATCGCACCGCCGCCGGGGCCGAGATCGATCTGCTCTTGGAAACCCCTCGCCACGGCCTGTGGGCGATAGAGATCAAGCGGGGACTGTCGCCTAAACCCGGAAAAGGCTTCCACATCGCATGCGAAGACTTGAAGCCGAGCCGGCGTTTCGTCGTCTATTCCGGTCTTTCTCGCTATCCGATCGGCACTGAGACCGAGGCCATCGGACTCAAGGACATGGCCGCGCTCCTCGCGGCCATTTGAATCCTGATCTATGCACTGGCGGATCAGCGCGGTAGGTTGGGGCTGACGAAGGAACCGCAACGTCACCCCCGCCGCCGCGAAATGTTGGGGTTTGTGCTCACCCCAACGGTCATGTCATGGGCATCGACACCCCGAGGGATGAAAGTTCGTACTTTCACGGCAACCCTCCCTGTCGTAGGGTGTGCACCGTGCCTCTTACGGTGCGCACGCGGGTGACGCATCGGGAGCACCGTACCCCTCGGCGGCATCCTGCGCTTGTCCGCGTGCTCGCATCGCGCCCTATACGCTTGGTGACCGATCCTTGCCAAACTCCGGAGAATGTTTCAAAATACACACGGCTAGGCACACACGAGGGCGTCGTGACGATATTGATCAGCCGCACCTTCCCGAACGGCAATAGCCAGGCGGTGCGCATTCCGCAGGAGTTCCGCCTTGATGCCGGCCGTGTCGCCATTTCCCGCAACGAGCAGGGCGATCTCACCATTCACCCCTTGCCGGCCGATCGGGGCGCGGCACTGCTGCAAGCGCTTTCAGCCTTCGACGACGACTTCGCCGCGCTGCTGGAGGAGGACCGCGCGGGCCAACCCGCCTTGCAGGAGCGGGAGGACTTGTGACCGGCTACATGTTTAGGATCTAACAGCCTTTATTTAGACGTATATTCCTCGCATGACAAACGTTGCCCAGAAGCTAATCGAATCCTTCGAGTCTCTGCCGGAGACGGAACAGCATGAGGTTCTGGCTCAGCTTCTTCGTCGTCTCACCGACTCCCCTTACGCATCCTTGTCCGACGAGGATTTAACGCAGGCAGCCGATTTGGTTTTCCAAGAGTTCGACCATACCGAGGCGCAAGGGTGAAACTCCTGCATCGCGGTGCGGTCTGGTTGGTGGATCTCGGGCTGGCCGCGAAGATCCGTCCCTGTATGGTGCTCAGCGTCCCCGCCGCCGAAGCGGATCGGTCTCTGGTCACGGTGGTGCCACACACCACAAGTCTTAGAGGGACACGGTTTGAGGTAGCTGTGTCTGTACCCTTTCTGCGTTCTGGCGGTTTTGATGCACAGGGTATCATCACCGTGCCCACCGTAAGGCTCATGCGGCATCTTGGTACCCTCAAGCCGGAACAGCTTAATGCCGTCGTGAATGGTGTGTGTCTGTGGCTCGGAATCAACGTCGGATCCTGACATGCCGCTGCACCCAGACGCTCCTGATCGTCGCACCGGTGGACGTGGTCGCCGGACACCAACACAAGCCAATCGTAGATCGTAGGGTGTGCACCGCGCCGTTTGCGGTGCGCACGCGGGTGACGCATCGGGGTACACCGTAACCCCTTGGGCCATTCTGTGCCTTTCTGCGTGCGCACAGCGCACCGTACGCTTGCTGCTCCCAGGCTATGAACTGACTATTAGCACCGGCGGCCGAGCCAAGTTATCTGAGCCTGATGCGGATCCGTTTCGAGCTGAGTAGCACAGTCCCGGGCGCATTTCGGATCTCTAGGACGCCCCGGAGGCTCCTGCGCGTGCTCGTCCGCACGATCTTCTTGCCCCCCTTGGTGGGCCTGAGCCTCACGTTACGGGTCTCACCCGGCGGCACGTTGGTCACGCCGAAGGCGAACCGGATCCGCCGTGGCGCCTTCGTCGATGCCGGCTCGCTCAACCGAGCAGCACTTCGGCTCACGAAGATGTCGATGCGGTTGGTGCACTGAGCTCCCGAGGCCGTGTCTAGATTGCACTGGATGCGGATGTCGCAACGCGACAGCGTGCGGGGATTCTGACCGGGGGCCACGGCCTCTGCCGGCTGCGTCCCCTCGAAAGCCCCGATGTCACAGTCGGCAACCGTGTTTCCGTCGCCGTCCTGGGGTCGGGGCGCGCCGCGCTGATCGGTGGTCGTGGCGCAGTTGCCGGCCGGGACCGCATCGACGGCCGGGCTGGCGGCGATGAGTGCATGGGTCGTTGCAAGGCGCGCCGCGCCTTCCGCGGCAGGCGCGCGAGTCCCTGGTAATACCCGGCGAAACGCGGCCAGAGCGCCGGGCCGACCGAGGCGCAACCGGGCCGTGCGGCGGCCCGTGTCAGTTCCTCTTGGAACCGGGTCAAGACTACGGGATCGGAGTGGAGTGAAGGCTTGGGGTTCGGCATGACGCTCTCCTTGTTGGAATGATCGTGTCCGCGGGGGCCGCCCGATCTAAACATGCCGATCGAGCGCGCGGGAAGAGCGTAACATCAGCGCCGGCCCACCTGCAACGCCGGGCGCTCGCAGGCCGGCCACAGGCCTAGGCCAACGGCGCCTGTGCAATAATAGGCCGCGTTGCGCGGGCCCCAAATGGCTCAGGTAGTCCAGGCGCTTCGCGAGGATATCGTAATGGAACTCGCGGGCGCGCGGTGCGAAACCAGAAGGAGGTCTCCATGAAGCTCTACCACTTCCCACCCTCTCCCAATTCCCGCCGGGCCCTTGCAGTCATATACCACCTCGACCTGGACTGCGAGCTCGTGCCCGTCGATCTCTTCCAGGGCGAGCAGATGCGGCCGGAGTTCGTGGCGCTCAATCCGAACCATATGATCCCGACCTTGGTCGATGGGGACTTCGTGCTCTGGGAGTCGAACGCCATCATGCAGTATCTTTGCTCCAAGCGGCCCGGCAACACGATTTGGCCCGCGGATCCGAAGATCCAGGCCGACGTCAGCCGGTGGCAGTCTTGGGGGCTCGCGCACTTCGGGGCCGCGTGCGGAGTCTTCATCTACGAGCGTCTGGTCAAGAAGGCGATCGGGCAGGGCGATGCCGATCCCGCCGAGATCATGAAGGGCGAGTTGCGCTTCCATCGCTTCGCGAAGGTCCTGGACGGGCATCTCAAGGGCCGCGAGTGGCTCTGCGGAGACGGGGTGACCTTGGCCGACTATTCGGTCGGTGCGCCCCTCTGCCTCACGGCGATCGCGGGCTATCCCATCGAGCCCTACGGCGAGGTCCGCCGCTGGTACTCGGGGATCGAAAGGCTCGAGCCGTGGAGGCGCTCGGCACCCCCGGACAGCAAATGATGGATGGAGGGCAATGACGGGCGGAGGGCCATGACGGTCGGCGGGGCGTTCCGCCTGGAACGCCGGCCCCTGCCGCCCTTTCCCGGTTTCATCGCGGCACTCGGACCGGGTATCGTGTGGATGGCGCTTGCCCAGGGTAGCGGGGAGCTGATCTGGTGGCCCTACATCATCGCCAAGTACGGGCTCACGTTCCTGTGCCTCCTCATCCCCGCCTGCCTCTTGCAGTTCCCCTTGAACTTCGAGATCGGGCGCTACACGCTCTTGACCGGGGAGAGCATCTTCCACGG
>JBQTJM010000168.1:0-17873 GCA_052387115.1 Gammaproteobacteria bacterium | reverse complement strand
CGGTGGCGGGATCGTCACCGATGATCCAGCCCTCGAAGCGCGGCACGAGCGCGATCAGCTCGGCTTCCGAGACGCTCTGCACCACCTCCGGGCAGTAGACCCCCACGCCGCGCTCGACAAACCGCTCACGCAGCTCGTCCATCATCCCGAGCATGGGGGGGCAGGTGACGAGCACCGTGAGCTCCTCTGCGCGCATGACCACGTGAGTGATTCAGTCTTCCGTCGCGCCGGGGCCGGCGATCGCCTCCGCGAGTCGCCAGTCATCGGGTTCATCGATGTCCACCGATTCGAGCCGCGGGGTCTCGAAGAGCAGCGGCCGGTCCCCGATGCGCGCCCCGGTGCGGGCGAAGCCCTCCTGCGAGAAGATATACAGGCACGAGTTCTCTTCGAACCAGGGCTCCAGGTCCTGGGTGCGCAGGAGGGTGTGCGGGTCATGGTTCACGGCCGAGCCATCGCCACGGTACAAGCGTGTCTGCAGGCGGTTGACGCTGAACAGGGAATCCGCCTTCCCACCCCGGTATGCCTCCCGGTAGGCCGCGAGCGCCGAGAGCATGGTCGTCGCGCTCAGGAACGGGTTGGTGGCGTGGGTCATGAGATAGGTCGGCGACACCACGGCGCTCACATCGTCCGCGATGATGCGGTTCATGCTGACGAGGTCGCCGCAGATCTCCGCACGCCGGTCCCGGATCAGCACCCGCTCTCTGCGTATCGCGGGGTCCCATTCGAGCAGCGCCCGGGCATCGGTGTTGATGACGACCGTGCCGATGGCCGGGATCGAGAGCAGCGCGTCCAACATCCAGCGGAACAAGGGCCTGCCCCCCAGGAGGCGAAAGTTCTTGCCGCTCACGCGCTCGCTGTGCGCCTTCATGGGAAGGAGCGCGACCAGTCCCTGATCTACCATCGAACACTATCCGCCATGGTGTGTGAGATCACGACGTCTGGCCTTGCGCTCGATGGGTTTCTCGTCCTCGCGGTAGAGGGCGCGCCGGGGATAGAAATAGCGTTCCTTGCGCTCTCTCGACAGCTTGCGGTGCTCGTGATTGCCGCGATAGGAGCCCAGGTACTGCATGAACCTGAACATCACGATCTCGCGGGCGGTGCGGAGGAAGCGCCGCTCCTGAAGGCTCCCGCCCATATCCAAGAGGACCCCGGAGATGAAGTATCTCAGGAAATCGGTGAAGCTGATGTGTACGTCCGGCATGATCTTCTGGAGCGCGACAGCCTCGCGCTCATAACGGTTCCTGATCTGCAACCACGACTCATCGTGCAGATGGTACACGGCCGCGGGCGCCACGTAGGCGATCTTGAGCCCGTCGGCGGCAAGCCGTCTGGCGAGGTCCATGTCCTCGAGCCCGGTGAGCTCCTCGTCGAATGGATAGCGCTCCCAGACGTCGCGCCTGAGCGCCGCGTTGGCGTTGTTGCAGAAGATCCCGTCCTGAGGGATGCGGCTCGCCTCCGGGAAGTACTTCTTGAAGAGCTGGCCCTCGCTGAAACGGCCCTCCCCGTTGCCCAACTGCCGGCCATAGGCATAGTCCGCGGAGCCGTTCTCCAGCGGGGCGATGAGCCGGGTCAACCAGTCGCTCGCGACGGGCAGGCAATGGCCGCTCACGAACACCAGGTGCCGGCCGCGGGCGGCGGCGCAGCCGCGGTTCAGCGAGCGCCCGAAGGTGAACTCCTCGCGCCCGATGTGCAGGATCCGGCAGCCCTCGGCACGCGCGATGGCGAGCGTGTCGTCGGTGGAGCCCGAGTCCACCACCAGGGTCTCGACGCGTCCGTCCTCGCAGCGCTGTGCCGCGATGCGTTCCAAGAGGGCGCCGAGGTGGCGGCCTTCGTTGTACGTCCTGATGACGATGCTGATGTCCATGGGCGGGCCCGGGTTTATACCACCCGCGGGTGGATGCAAAGCGCGAAGGGTGGTTTCAGGCGCCCATACACGAGCTCGATTTCCTCGCGGAACACCGAGTTGGGGGCGAACATGTCCCAGTGCATGGGCACCAGCGTTCGCACCCCGATCTCGGCCGCCATCGCCAAGGCCTCGCGCACCGACATATTGCCGATGATCCCGCGGCGCTTGCGAAAGAAGCTGCGCTCGTTCACCGGCAGGAAGGCCACATCGATAGGCCCCAAGCCCCGCAGCACGGCGAGAATGTGCTCATGGGGGGAGGTGTCTCCGGCATGGTAGAAACGCCGTCCCCTCCACTCGAACACATAGCCGAGATACCGGTAGCGGCCCTCCTCGTCGACGTCCAGGTCCTCATGGGCGGCCGGCACGGGTGTCATCGCGAGCGTATCCGACAGCCTCATGGGCTCGCGATCGGCGATGACGACCCGATCCCGATCGATCCCCCATGCCCACAGGGCCTTGGCGACCTCGTTCGGGCACACGAAGCGGCAGTGCAGAGAGGCCTCTGCGAGCGGCATCAGCGTGTCGGGATCGGCGTGGTCCTGATGGATATGGGTGATGCAGCACACCCTCGCATCGGTCACGGCGCCCGGGGCCGCGGGTGCCGGCGTGAGGCGCCGGTGGTCCTCGCCTTCCAGGCGTTCCACGGAATCCGAGAGGTAGGGATCGACATAGACCACGCAGTCGCCGAAGCCGAAGCGGTATCCCGACTGCCCCAGCGGCCTGACCGGCAGTCGCTCCCCGTCGTCCCTCTGCCCCTCATCCATCTACAAGTCCCGCGGCTCCCTCACTAGCAAGCTCCCGATGTCGATCAATAGGACGCAGAGGGGAGCTACCCAGTCAAGGTGCCTGCCACCGCTCTGGCTCCCGCCCGATCTCGTCGTCCCGGACGAACGCCGGATCCAGCTCGAGGCGAGGAAGCCAGCTCGAGGTGATAGTGATAGCGAAGTGAGCACGCACCGGAAGTTGTGTCCCGCCGGGCGGGTCGTTCCTCAAAGGCGTTCCTCCCGCGCCGCGGCAAAAAGTAGCCTACCGGCGGTCCTTTGTCAAAAGATCGTCCTGGCCGGTGGCCGTCGGCGGGACCCTTTCCGGGCAGCCAGCGATGGGACGGACCTTGGCCCGCGCTACCTCCGCCCGACCGAGGTCGACACCCTCCTCGGGGATGCCTCCAAGGCCAGGGCCAGGCTCGGCTGGAGACCGCGGGTCGGCTTCGAGGCGCTGGTCGCGGCGATGATCGAGGCGGACCTTCGGGAGGCCGAGCGCGATCACCTGGTGAAGGCCAGCGGCTATCCGGTCTATGCCCCGCATGAGCAGTCGGGCTCGGCCGTCCGTCCGACGCGACAGTACCTGTTGCAAGGACCCATTGACTTTACCTATCCTTCCATGGTGAGCTTCCATGGTGAGCTTGCTCGCCCGCGTCAATGGATGAACCCTCCAAGGCGGGTTGACTGCCGGGGGTGCAATCATAATCGCGCGCCGCATGTAGGCTGATAAGAAGACCAACGGTCTTGAGACAAAACCTCTGGAACGAATGAGGAGGCATCGAGATGGCAGACGCAACCGCTGTTCCCTATGGCCGTAAAACCCAACGGCCGCCCGCACTAAAAGAAGTTCACATCCTCTGGATCACCGCGGGGCTCGGCTGTGATGGCGATTCGGTTTCCATCACCGCCGCCAGCCAACCCAGCATAGAAGACGTCGCCCTCGGGGCCATTCCCGGGCTGCCCAAAGTGCACTTGCACAACCCCGTGCTCGCCTATGAAAACGGCGATGAATTCATGAAGCCTTTTCACCAAGCGGCAAATGGCGAGCTCGACAACTTCGTGCTGGTAATGGAAGGCTCGATCCCCAACGAAAAGCTCAGCGGCGAGGGCTACTGGGCCGCGATGGGAACCGATCCCACGACCAAGCAGCCCATCACCATCCCCGAATGGCTGGATCGCCTGACGCCTAAGGCGCTTGCGGTGGTGGGCGCCGGCACCTGCGCGACCTACGGGGGCATCCATGCGATGCAGGGCAACCCGACCGGCTGCATGGGTCTTGCGGATTATCTCGGTTGGGATTGGAAATCGAAGGCGGGGCTGCCCATCGTGAACGTCCCGGGCTGTCCGGTGCAACCCGACAACTTCATGGAGACCCTGCTTTATCTCCTCTATCAACTCGCCGGCCTGGCGCCCATGATCCCGCTGGACGAAGCCCTGCGACCCAAGTGGCTGTTTGGCCGCACCGTGCACGATGGCTGCGACCGGGCGGGTTATTTCGAGGAGGGCGACTTCGCGACCGAGTACGGTTCTCCCAAGTGCATCGTCAAGCTGGGCTGCTGGGGCCCTGTGGTGCAATGCAATGTACCGAAGCGGGGCTGGATGGCCGGCATGGGAGGCTGCCCGAACGTCGGCGGGATCTGCATCGGCTGCACCATGCCGGGCTTTCCGGACAAGTTCATGCCCTTTATGGATCAGCCGCCCGGAAGCGTCTTGTCCACTGGTCTGGTGCGGCCGTACGGCGCACTGGTGCGAGCGTTGCGCAAGCTGACCAACTCGACCCTCAACAAAGAGCCGAAATGGCGCCATAACCGTCCGCAACTGACCACCGGGCACCACCCGCATTAGCCGAGTCGCCAGCCATAGAGGAACAAGACCATGTCTACCGTCATGCCCGATACCAGAACCACCCAAAAAGCCGCGCCCGGCAAACTCGTTGAAATGAACTGGGACCCCATCACCCGCATCGTGGGGAGTCTCGGCATCTACACGAAGATAGATTTCGAAAATCGCCGTGTCGCCGAATGCCATAGCACGTCGTCGATCTTTCGCGGCTATAGCATTTTCATGAAAGGCAAGGATCCGCGCGATTCGCATTTCATCACCAGCCGCATCTGCGGCATCTGCGGCGACAATCACGCCACCACCTCGGTGTACGCCCAGAACATGGCGTACGGGATCAAGCCTCCTGCTATCGCCGAATGGATCATCAACCTGGGCGAAGCGGCCGAGTACATGTTCGACCACAACATCTTCCAGGATAACCTGGTCGGTGTGGACTTTTGCGAGCAGATGGTCAAGGAGACCAATCCCGGCGTATGGGAAAGGGCGAAAACCACCGAAGCCCCGCATGCGAAAGACCATGGTTATCGCACCATCGCCGAGATCATGACCGCGCTGAACCCCTTTAGCGGAGAGTTCTACCGCGAGACACTGCAGGTGAGCCGCTGGACCCGCGAGATGTTCTGTCTCATGGAGGGGCGCCACGTCCATCCCTCGACGCTCTATCCGGGCGGCGTGGGGACAGTGCCGACCATCCAGTTGTTCACGGACTATATCACCCGGTTGATGCGGTACGTCGAGTTCATGAAGCGGGTCGTGCCCCTGCACGATGATTTGTTCGACTTCTTCTACCAGGCGCTGCCGGGCTATGAACAGGTGGGCTTCCGGCGCACTCTGCTCGGCTGCTGGGGCTCATTCCAGGATCCGGACCACTGCGACTACAGCTACAAGACCATGACCAATTGGGGCCGGGCAATGTATGTCACGCCGGGAGTGGTGGTCGATGGCAAGCTCGTCACCACCGACTTGGTCGACATCAATCTGAACATTCGCATTCTGCTGGGAAGCTCCTACTACGATGGTTGGCAGAATCAGGAGACATTCGTAAAGCAGGATCCCCTTGGCAATCCGGTCGATCAGAATCATCCCTGGAACCAGACCACGCTACCCAAGCCGCAGAAACGTGATTTTGGCGGCAAGTACACCTGGGTCATGTCGCCGCGCTGGTACCATGCGGGCGAGGCGGGTGACAAAAAGTATCTCGCCCTCGACACCGGCGGCGGCCCGATTGCCCGCTTGTGGTCCACGGCGCTTGCCGGCGTCGTGGACATCGGCTACCTCAAGGCCACGGGCCACAGCGTGAAGATGTACCTGCCGAAGACAGCTCTCAAGCCTGAGGTCGAGTTGGAGTGGAAGATTCCGAAATGGAGCAACGCCATTGAGCGCGACCGCGCCCGGACTTACTTTCAGGCCTATGCGGCATGCGCGGCGCTGCACTTCGCCGAGCAGGCCCTGAAAGAGCTGCACGCGGGCCGCACCTCGACTTTCACCCCGTTCAAGGTGCCCGACGAGGCGATAGGCTGCGGCTTCCACGAAGCGGTCCGCGGAGTGCTGTCGCACCATCTCGTCATTCGAGGCGGCAAGATCGCGAACTACCATCCCTATCCACCGACTCCCTGGAACGCCAACCCGCGCGATGTCTACGGCACCGCGGGGCCCTACGAGGATGCGGTCCAGAATACGCCGATCTTCGAGGAAAACGGGCCGGACAAGTTCAAGGGCATAGACATCATGCGCACCGTGCGCAGCTTCGATCCTTGCCTGCCGTGCGGCGTCCACATGTATCTGGGGAACGGCAAAGTACTCGAGACCGTGCACACGCCTACGTTCGGTGTGGCGAACAATCGGGAACGTTGAAGTCGTGAACGAGGGCGATACGCAAGCACTGGAACGCGACTTGGTCCGGATTGAGGAAGCGATCCGCTCGCTGGAGGCCCTGAGCGATCCGCGGGGCCGTGAGCAGGCGAAGGAGTTGGTGCAAGTCGTACTGGATTTGCACGGGGCGGGGCTCGCCAGACTCCTCGAATTGGTGAGCGCCGCCGGAGCGGCGGGCCAGTCGATCCTGGACTCTCTCGCGGAAGATGAGCAGGTGCGCGGCTTGCTGCTGCTGCATGGCTTGCACCCGCAGGATTTGGAGTCGCGTGTGCAGCGGGCAGTCGAAAAAATGCGTCCCTTCCTTGGGACGCACGGACTGCGGCTGGAGCTGCTGGAAACCGGTGAAGAGGTCGTGCGGCTCAAGGTGCACGGAAACTGGCAGGGGAAATCGGCCAACAAGACGCTCCAGCGGGACATCGAATTCGCGATCCTTGATGCGGCTCCCGATGTGACCAGGGTAGACGTCGAAGGTCTCGCAGAGCCTCCGGCACGTGCGAAGGAGATTTTCGTTCCCGTGCCGCCCATTCCGCGCCGCAGGCGAGAGGGAATAGGCGCCGGCGAAACTTGAGGGCGCCCCCATGGCAGTAGACGATGACGCCGAAGCCCCCTCGTTCGCGTTCCATTCCATAGGTCCGATCAAGGGTCCGATCAAGCTTTGCCAGCAGGAGAATGAGGCAGATGACGACTTCTTCGGCACCAGTGCAAGGATGGGTCGCCGGATTACGCCGCTTTGTGCGCAGGTCCGCGGTGATCGAATATTGCGAGCTTTGCCACGCGGAAATTTATCAAGGGCATTCACACCTGGTCGAGCCTGCGAGTCGCCGGCTGCTCTGTTGTTGCCGGGCGTGCGCCGTGCTGTTCAGCAACCACGAGAGCGCGAAGTACCGCCGTGTGCCTGACCAAAGCGAATTCCTGGCCGAGTTTCTCATGACCGACCGCCAGTGGGAAGCCTTCCGCATCCCGATCAATCTCGCGTTCTTTTTTCACAGCAGCGCGTCCCAAAGAGTCCTCGGTTTTTACCCCAGTCCAGCCGGCGCCACGGAGTCGCTGTTGGGCCTCGCGGCCTGGGAGTCGCTGGTTGCGGACAATCCGCTGCTGGCCAAACTCGAGCCGGATGTCGAGGCACTCCTGGTCAACCGCGTGGATGGCGAGCGCGAGTATTATCGGGTGCCCATCGACTGCTGTTACGAGCTGGTTGGCATCATCCGAGCGCGCTGGCGGGGAATGTCCGGAGGGTCCGAGGCGTGGAGCGCCATACGCGCCTTCTTCGCCAAGCTCAAGGCTAGGTCGGACACGCCGGAGTGCAGACTCCATGCCTGAGCTCAATTTCCAGGTCGAAGGCGTCGAAGTCGCCCGCTACGCGGCGGCGCCGCAGCTTCTGTTCAAGTTACGCGTGAGCAATGCTGTGCCCGGCGACTGTATTCACAATGTAGCGCTGCAATGTCAAATCCAGATCGAGACCACCCGGCGGCGCTATGCACCGGCTGAGCAGGAGCGGATGCTTGAGCTTTTCGGGGAGCCCGAACGCTGGAGCTCGACGCTGCACAATCTGCTCTGGACCCACGCCAATGTGACAGTTCCGTCGTTTGAAGACAGCTTTCTGCTGGACCTCCCGGTTCCATGCACCTTTGACTTTAACGTGGCCGCAGCCAAGTACTTTTATGGCTTGGAAGAAGGTGAGGTGCCGGTGCTGCTGTTGTTCAGCGGAAGCATTTTTTACCGCGGCGAAAGCGACGCCTTGCAAGTGAGTCAGATTTCGTGGAACAAGGAAGCGGGGTTCCAACTCCCGGTCAAGGTCTGGAAAGAAATGATGGAGCATTACTACCCCAACAGCGCCTGGCTGTGCTTGGGCAAAGACGTGTTCGACCGGCTCTATCGGTACAAAATCCATGGAAGTTTCTTGACTTGGGAGCAGGCCCTGCAAAGCCTGTTGGACTCCCAGGAGGAGCGCGTTTCATGAGCCGTGCGCAGGCGGAAAGCATCGCGAAGGCCGTGCTTTACGAAGGGTACATGCTTTACCCGTACCGTCCTTCATCGGTAAAGAACCGGCAACGCTGGACCTTCGGGGGGATTTATCCGCAAGCGTACAGCGAAGCGCAAGCGGGAGCCGACCCGTGGAGCATGCAAACGCAGTGTCTCGCGCAAGGCAACCCGCAGACCAGCGTTACCGCCAGGATCGGATTCCTGCACCTCATCGAACGCGAGGTGGGCGAGCTTCCCCAGACGCTTCCCGCATGGCCGGAGGATACGGAGCCCGAGTTTCGCAAGGTTAGCCTGCTGCAGATTGGCGAGCGGCGCTACTATGCGTGGCAGGAGGCGGTCGAGCGCGAGGTGGCGGTCGGCGAGTTCAGGCTCAGCGACTTAGCAGCGGGGCCGCTGCAAATACCTTTCGTGTTTTCCGGCCGGCGCGATTTAGAGCCTCTGCGCGCCCAGAACGGCGGCATGGCCGGGGTGCTGATTCGTACACAGCAACCGATTGAAGGACGAATCGAGGTAACCGCCGAGGCCGTCGCTGAACAGGTGTTCCGAATCACTGTACGCATTTTTAACCAGACCGCGCTTAACCAAGCCGGAGACTTAAACCGCAATGCGGCTTCGCTCTATGCGTTGGTCTCAACGCATACGATTCTCGGCCTCTGCGAAGGCGAGTTCGTGTCCTCGCTCGATCCGCCCGAAGCTTTGCGTGACGCAGTGAACGGTTGCCAGAACATCGGCGCGTGGCCTGTGTTGGTGGGCGCCGAGGGAGAGCGCGACACCATGCTGTGCTCGCCGATCATCCTTTATGACTATCCGGAGATTGCTCCCGAAAGCCCCGGCGATTTATTCGACGGCACCGAGATCGACGAGATCCTGACCCTGCGTATTCTCGCGATGACCGATGAAGAGAAGCGCGAGATGGCGGCGGTTGATGAGCGTGCCCGGGCCCTCCTCGAGCGCACCGAGGCGCTTTCGCCTGCAGAGCTCAACAAGCTGCACGGGACGATGCGCAGCTTGCGGCCCATTGATGGCGGAGCGGAAAACGACGCTGCGCCGTGGGATGCCCTGGATTCCAAGCCTCGACTCGCGTACTTGCGCGTCGGAGGCGTTGATCTTCGCGTCGGCGATCATGTCCGGTTGCGTCCGCGCGCTGGTGGAGACATCATGGACATCGCGCTTGGCGGCAAGGCGGCCACGATCGAATCGCTGGAACGCGATTTCGAGGACCGCGTGCATGTGGCCGTAACCGTGGACGACGACCCTGGTAGGGAATTCGGTCTCGAACGCATGCCCGGCCACCGTTTCTTTTTCTCTCCTGAGGAGCTTGAGCCGCTTACGAACAAGAGTCGGCGAGCGCCGTGAGCAACAATATTCTCATTGCCGGTATCGGCAATATATTCCTCGGCGACGACGGGTTCGGCTCTGAAGTCGCACAACGCATGAGCCGGCGCGACCTTCCGCAGGGCGTGCGAGTCGTGGACTTTGGCATTCGCGGCCTCGATCTCAGCTATGCGCTGGTGGACGACGGCTACGAGGCGGCGATTCTGGTAGATACCACCCAGCAGGGCGATGCTCCGGGCACGCTGTATGTGATGGAACCCGAAATGCCAGAGGATGCAGACAGCCGGAGCCAGCAAGACTCGCTCGTGTCACCGCACGACATGGATGCCGGCAAGGTACTGCGCACGGTGAAGGCGATGGGCGGTCAGTGCGAGCGTATCGTGCTCGTCGGTTGCGAGCCTGAAAGCTTTGGCGAAGATACCGATGAGCAAGGAAGAATGGGCTTGAGCGAGCCCGTGGCCGCGGCGGTGGGCAAGGCGGTGGTTCTGATCGAATCACTGGTAACTCGGATGCTGGGCGGCGGCAAAGCCGCGGGTTAGAGATAGCGGTGTCTTGATAAACCCACCAGCGTTTTTCCGGCGACAATCGGGTAACGTGGTGATAACAGAGGAGGCCAGGTATGTGGACTATATTTTGGATAATCGTGGCGTTGTTGGCCGCCTACATAGTGAAACAAAATCTGCCTGACATTGTGCGCTATTTGAAGATCCGCGCGATGTGATCGCCGGAGGGGATCCGCGGGTGTCTGCGATCCGCTTTGATGAGAAACGGACTATGAGCGGCGTTCCGGCCCTCGCGCGGCAAAAACACCAGGGTAGCCAAATCCGGGTGCGTGGCCTCGTGCAGGGAGTGGGGTTCCGCCCCACGGTATGGCGCCTTGCCACCGACTGTGGTATCAGCGGAGAAGTGCTGAACGACAGCGATGGGGTGCTGATACGTGCCTGGGGCAATTCGGCCGCAATAGAAGTTTTTATCCGGCGCCTGAAAGCCGAGGCGCCCCCGCTAGCCCGCATTGACACTATCGAGCGCGGCCCGTTGGGCGGCCGTTGCAGCGCGGACGGCTTCCGCATTGCGGCAAGCACGTACGGCGAGGTTCACACCGGAGTTGTTCCAGACGCTGCCACCTGCGCCGCGTGCGTCGAAGAGACATTGGAGCCGCTGAGCCGCCGGTACCATTACCCTTTCACTAACTGCACTCACTGCGGCCCACGTCTGTCCATCGTGAACGCAATTCCCTACGACAGGGGTAGCACCAGCATGGCGATGTTCGATCTCTGCGACGCCTGCCAGGTTGAATACGACGATCCCGCCGACCGCCGCTTTCACGCCCAGCCTATCGCTTGTCCGGTGTGCGGGCCGAAGGTGTCACTCGAGCACGCGGACGGAACGCCGATCGTCTTGGTAGGCGATCCCATCGAGGCCGCTCGCCGCCTCTTACTGGAAGGCAACATCATCGCGATCAAGGGCCTGGGCGGTTTCCATCTCGCCTGCGATGCTACTAATCCGGACGCCGTGACGGGCTTGCGTGCTCGCAAGCGGCGTTATCACAAGGCGTTCGCGCTGATGGCGAGCGACGCTCGGGTGATTCAACGTTATTGTACGCTTTCGTCCGAAGAGCTCGCGCTCCTGGCAACCCCGGCGGCTCCCATCGTGCTGTGCGCCGCGAATGGGCCGAAACGGCTGCCCGACGCTGTTGCGTCTGGGCTTAACACCCTGGGTTTCATGCTGCCTTACACGCCTTTGCACCATTTACTGGTGGAAGGCTTAGATCGGCCCATCGTGCTGACCAGCGGGAATGTTTCCGACGAACCCCAGTGCATAGGCAATCAGCAGGCGCGAGAGCGGCTGCGTGGAATCGCGGATTACCTGCTATTGCATGACCGCGACATCGTCAACCGCGTTGATGACTCTGTGCTGCGCATCATGGACGGTGCGCCGCGGATTCTGCGCCGCGGCCGCGGTTACGCGCCTGCGTCCATACCCTTGCCGCCCGGATTTGAGCGCGCCACCTCCATTCTCGCGCTCGGCGGGGAGCTCAAGAACACCTTCTGTCTGATCAAGGATGGGCAGGCCATCATTTCCCAGCACCAGGGCGACTTGGAGGACGCCGCGACGTACCGCGATTATCAGCGTAATCTCGAGTTATACCGGGGATTGTTCGAGCACGAACCGCAGACACTCGCCGCCGACAGGCATCCCGAATACCTGTCGACCAAACTCGGCAAAGAATGGTCCGCGCGCGACGCGTTGCCGCTGGTCGAAGTGCAACATCATCACGCGCATATCGCGAGTTGCCTCGCCGACAATGACGTGCCGTTGGATGCGCCTCCGGTCCTCGGTGTAGCGCTTGACGGGTCGGGTTTCGGCGACGATGGCACGTTCTGGGGGGGGGAGTTCTTGCTCGCGGGTTATTGCAGTTTCGAACGTCTGGCGAGCTTCAAGCCGGTGGCAATGATCGGCGGGGCGCAAGCGATGCGCGAACCCTGGCGCAATACCTATGCGCATCTTGTGGCTACTCTCGGTTGGACGGAGTACCAGAAGGATTACGGCGCGCTGGAGCTGACCCGGTTTCTTGAGAGCAAGCCTCTGGCGACCTTCGAGGCCATGCTCAAGCAAGGGTTGAACTGCCCGCCTGCGAGCTCATGCGGGCGCTTGTTCGACGCGGTCGCGGCAGCCATTGGAGTGTGCCGCGAGCAAGCGAGTTACGAGGGTCAGGCGGCGATTGAGTTGGAGGCGCTTGCGCAGCCCTTCAGGCAAGTCGCCGAAGAAGATGCCTATCCATTCCGAATCGAGGATTCCGGGCGTTTCCCTTATCTGGAGCCGGAACCGATGTGGCGGCTTTTGCTTGGTGATTTGTCGGCGCATACCACGCCCGCGGTCATGGCCGCGCGTTTCCACAAGGGCCTGGCGCGGGGCGTCGTCGCGATGGTGTCACGCTTGAGCAAGCGCGCCGTACGCAAGCCAACGATAGCCCTGTCCGGCGGGGTGTTTCAGAACAAGACGCTGCTTGAGGAAATCGCGCGCCGCCTGCGCGCGCAGAGTTTTACCGTGCTCACACAGCGTCAGGTGCCGGCCAACGATGGCGGCTTATCGCTGGGTCAGGCCGCAATCGCCGCAGCGCAAGCTTTGACACTTGGAGGTGTGCGATGTGTTTAGGCATCCCGGGCCAGATCGTGCGGATCACCGATGTAAAAAACCAGCTCGCGGTGGTGAACGTCGCCGGAGTCAAACGCGAAATCAACATCTCGTGCGTGGTCAATGAAGACCATCCAGTGTTGTCATGCGTGGGCGACTGGGTGCTCGTGCATGTGGGATTCGCCATGAGCCGTATCGACGAGGACGAAGCGATCAAGACGCTGCAACTCCTTACCGAACTGGGCGAGATGCAAGCCGAGCTGCAAGCCATGCAAACCCATGGCTGACGTCAATGCTCATCTGCAGGCGCTCTACCCTTTCCTGCATGGCGGCAGGAAGGACGCCGAGCTCGAGAATGCCGCGCTGCTGGAATCGGTCGCTCAGAAGGCCCGCCACAGCGTTGACACCAAGCGAGCGTTTTTCGAAACAAATGCGCAGCAAGTGGTGGACACCGCCCGCGCCGTTGCGCAAGTCTACCTGCGCGATGGGCGGCTGTTTACGATGGGAAACGGCGGCTCGAGTTGTGATGCGGCGCACATCGCGGTGGAATTCCTTCACCCTATCACCGCGGGCCGCCCGGCGCTCAGCGTCATCAATCTAGTCACCGACACGGCAGTGATGACGGCGGTGGGAAATGACGTGGGTTTCAGTCATATCTTCGTGCGCCAAGTCATCGCCCAGTGCCGGCGCGGCGACGGGCTGATCGGCATTTCAACCAGCGGTAATTCCGAAAACCTGGTGGCGGCGTTCGCCAAGGCGAAGGAACTAGGCATGACCACGATCGGGCTGGCCGGAACGGACGGCGGCAAGATGGCGCAGAGCTGCGATCATTGCCTCACGGTGCGCACCGACAGCATCCACCGCATCCAGGAAACGCATGTTGCGATTTATCACATTCTCTGGGACCTGGTGCACACGCTGCTCGCCGATCGGCGCGGCGACCTGGTCAAGGAACGCGCGCCGTGAAATACGTAGACGAGTTCCGCGACCCGGTAAAGGCCAAGGTCTTACTCAAAGAGATCGAAGCGTTGGTCGAGCGAATCGCTGTTTGCCGGCAAAGGCCGTTGCAACTGATGGAGGTCTGCGGTGGCCACACTCACTCGATTTTCAAATACGGCATAGAACCGATGCTGCCCAAGGCGATCGAGCTCGTGCACGGTCCCGGCTGCCCGGTATGCGTCCTGCCGATGGGAAGGGTAGACGACGGCGTGGCGCTGGCCGAACATCCGCAGGTCATCTTCACCACTTTCGGCGATGCCATGCGTGTGCCTGGCTCGACAAAGAGTCTGCTTCAGGCCAAGGCTGACGGCGCCGACGTGCGTATGGTCTACTCGCCGATGGACGCTTTGAAAATTGCCCGGGAGCATCCCGACAAAGAGGTGGTCTTCTTCGCATTGGGCTTCGAGACCACCATGCCGAGCACCGCGTTGACCGTGCTACAGGCGGAGCGCGAGGGGGTCAAGAACTTTTCATTGTTCTGCAACCACATCACCATCATTCCGACCATCAAGGCAATTCTCGATTCGCCTGAGTTGACGCTCGATGGTTTTCTGGGACCAGGGCACGTAAGCATGGTGATCGGGACGGCGCCGTATGAATTTATTGCTCGGCATTACCGCAAGCCGATAGTGGTCGCTGGCTTCGAACCACTGGATATCCTGCAATCGGTGTGGATGCTGCTCAAGCAACTCGCCGAAGGCCGTTGCGAAGTGGAGAACCAGTACCAGCGCGTAGTACCCGATGCGGGCAACGACCAGGCGCTTATGGCGGTCGGCCGCGTCTTCGAGCTGCGGGAGTTTTTTGAATGGCGGGGCCTGGGCTCAATCGATCACTCTGGGATCCGTCTCCAGCGGAGCTACGCGCGCTTCGACGCCGAGCGCAAGTTCTCGGTCCCCAACCTCAAGATCGCGGATCCGAAGTCCTGCCAGTGCGGAGAGGTGTTGAAGGGAGTGATCAAACCCTGGGAATGTAAGGTGTTCGGCGGCGCCTGTACTCCGGAGACACCCTTGGGCGCGCTCATGGTTTCTTCGGAAGGTGCGTGTGCGGCTTACTACAACTATGGCAACGTCGACCTGGCGCGCCTGATACGAGGTCGCGCCGACGAAGCGCCGGCTGAGGCGAGAACATGAGTCGCGTACTGAATCTCGATCGCCCGGCGCAAACAGCCTCGATCCGGCGCCGCAGCGGTAAGCTGCGCGACAGCCGCATTACTCTCTCTCACGGCAGTGGCGGGAAGGCCATGCGTGACCTCATCGACGATGTCTTCGTCGGTAGTTTCGGCAACGCCGTGCTTGCACCCCTGGAAGACCAGGCGCGCCTTGACTTGACCGACCTGGTGGCGCAGGGTGACCGGCTCGCTTTTACCACCGACTCGTACGTGGTGGATCCCTTGTTCTTCCCTGGCGGGGACATCGGTGGGCTCGCGGTCAACGGCACGATCAACGATCTCGCAGTAAGCGGAGCGCGGCCGCTGTTCCTGAGTTGCAGCGTGATTCTGGAAGAAGGATTGAGCGTGGAAACCCTGCGCCGCGTAGCGCACTCGATGGCCGAGACGGCGCGCGCCGCGGCTGTGGCGATCGTCACCGGCGACACCAAGGTCGTCCCCAGGGGCGCCGCCGATAAATTATTCATCAACACCGCCGGCATCGGCGTTATTCCCAAAGAGACCAATATCGCCGCCGAGCGCGCGCGGCCCGGGGACGTTGTCATCGTCAATGGCACCATCGGCGACCACGGTGCGGCGATTTTGTGCGCCCGGCAGGATCTCGCTCTAAGTACGTCTATCGCAAGTGATTGCCGCTCCCTCCATGGCTTGATACGAGCCATGCTGGAGGCTTGTCCGGAGATCCATTGCCTGCGCGACGCTACGCGTGGCGGTGTTGCGACAGTGCTGAATGAATTCGCTCAAGCGGCATCGGTGTGCATCGGCTTCGACGAAACAAGCATCCCGGTGTGCGAGGCGGTCAAAGGTGTGTGCGAGATTCTGGGGCTCGATCCTTTGTACATGGCGAACGAGGGGAAGCTCGTCGCGGTCGTTCCGAGAGAGTCTGCCGATGCAGTCCTTGCCGCCATGCGCATGCATCCCGCGGGTCGGGACTCTGCGATCATTGGCGAGGTGACCGCCGAGCCGGAAGGTGTGGTGCTGCTTCGTACCGTGTTCGGCGGGGAGCGCATCGTGGACATGCTAGTCGGCGAGCAGTTGCCGAGGATCTGTTGAGGAGCGCGCCTGTGCATGAGCTTGGCGTTACGCAAGGCATCGTCGAGCTCGTCGCCGAACGCGCGGCTGGCGCCAGGGTGAATGTGCTGCGGCTTGAGATCGGCAAGCTCTCCGCCATCATGCCGGATGCGATCCGATTCTGCTTCGATCTCTGCACGCAAGGTACGGCGCTCGACGGGGCGCAGCTTGAGATTATCGAGATCCCGGGGCTAGGACGCTGCCGGGAATGCGGAGAGCAATTTGGGATGAGGGATTTTTTGGCCCGTTGCGCCTGCGGCTCGATTGACGTGGAATGCATTGGGGGCGAGCAGCTAAACATCAAAGAAATGGAGATGGCGTGATGTGCACTACCTGCGGATGTTCCGACAGGGCCCATGCTACCGTCACCGATCCCGAAACTGGGGAGACCGCCGTCCTGCGCGCGGTCGACGGCGATCATCACGATCACGTGCATGAGCACGACCATCAGCATGACCATACGCATGCGCATGATCATCATCACGACCATCCACACGAGCATGGTCGCGACCACAATCATCACGACCACACGCACGGAACGACCGTGGCGCTTCAGGAACATGTTCTTGCCAAGAACAATCGCCTCGCGGAGCGCAACCGCGGCTGGTTCGCCGGCCGCAATATCCTCGCGCTAAATCTGGTGAGCGCGCCGGGTTCGGGAAAGACAACCCTGCTCGAGCGCACGCTCCGCGATCTAGGCGGCGAGTTACGAATTCAAGTGATCGAAGGCGACCAAGCGACCACGAAAGACGCCGAGCGCATCCGCGCGACTGGTTGCAAGGTGGTGCAGATCAACACCGGGACCGGCTGCCACCTGGAGGCCGACATGCTGGCACGCGGGTTGAAGCAGCTCGCCCCGCCGTTGGACTCCATCGTGATGATCGAGAACGTCGGGAATCTGGTCTGTCCGGCGCTGTTCGACCTCGGTGAACGCGCCAAGATTGTCATCCTCTCGGTGACCGAAGGTGAAGACAAGCCGATCAAATACCCGCATATGTTCCGGGCAGCGCAGGTGATGGTCCTCAACAAGATCGACCTGCTACCGTACGTGGACTTCGATGTGGGGCGGTGCCTGGACTATGCACGTCAGGTTAATCCTGGGCTTCGGGTATTCCAGCTTTCCGCAACCAAGGGCGCTGGTCTGGGCGATTGGTATGCTTGGCTGCGGGCGGAGATCAAGGCAAGCTCTTTCAATGGTCTTCCCGTTGACGGGGACGGGCTTGAGCGGGGAGTGAAACTGCAGTGATCAGCATAATGTTGTTAGGATTGCTGCTCGGCATGAAGCACGCGATAGAGGTCGACCACGTTGCCGCGCTGGCCACTTTGGCCACGCGTGCTCAATCGGTAGGCCAGACCGTCAAATTGGGCGCAGCCTGGGGGTTAGGGCACACGCTCACCTTGTTGCTGTTCGGCGGTCTCGTTCTCGCGCTGGACATGGTGATGCCGGAACGCCTCGCTCAGGGGCTGGAGCTCGCGGTTGGAATCATGCTGCTGTTGTTGGGTCTCGATGTACTGCGGCGAGTGACCCGGGAGCGGGTGCACTTTCATATCCACCGCCACGCGGAGAGCGTCGTCCACCTGCACGCGCATTCTCACGCCGGTGACACGGTGCCGCACAATCCGGAACATCATGAACACGGACATCCCCGAGCGCTGCACGTGCGCGCCCTGCTCGTGGGTATGATGCACGGCATGGCCGGCTCCGCCGCCTTGATCCTGCTCACCCTGGAAACCGTTGTTTCGCCGGGAGTTGGTCTTCTCTACATCGCGCTGTTTGGATTGGGTTCCATCCTGGGTATGGCGC
>JBQTJM010000167.1:0-4635 GCA_052387115.1 Gammaproteobacteria bacterium | reverse complement strand
GACGCCAACGGACCGGCCGGAGACACGGCCACCAACTGTGAGGCGGTCTTCGGCGTGCCCTGAGGACGCAGGGTTCCGCGCACGCGAAGTCTCATAGAGGCGGGCGCGCCTCGAGCGGCAGCGGGATCCGGGAACCGGGCCATCGTGCCCCTCCCGGATCCTGCCTCGGCAGGTCGGCCTCCGCCACCAGCGCATGGGGCCAGGCCCGCAGATCGGTATGAGGAAAAGCCAGGTAACTGAGAGAAAAAGGGGGGGCTTGACAAAGCTATGACAGGCTGGGATGTGTAATGCGCATGCCCGCGCATCCGCTGCGAATGCCGGGTGTTCTGCAAAGTTATCGGGTCTGCTTGTCGTTTGACGTCCGATCGGGGGATAAGGTAATCTCCACCGGCAATCGTGCGATCGCCGAGTAAACACCATCTTGGACCGAATCAAGATCGACCCGGCTGTATGCGAGGGAAGGCCGACGACTCGAGGCCTGCGGATCACCGTCGATTTCGTTCTCAAGCTGTTGGGCGATGGCTATAGTGCCGAAGATATCCTCCGACACTATCCGGAGGACCGCGATTCGCTACTCGGAAGTAGCCGGACGTGCACCGTTGGAATTCCGTGAAATGCACTATTTTCAGGAAGCGTAAGCGCCCGTGCCGACGATATCGTGCGGAAATGGATTGACTTCTTCGTGCTGCACAAATCCATTAAACCAGAACGTATTACCGGGAGGCTGAAATGAGACCGAGCCAGACCGCTATCAATATCGTTACCGCTGAACCGGCGGGCGAATATCGCTTGCACCTGACCTTCGACGATGGCATGAAACAGACGGTCGATTTCCAACCGTTCCTGACCCACGCGCACCATCCGGATATTCGCGTCTACCTCGATCCGGGGAGGTTCTCTGCCTTTCGCATCGAATACGGTGAACTGGTGTGGGGGGATTATGATCTGTGCTTTCCGATCATCGATCTTTACCGGAATCAATTGGAGCACAGTGCCCGTAAAGAAGTCGCCGCTTGATCGGGACCAACCCCGGGGGCCAGCACCATGCCGGATCTGTTGCGCTACCTCGCGATCCAAGCGCTCCATCCCGGCGCCTGCGGCGCGGCGGGTGCCTGCGGACTAGCCGAGTCCTTCCCCTTGGCGGTAGTATCCACCGGTCACTTGGAACCCGTCTATGGCTGCACAACGCGCTTTCGATGACCCTCCGCCCGGCGGCGGACGCCGATGCTAGACGCCCCGCCCTGGGACCGGCCCGATGGCCCGAGGGCCTTCATGCGCTCGGTGATCCAGCGCATCGCCACCGGTCCCGAGATGAGCAAGGACATCACTCGAGACGAGACGCGCCTGGCCATGCGCGCCATCCTGGAAGGCCAGGTCGATCCGGTACAGGCCGGGATATTTTTGATCGCACTGCGCATGAAGCGCGAGACCGATGAGGAGAACATCGGGGTCCTGGAGGCCCTGCGCGATGCCGGCGAGACGGTCACGGCTAGTGTCGATGTGCTCATCGACATCGCCGATCCCTACGATGGTTTCACCCGCACCCTCCCGCCCTCACCCTTCCTGCCGGCGGTGCTCGCGGCCTGCGGCGTGCCGGCCGTCTGCCATGGGGTGGAGCGCGTCGGTCCGAAGTTCGGCCTGACCCAGAGGCAGGTGCTGGGTGCCGCGGGACAGCCGGTCGATCTCTCCCCCGCGCAGGCCGCGGCCCGGATCGCCGACCCCGCCATCGGATGGGCCTATCTGGACCAGCGTGCCTACTGTCCCAAGCTCCACGCCCTGATCGGGCTACGCGAGCTGATCGTCAAGCGCCCCGCGATCACCACCGCGGAGCCCTGCATCGGTCCCATCCGGGGCCGTGCGGAGACCCACCTCGTGACCGGCTATGTCCACAAGGGTTACCCGCGGGTCTACACGTTGCTCGCCCGCCATGCGGGCTTCGACTCGGCCCTGGTGGTGCGGGGCGTCGAGGGCGGGGTCATCCCGTCGCTCCAGAAGACCGGGCGGTTCGTCTACTTTCGCGGCGCCGGTGAGGACCAGTCCTTGGAGATCGACCCCTCGGATCTGGGGATCGACGCATCCGCGGGCGCCGTGGCGGCGCGCCACGGCCAGACCGAGCCAGAGGACGCGGGTGCCGGCAGAACGGCGGACGGCGCCGCACAGGCGGGGCTCGCGGCCCTCGGCGGCCAACCCGGAGCGGCACGCGAGGGACTGGTGTTCTCGGCCGCGGTGTGCCTGTTCCATCTCGGCCGCCATCAGTCTCCCGCCGCGGCCGCAAGCGCCGTGCGCGAGGCGCTCGACCGCGGACTAGCGCGCGCGCGCTTCGAGGCAGGGGCCACGATTACGCCCCGCACCGACCCACGATAGTCCCCTAGAAGTGGCGCGCTGCCCCCGCCATCGGCGCGACAGTTCAAGCACCGTACAAAACCCGGGCGAGTCAGCAAGCGTAGGGCGCGTGCCCGCGCCATTCATTGCTAGCCCGTGTGCCGCAGAGGCTTGCCGCCATATCTGACCAGTGTATATACTTGGATATACATTGAGCTACGGAGACCTTCATGCCAACCACGCGTATCTTCAAGAGCGGCAATTCACAAGCCGTACGTATCCCAAAGGAGTTGCAGTTCGAACGCATGGATATCCTGCTTGAGATCGAACGCCACGGCGATGCCCTCATCCTCCGTCCGCAACGGCGTTCGATGCGTGAAACACTCGTGCGTTTTCTTGCGTTGGGTCCGTCGCCCGACTTTCCCGATCGACAGCCCCAGACGCAGCATGACCGCGAGTCGCTATGAGGTACATGCTCGACACGAATATCTGTATCAATCTGATCAGGCGCCATCCGCGAGAAGTCGTTGCGAAACTGGCCGACTGCGTCGAGGATGACGTAGAGCGCCTATCCTGGCCTGCTCATCGAAAACTGGGCGTCTACCGTCTGGACTTGAACCAGCAATGCGCGTAAGGCGGAAAGGTAGGGCGGAAGCCGCTTTTTTGGCGTTCCGCCGTATGGCTGGCGGAGTCGGGCGGACGCCGTGAGGTCGGCTACGCTCATGCCCTCGCCAGATAGCGTTTGGCCGCGTCGAGAAACTCCCCGGCTTGCGCGATGAGCGTGACTGCGGTCTCCCGATCCAGGCTGGCATCGATGTCATAGTCGCCTTGAAGCCGCAGGTTGAATGCCGCGAGCAGCCACCGGTGGTACTTGGGGTCGAGAGCACCGGTCCTCGCGAAATGCTGCCCATAGGCGGCATGGACCCCGGCGTGCCTCCGGTAGCGCAGGTCCCGGTCGCGAAGGAGCGCCTGGGCCGTGTGCAGCATCGCATAGTAGGCGCGTCCGACGGCAACCTCGAACGAATCAGCCTGGGCGAGCATGCGCGCCGCGTTCAAGGTGCGTTCAGCTTTCTCGATGAGCTTGCGTGCTTCGTCCTTCACGCGGGGATCGCTTCTTCGCGGACGTTGATGAAAAACATAGTTTCGTCATACAGCCATTGCTCTCTCGTCGTGAAAACGCAGGTCACGGTCACTCCGTGTTCGAGGGAGAGCGGTGCGGCAAGGTGGCTTGTGCGGTCCACCTCGGCTGCATAACGGTCGAGACGGTCGAGGACGATCAAGATATCCAGATCCGACTCGTCGTCCTCTTCGCCCCGGGCGTACGAGCCGTAAAGATAGACGCCTTGCAGCCTCCGGCCGTAGAGCCGCGAAAGACTCGTCTTGAGCTCGCTCAACAAGGTCCTGATGTGCTCGTTCATGCTCGACGGGCTACGTCCCAACCAGGAGGTGTCTGGCCACCCAGACCGGGATTCGGCTGGCGCATGCGCGAGCCGCTGGGATTTGCCCCATTCCGGCGCCAAGCCTACGGGGCTCTTCCCGAGGCGGTGTGATGCGTCCACGCGGCGTTCTCATAGCGCCGCGCTTGAAAGCATAGCGCAACTGGGTTCCGATGCCCACTACAGCCACCTTCCTTCAGGGCCGGAGCCACGCCGCTCACCAGGCAGTATTGAATCGTCTGTGACCCTGCGACTCGCGCGATTACCTCGATTCACAGCCGTTCGATGCACGTTGGCAACCCGCCAGCGCATCGATGCAGTAACTCTTACCGGAAAGGGCGTTTTCTCCCATGTCCATGCGGAGCTGAGCAACTCGCGCCTTGGCAGTCACACGGCGCCAAGCCTGATGCTAGCGCCGGCGAGGCCAAAGCGTCGCTACCGGTGCCGCCTGGGCCTGGTGCTTCCGGTCGCGTTTTCATCGGTTCGAACCGACGCGCCGCCTGTGTCGGCGCGAGCCATCGAAGTCGAGGAGGTCCTCCATGAAACCCCGTCCGCGTACACAAGCTTTTGGGCCGATGGCTCCGCCACGGCTGGTTGGTCGCGTGTTGTCGACCGCACTGGTCCCGGTGCTCGCCGGCCCGGCCTGGGCGCAACGCGCGTAAAGCGGAAAGGGCGAGCAAAATATATCGCGGCCCCATGGATCCCGTGTTGTTCACAGGTTCTACGATTGCTGAGTACCTCGTCGCCCTATGTCGGGAGGCACGGTCCCGAGCTCAGCACTTTCCGGCGCGGAGCTTGGCCACCAGGGCGCTTGCGACCTCCGGGTGTACGAAGGGGCCGACGTCGCCGCCGAGCGAGGCGATCTCGCGCACCAGGC
>JBQTJM010000166.1:0-2632 GCA_052387115.1 Gammaproteobacteria bacterium | reverse complement strand
CGGAGTTCCTGCGCGAGGCGCAGCCCAACCGCGAGCAGATGCGGCTGGTCGCGCAGGCCCTGGCCGGACCGTCGCTGAAGGGCGGCGAGCTCTCGGATGTCTCGCCGAATGCGGAGCTCTCGGCGCTCGCGAAGCTCATGGCGAACTGGCAGAGCCTCGTCGAGGAAGCGGCGATGACGCCGGCAGAACGCGACGAACGCAGGACCGGTCAGAAACCTTTCGACTTCGCGAAGGAGGGTCGTAAATGAGCCGCACAACTCATGAAGGAGGAAGCGACATCGCCACAAATCCAGAGCCGTTGTGGGCCGTGACCCCGGAGAAGATCCAGGAGGCCGTGCGCCGCATCGTGGAGGCGGCCCACCCCCTCAAGGTGATCCTCTTCGGCTCCCGGGCACGCGGCACCGCGGACCCTGATAGCGACCTTGACCTCCTCATCATCGAGCGCGAGGTCCCCGACCGCTACGCGGAGATGGTTCGGCTCGATGGAGTGCTGGGGAACATGATACTGGCCGTGGATATCCTGGTTATCGCCGAGCGCGATTTCGAGGAACGTTCGCAAATGCCTGGGAGCGTTTATTTCGATGTCCGGCGGGAAGGGAAAGTGCTCTATGAATCCGTCTAAGCATGCCCAGATGCTCCTCCGCAAAGCGGCGCAGGACGAGGCCGTGCTGGAAGAACTGGCGACCAACCCGAGGTTCGAAGACGAAACGGTCGGCTTCCACGCGCAGCAAGCCGCCGAGAAACTGCTCAAGGCCTGGCTCTCTCATCTTGGCGTCACTACCCCAAAACGCACCGACGGAAGGTCCTGATCAATCTTCTGAGCGTCAGCGGCAAATCCTTGCCGGATGAATTCGCCGATCTCATCCAGCTGACTCCCTTCGCCACGGCGTTCCGCTACGATGATCTCGATTCGTCCCAACCCGTGGACCGCGGAAGGTGGCTCCCCTTGGTTCGAAGACTGCGCGCCTTCGTGGAAGCGCAAATCGGAGGGCCGGCATCATGAGCGTCATCAAGCCCTGGGTCGAGGTGGTGTCGCTGCACCCGGACGTCCTCTCGGAGAACTTCTCGGAGGACATCTTCGCCCTCGACCTCGGGCCGCTCGCGGACGGGAACCCGAACGTTCCGGCGGTGTACCGCGATCCCGAACACTTCTTCCGTGCGTCGTATCTGACCACTGGCCTGCGCTCACTTCTCCAGGACGTCCTGTCGCGGCTTTCCGGGGGTGCCGGCAATCGGGTGCTCAAGCTCGTCACCCCCTTCGGAGGTGGCAAGTCGCACACGCTGGCTGCCCTTTTACACGCCGCACGCAGCCGCAAGGCACTCGACGTCATGCCGGAAGGACACGAACTTCCGAAGCCCTCCAAGGCACGCACGGCGGTCTTCGACGGCCAGTTCTTCGACGCATCCAGTGGCAAGGCTATCCCCGGCGAGGACTTTAGGGCTCGCACCCTGTGGGGATGGATCGCGTGGTCGCTCGGGGGAAAGAACGGTTACGAGCACTTCCGGGTGCAGGACGAGAGTCGTGTCGCGCCCGGCGGTGACGAGATCATCACCCTTCTCGGCAACGAGCCCAACCTGATCCTCCTCGACGAGGTGCTGAACTACCTCATCAGTGCCGGCGGGGTGAAGGTCCACCAGACGACGCTGCACGACGAGACCATGACCTTCCTGCAGCGGCTGACCGCAGCGGTCGCAAACACCCCGAACACGGCGCTCGTGTTCTCGCTCCAGTCGAGCAAGCGGGAATCCCTGCAGTACGTGAACCTGCTCCAGACCGTGGATCATCTCGCGGCCCGCAAGGACCAGCGGCGCGAGCCAGTGGAGGGAAACGAGATCCTCTCCGTCATCCAGCGGCGCCTGCTGGCCAAGATCCCGGACGAGGCGCAGGCGACGCCAGCGGCCACGACCTATCAGGAGGTCGTCACGCAGCTACGCCGGGCGCATGCCCGCACGGCCGCCGAGGTGCAGCAAGCGGAAGAGGACGGGCTGGCGCTCCGCAATCGCGTCCGCGCGGCGTATCCGTTCCATCCCGCGCTCATCGACCTGATGCGGGAACGATGAGCGCCATCCCGGACTTCCAGCGGACTCGCGGGGCGCTCCGCTTCCTGGCGGCGTGCCTCAGGGCATGCCATCGTGATGGGAAGAGTCGGGCAGTGCTCGGGCCCGGCGACGTCCCGATGCACGACGACTGCTTCAAGAAGGACCCGAACGTTACTCTCCTCGTCGAACAGGAAGCCGACGCAGTCGCTCGGGACGAACGTCGGGTTCGTGATCGGATAAAAGAGATGATCGAGGCGCGTCTCGCGGGTCATCGCACGGCGGTCATCTGGCCGGAGAAGATCGCGGATGTTCCCGACAAAGACGCGTCGTTCCTGGTCGCGTACCTCCCCCTCGAGGTCGGCGGCAAGCCCAGGACCGCTCAGGAAGCCCAAGCCAAGGAGATCTTGGAGAAGTACGGTGACAAGCCGCGCCAGTACCGCAACGGCCTCGGGCTCGCCATTCCGTCTGCCGACCAGATCGAGAGCCTGAGACGCTCGGTCCGATACCTGATGGCGGTCGAGCAGGTCAAGACGAAGGCGAAGCAGCACAACCTCACGGACGAGCAGAAGGGGCAGCTTCGGGAGCGCGAAGC
>JBQTJM010000165.1:0-3138 GCA_052387115.1 Gammaproteobacteria bacterium | reverse complement strand
GGGCCCTGGCGGCCCGGGGCCGGGTGCGGCCCCTGGGCGCGGCGCGCCAGATCCTCGCCGATGCGCTCCACGGGGCGCTCACGGGCATGGATGTGGCGCTCGCCCGCGGCGATCTCGCCGCGGGCGGCGCCCGTGAAGCAGAGGCGCGTGCCCTGGTACAGCAGTATGGTCTACCCGAGGCCAAGCTCAACGACCTGGCCGCACGGCGCGCTGCAGAAACGCAGCGGCAGGCCCAGGAGAAGGAACGCCTGGTTGCGCAGAGGCGCGCCGTGGAAGAACGGACGGCGCGCGTCAGGGGGCTTCTGGACCAGGCGCGGGCGGCCGCCGAGGCGAGCCGCTGGACGGCCCCCGCCGAGGACAGCGCCGTCGGGTATGCGCGGGCGGTCCTGAGCCTCGAACCCAAGAACGCCGAGGCCCTGCGCGTGATCGGCAGTGCCGTCGATGCCGTGGTCCATGAGGCCGATGCGGCGCTCGGGGCCGGCGATACGGCGACGGCCAAGACCCGGCGTGACGCGGCCGCGAAACTGGCCTCCGACTACCAGGTGCCGAGCCAGGGCATCGCGAAGCTGTCCGAGCGGATCACCGAGACCGAACGCCTGACCCGTGAGGCAGAGGACAAGGCCGCGCGCCTGGTCCGTGAGACGCAAGAGAAGAAAGCGGCGCTGGCTGCCCGCGAATCGAAGATCGAGGATCTGGTCGACAAGGCCACTCGGGCCATCGCCCAGGACCGTTTGACGGCGCCCGCGAACGACAACGCCGTGAAACACGTACGCGATCTGGTGAGTCTGGATCCGGGGAACCTGGAGGCGCAGGGTCTTGCTGCCGGAGTGCGCGACCGCTACATTGCACTGGCCGACAAGGCCGTGGCTGGCGGTGATTTCGCGAAGGCCCGGGATCTGGAGCGCCAGGCGGGGGAGATCGCCTCCGAGTTTCGCCTCAGCGACGACCCGATCCGTGATCTCACGGCCCGGATCGCGGCCGCCGAGCACGGCAACGCGACCGCCGTGATCGAGGCGCGCGAAAAAGCCGAGCGCGACGGGGCGGAACAGGACAGGCTGGCCAGGCAGAAGGCGGAGCAGGACAAGGCGCAGGCGGAACGCGACAGACTGGAACGAGAGAATCTAGCCAAACAGAAGGCGCAGGAGGAAAAAGCGCGAGCGGAGCGCGAAAAAGCGGACCGGGAAAGGCTGGCCAGGCAGAAGGCGGAGCAGGACAAGGTGCAGGCGGAACGCGAGAAGCAGGAACGGGACAAGGCACTCGCAGCCAAGGCCGAGCAGGAGAAGGCAGAGGCCCCGAAAGTCGAAAAGGAGAAGCAGAAGATCTTCGTGCCTCCTTCGTTTTGACCATGATTTCATTGGAGGTCTGGATATGACCACGCTATCTTTGGACCGCCGGTGCGGATTGATCGCCGGCGTATTCGCACTCCTCCTGTGTCCAGGGCTGTCCCCCGGAGCCGCAGTGGGGCACCCCGCCCCATCCACCCGCATCGCGGCCATTCTCGTCCGGGCGGAGCGCGCCTTGGCGGAGGATCGGCTCACCCTACCCTCGGGCCATAATGCCGTCTCCTATGCCCAAGAGGTGCTGGACCTCGCGCCCGGTCACCCCGAAGCCCAAAGTATCCTTCGCGCAGTCGTCGCACGCTACGGTCTCATCGCCGGTGCCGCTTTGGACCGGGCCGAGGCGCTGAGGCAACAGCAACTGGCCAGGGCGCAGGTGTATCGGTCGCGAGGGGAGGGCGTGGCGCATCGATTCAATCTCAGCGCGGCGCCCTTGAGCGTCGTCGCGGAGCGCATGAATGGTGTGGAAGCCCATCCCCATGGGGCGAGCGCGGTGCATAATTCAACGATCACTATCGGGCAACGCCAGCCCCTGGCGCAACGGGTGCTCGCCAGACTGGTCGGCGAGTACCTGCGCGCCAGTGAGGTCGCACTGGAGGGTGGCCGGGTGACCGATGCCCGGCGCTACTGGGATGTCGCAGGTCAGATCGCGAGGGATCACCGGGTTTCGAATCCGGGTCTCGATGGGCTCGAGCGCCGTGTCACCGCGGCCGAGCAGGAACGGGACGAGGACACGGTCGGGGCGGGCGAAGACGCCAAGGCTGCGCGCGGCACATTGCTCAAGGCCGTATTCATTCCGCCCAGCTTCTAGGCGACTCCCCGCGACTCGCCGCAGCGCTGGCCCTACGGCACTCGGCTGAGAGTTTGTGAAAAAAACTGCTGCGCTCGGGGGCAGGGGATAACCGGTGAACCCGGTCCTCTTCAGGCGCCCGCGCCGCATGCGGCGCGACGCCTTTTCCCGCAGGCTCATGCGGGAGCACCGCCTTACTGCAGATGATCTCATCTGCCCCCTATTCGTCGTGGAAGGCGAGGGCAGGCGCGAGCCCATCGGTTCCATGCCCGGGATCGAGCGCCTGAGCCTCGATCTCCTGTTGGCGGAAGCCAAAGACCTCGCACGTCTCGGCATACCGGCCTTGGCCCTGTTCCCCGTGCCCAAACCCGAGGCGAAGAGCGCTGACGGCCGGGAGGCCTACAACCCCGAGGGTCTGGTGCAGCGCGCGGTGCGGGCCTTGAAGGCCACCGTGCCCGGTCTCGGGGTCATCACCGATGTCGCCCTCGATCCTTACACCACTCACGGCCAGGACGGGCTCATCGATGACCAGGGTTACGTCTTGAACGATGCCACCGTGGAGGTCCTGGCCCAGCAGGCGCTCTCGCATGCGCGGGCGGGGGCCGATGTGGTCGCGCCTTCGGACATGATGGACGGTCGCGTCAAGGCGATCCGTCAGGTCCTGGAGGGCGAGGGTCATGTGAATATCCGGATCTTGGCCTATTCGGCCAAATATGCCTCCGGTCTTTACGCTCCGTTCCGGGATGCCGTGGGATCGCGGGGCGCTCTCGGCGGTGGTGACAAGCTGAGCTACCAGATGGACCCGGCCAACAGTGACGAGGCGCTCCGCGAGGTCGCCCTGGATATCGCCGAGGGCGCCGACATGGTGATGGTGAAGCCGGGGCTCCCCTATCTCGACGTCGTCTATCGCGTCAAACGCCGTTTCGGTGTGCCGACCCTGGTCTACCAAGTCAGCGGCGAATACGCCATGATCGTCGCGGCGGCCGGGAACGGCTGGCTAGACGAGCGCGC
>JBQTJM010000164.1:0-4694 GCA_052387115.1 Gammaproteobacteria bacterium | reverse complement strand
CTTAGCGTGAAATAACACAGATCCCAGACGACAAAAAACCTCGCAGCTAAAGCCACGATTTTTGAATTATTTCATAATCAGGGGCGCTGCGTCAATCGAATCATGAAAGTTAGTCCAAAGTCTTCCGTCCCTCGTTCGATCTGGGCCGCAGCCGCTTGGGTGACGCTTGCTGTTTGGCCGGCATCAAGTGGTTGGGAAGGCATATCGTGACTATCGCCCCACCTTGTTCTCGGTTGGCAGCGCGTACGCTGCCTCCGTGGTCTTCAACGATGCGCCAGACAATTGAAAGTCCCAGTCCAGTGCCTCCCCGGCGGCGAGTGAAAAAGGCATCGAAAACAGACTTGAGGTCCTCCGTCCTGAAACCCGGCCCCGAGTCCGCGACTGAACAAGTGACTTGATTATCGTCGGTAGCCTGAGCGCTGATGCAGACGTCCGAGTGCTCCGGCGAATGCTGGATTGCGTTTTCCAGAACATTCCGAAATACCTGAAGCAGCCGCGAACGATCCATGCTTAGCAATGGGATATCAGGTTGGATGCGTGGCACGATCGCGACCTTAGCGCGCTCCGCATCCGATACACATACTTGCACGGCTTGGGAAATGAGTTCGCCAATGGACCCGGGGAGCATCTCCGACGCGGCAGGCTTGCCGTACTCGAAGAGATCCGCCATCAGCTTGACCAAGCGATCGACTTCAACCCGTAACACCTCGCTATACGGCTGGAGTTCCTCGCGCCCAGCAAAACGTGCGTCCATCGCATCGACGGTCGCCGAAATACTGAACAGTGGATTCCGTACCTCGTGTGCCACGCCGGCGACCAACGCACCCAGCACCGACATGGTCTCAGAGCGACGCAACTCCGCCTGGAGGGCTACCTGTTCTGCTTGCGCTTGCTCGCGCTCAGAAATTTCATGCCGCAAGTCGGCCACCGTCGCCTGTAGCTTGCGTTGGCTCTCTTCGAGCGCACCCTTGGAAACGGTGGTCGTTTGCAATTTAGCCACCATATCGTTGAACTGACCGGCGAGCTCGCTGAACTCATCTGTGCCGCGCACTTTGATGCGGTGCTGCAGGTCCCCGGCGCCTACGGCGGTGGTACCAGCCTTTAGCTTGTTCAGCGGATCGATGACCGAGCGGATTATGAACAATGCGATCAGCAGCGCACACACCAGATACACTGGAATGAGAAGACGTAACGCGGCGACCGAACGCTCGGCTGCCACTTCCGCCTCCTGCCGCGGCAAGGTGAGATGTTGGCGCGCAAGGGGCTGGATCTCATCGTCGAGCATGTTGTCCATTTCGAGGCGCAGCCTGATGAATCGGTCGCGCTGCCGATTCAGATGACCTTCGACCGCGACGACATCGCGGACCTCACGTATCAATCCCTCGAAGATCTCGCGCACGGCGAGAGCGAGCCGGCGTTCCTTGTCAGTCGAATCCAAACCCTCGAAATCTCTTAATGCCTTCGCAAAGGACGCGATCTTCTCGTCGATCTCCGTTATGAAGTCAGGGTTCTGCAAGCGTCGATAGTTGGCGACCCAGAAACCGACCTCGGCAATCTCCGCCTCCATGTTGGCAGAGGCGATAGCCTTATCTAGCTTCGATTGGCTCACTTGCCGGATAGCAAAGATATCAGGCTGCAGCTTGTTGTTAATGATGACGTCGATCCCCTCGATGTGTGCAGAGAGCGTCTGGAACAGTTGTTCTTGTTCGTCCGCACGCTGCATCAGGGTCTTGCCCAGCTCTTCGAATTCGCCGTAGAGCTTGGTGATCCTGGCGTCCAGCACTCGCTCTTCATCGCTCGCGATGAGCTTGCGATAAGTCGCATGAAACTCGGCGAAATCGCGCATATCCTTGATGGCGAGTTTGCGGTAGAGATCGCCGCGCGTGTTCAAGTACTTGAGCACCAAAAGGCCGATACCATCCATGTTGATCTCCATCTCGTACGCGGCGAGGATAAAAGGCTCATGAACCCTTGCGAGCTTCTCGACGTTTCTCTCGACCTCCTTGAGGCCTCTGAAAATGAACATCATCGACGCAATGCCGATCAGCAGGATAATCACCAGACCGCTGATGATTTTTGTCTTGACCGTGAGCTTCATTAGCCCGTTATGCGTTGAACGGGAACCGCCAACAACCTATTCGCAGGTATGCCGACCCAATGCTGACCTAGTACCCTAGTCCGTGAGAGAAAGGGAGCTTACCGTCATTTAGGCCATCACTGTGCCAAGGTTGACGTCAACCTTGGTGATCGATGAGTCTTGTTGGACTTGGCAAAGGATCCGCAACTGTCATGACTCTATGAAGATGCGCTGTCTAGCAGCGCCGCGATGACGTTGGATATTTCCTTCAACCGCTTGGGCTTGACAACAAAGGCGTTCACTCCACGAGCGCGCGCCTCGCGCTCGATAGCGGGCGAGCCGTAGGCGGTGAGGATCATCGTGCGCACGCCCGGATTGCATCGGCGCGCTTCCTCCAGAATTGCCAGGCCCTCTTGGCCATTCGGCGGGCTCAAGCGCAAGTCAGCGATGACCAGCGCATGGCTGCGGCCAGACCTCAGGCAGGACAGCGCCGATGCCAGCGTGTCAGCGCAGTCGACCTCGTAGCCCAGGCCGCGCAGATATTCGCCAACCGTGAAGAGGATGGATTGCTCATCATCTACTAACAGCACGCGGTGGCTGGGCGCAAGCTGGTGCCCCGAGTCTGTCGGCGAGTTGAAATCGCACATGATCATGATCGAGTCTCTCGCAAGCCCCGGGGCGCGTGCCAAGAAACGACTCGAATACGCGTCTACCGAAGCCGCCTCGGCGCACACACCGCAGGAAGGAGTGATCTGCATTGTACAATACCTCAAAGGTGGCCCGGGTGTCGATGCCGAGCCGCGTGCCCGCCTCGCCAGGCGCATCGACCCACCGCCTCGCGCGGAGCCGGTGCGGTTGACCCCGCATTTCCTCCAGAGGCCGGACGACCGTTCCAGAATCAGGACGAAGTCAGGCCGTGGCGCTTGAGCTTCTCGTAAAGGGTGCTGCGCGGGATGCCGAGTCGTTCGGCGGCGAGCGTGACCATGCCGCCGGAATCGCGAAGTATATTGGCGATGTGCTGGCGCTCCATCGCCTCCAGGCTCAAGTCAGTGGTGGGGGCGGCAGACCCGGCCATATCGAAGTACAGTGCCGAACGGTCCAGGCGCATGCCGCTGCTCAACAGTGCGGCGCGTTCCAGGACATTGCGTAGCTCTCGCACGTTACCGGGCCACGCGTACGCACACAGCGCTTCCACCGCCGCATCGGTCAGTTGGAACTTCGGCCGGCCGATCTCTTGCGCCAGCCGAATGAGCAGCTCATTCGCCAACGCCGGTATGTCCTCGCGCCGGGCGCGCAACGCCGGCACCTCCAGGACCAGCGTGCTGATGCGGAAATAGAGATCGGAGCGAAACCCGCCTTCGCGCACCAATTGCGGCAACGGATGATGGGTCGCCGTGATGAGGCGCACGTCCACGCGGCGATCCTGCACTCCCCCCACGCGGCGGAAACGCTGCTCCTCGAGCACCTTGAGCAGCTTGGCCTGCAGTGCCAGATCCAGATCGCCTATCTCATCGAGAAACAGAGTGCCACGGTGCGCCATCTCCATGAGACCCGGCTTGGTCGTGACGGCGCCGGTGAAGGCGCCGCGCTCGTGGCCGAATAGCTCGCTCTCAAGCAGCTCGCGGCTTAGGCCGGCGCAGTTGAGATTGACGAAACCCTCCGCGGCGCGATCGCCGGCATGATGCAGCCACGCGGCGAGCAGGCCCTTGCCAGAGCCGGTCTCGCCCTGGATCAGCGCGGGCCGATCCGTCTTCGCCACTCGCTGCGCCACCTCCTTGAACGCGCGCATCGGCGTGCTGTCGCCGCGGAAGGGATCAGGCGCCTCTGATCCGCCGCGTTTGCTTGCGAGCTTGCGCCGCACGCGCCGCTGTTCGACCAAACGGTCGATTAAGACTTTGAGCGCGGACAGCTCCACCGGCTTGGTCAGGAATTGCTCGGCACCAACTTTGATTGCCTGCACCGCGAGCTCGATGGAGCCGTGACCAGTCAAGACCACGCATGGCAACTCTGCATCAAGCTCACGCAGCTTCGGCACCAACTCCAGGGCATCACCATCCGGCAGCCGATAGTCGAGGATTGCGAGATCGGCGGGCTCGTTGCGAACGGCGCTGAGTGCATCGGCGACGCTCCCCGCCTCCGCCAGCTCGTAGCCGGAAGTGCGCAGGTACTGGCCGACGCCGAAGCGCACGCCGGGATCGTCATCCACCAGCAATAGACGCGCTTTCAACATGGCGGCATCCAGCGGGATTCGATGGTATAGAGCATGTGGACCACATGGCGGGGATCCGTGACGTTCTCCACTGCCACCGCCAACTCGTCAGGCAGCTCAGCGGATGCCTCCACGAGCCGACGGAAGATATCAACCACGGCACGCCGCAGTGCGTCCACCTCCGTGGCCTGGCCCGTGTGGTCCCCGGCTATCTCGATGCGCACTCTACGGCCATCCGCCGGCCTCCACGCTTCTGCAGGGTGATGCGGAGCAGGCCACGTTCGTAACGCGCCTCGACTCGCTCGGCGTCCACAGGGGCTGGCAACGCCAACTCCACCCGGAACGGGCCCTGGCGGATGCCGGCCGCATGGTACACGGCCCCCTCTTGGCACGAGGGCAGTTGGCGGC
>JBQTJM010000163.1:0-7879 GCA_052387115.1 Gammaproteobacteria bacterium | reverse complement strand
GTCAACGAGGCATAGTACCGCGCAACATCGCGCATCTGCGCTACGCTCAGGCCGGCCGCAACCCGGCGCATGATGTGGGCATAGTCGGAGCCGCCACGCTGCTGCGCTTTGAAAAGTTGTAGTTGCAGTACGAGATAGTCGGCATACTGACCGGTGAGCACGGGATAAGCCGGGTTGCGGCGCACGGAGCTGGGTCCGTGGCATGCAACACAAGCAGGCACTCGTTGCTTTGGGGCGCCATCCTCGGCGATCTTTTTGCCGCGCTCGTTCGCCCGAGCCGTTGCCGGGTCGGGGCGCATCGCTGCAGGACCCGGCAAGCTGGCATAGTAGCGGGCTAGCTCGCGCACCTCCGCGCTACTAAGGGCTGCCGCAATCGGCTCCATGATGCCGCTGTGACGTTCGCCGCGCGCATAAGCCTTCAGCGTGGCAGCGAAATAAGCAGGACGCTGACCCGCAAGCTTCGGGAACGCGCCGGCGCCGCGACCTCGGCCATCGGTAGCGTGACAACGCGTACAGCTTTCCGTGACTGCGATTGGTGTTGCCTCCGGACGCTCCGTCAGCGCAACCTTGTTCTCGCCATACGCCAGCCAACGATATTCCTCGGCACCGAGGCTCGGGAGCTTACGCAGAAATGCCACCATCGCCCACACTTCATCGTCACGCCGTAACGCGGGCCAACCTGGCATTCCGGTGAATTTGACGCCATGCTTCACCACGTAGAACAGATCGTCGGAGCTCCACTCGGAAAGCCGCGGCGGAAGGTAGGGCGGCCGAGGCGTCATCGCCTCCGCGAACCTCGGGGGGCGCTTTGGGCTGCCGTGGCAAGGAGCGCAACCCGTCTCGTAGTGACCGGCGCCTTTGAGCACCAGCCCCGGTTGGTCGAGGGCCGGGGACTCTATGCCTAAGCTCTGGGTAGCAATGGACCGACGCATGGCAAAGTGCAAAAACCAGTCAGTGATTGCCCAGTGTCCGGAGCTGGCTTTCATCGGCACGATCCCGGACGCGGCGATCAGGAATCCCCCGATGGCGAGCCCGCCGAGGATGACGGCAGTATACCTCGGCCACTGATTCATGCCCGCGACCGGTAAGCTTTTGGGCCAGCCCTGTTTATTCCCGCCCCTTTCCATCTCAGTAATCCGGCCATCAGCCCAAGGCCGCCGAGGAGGTAGGATACGCCTCCGACGAGGAGCATAATCGCCCCGCCGAGATCTTGGTCCGTGAGCGGCGTGAGCCCGCCGAATCCGCCCGCATGCACGTAAAGGGCTCGCGGCGCGAGCGCGAGCAGTGCCCCGAGCAAGGTCATGTGGATCGAAGTCAGCAGTAAACCGACGACTCCTGCGGCACGGCGGGCGTCATGCCCGTTATTACCGCCATAAGCGGATAGCCACAAGAGCAGAGCGGAGAGCAGAAACATCCCCTGTTCGGCTATCAACCCTATGGTGCTATGCCGTGCCGCATGGTGTAGCATGGGCGCGTGCCAGGTCCACACTACAACCAGTTCCAGCACGGAGGCGGGGATGGGGGCGAACAGCCGCGGCATTTTTAGCACCGGATCGAACCGCCCGCCCGTGACGCCCAGTGCCAGGAGCGGCGCGGCGACGGCCACCACACCCATGTGCATCAGCATGTGCGCAGAAAACGCCCGGCGCGCCGTTTCAGCCAGCGGTCCCAGCCACACGGCGGCGAGGGTGAGGGCTCCCAATAGGAGTAACAAGCGGCGCATCACTAACACCTTCTGAAGAAGAAGATTACCAGGCCCGCGTAGATGACGGCTACCGCGCTTAATGCCGACAGCAGCAGCGTGGCGAAACCTAAGAAGCGGTGCCGATCTTCCGGCGTATCATCGTCGTGCGGTAGGGCCGCGTTGCCGTGACTGTGCCTTCGGTAGCCGATCCGGCCGACGATCCCGATCCCGGTGAGCGCCAGCGCCGTGTAGACGGCGATTGCCACGCGGGCGCTGGCCAGCGAACCGCCGAGGCCGACGACCTTCGCGCACCAGATGGCGGCGGTGACGTAGCACAGCAGGAAGTGTGCGGCCCAGAAGATCGGCGAGGCCGTCAATAGCCACAGACTCTGATCCTTCTCCGCAGTCTCAGCCATCTTGCCCCTCACGCCACCAGCGGAAATCCGGCGATCACCGCGACGGTTACGACGGCGGTGAAGGCGGTGAAATGCCAGTAAAGCGCCACGTTTTGGATGTCGATGTCGCAACGCGCCGTCATCCGTCCTGCCACTCTACGCGCTATACAGTAGAGTTGCATGATGACGCCGATCAGGACCTGGGAGGTTGTCCAGATAACCAGTATCCAGACCGTCGCGGGATAGACGTGGCTGGTCGGGTCGAGCTCGGTGACCCACGGGCCGGCGAGCAACGCTGCTCCCCCGGCGATGGCCAAGAGGCTCGCGAGCAATAGCCCGGTATAGAAAGCGGCGGCAAGGTTGTCATTGCGGTTCCAGCGTCTTGCCAGCACCGTCTGCGCCCATGCTCCGATCAGCAACAGTGCGCCCACGAGCGGCCAGAAGTGCCCTGGCCCGGGCGTCGGATCGGGCGGAAAATCGGTGCGCACCGTCCAGAAAAAAAAGTATCCGAAGACCAGCGAGATGAACGCGGTCAGCATGGCCAGCATCGTGATAAACATGGCCCACCAGCCTGCCGACTCGGGACCCGACACATAGATCGGCAGCTTCAGACCGAGGCCCACCGTTTTCTCTTCTTTCTCCGGGATGATTGCCGTCCCCGTCCACAACCAGTAGAGGATCACGCCGAGCGCCGCCACCAGACTGATGAGCGCCGGCCACCACCAATGGTAAGTGCCGAAGATAAAAAAGCCGCCCGTCGTCAGCGCGGCCCACAGCGTGATGAAGGTCGGCCCGGGCAGCCGCATGCATTGCCGGGGCTGCGCATCGATGACCGAGGTCATAATCGTTTCGCGCATCCCTTCTTCGGCGTCGGCGAGGTAGAAGCGGCCTTCGTCGACGTCGCGCAGGAAGTTCGGCTGCTCCCAGAGCGGATAGCGGCTGTCGATCTCCGGAATGGACCGGATCCCCCAAGGCTTGGCAGGCATCTCCTGCGTCCATTCCAGGGTTCCGGCCTGCCACGGATTGCGCTCCGCGTCGGGCTTTTTGGGGCGGACGAGGTCCCAAAAGACGACGGCGAGGCCCGCCGCCAAGATGAAGGCGCCGATAGTCGAAACCAGATTGAGCGCATCGAAGCCGATCCCCGACGGATAGGTGAAGACTCGGCGTGGCATGCCGAGCAGTCCCGTCAAGTGCATCGGCAGGAAGGCGAGGTTGAAGCCGGTGAATGCGAGCCAAAAGGCGATCTTTCCCAATTTGTCGGAGAGCTTCTTGCCATTGATGAGGGGAAAAAAATAATAACAACCGGCGAGGATCGGAAAGAGCGCCCCGCCGATCAACACGTAGTGAAGATGAGCCACGACGAAGAAGGTGTCGTGCGCCTGAAAATCGAACGGGGCTATTGCCAACATCACGCCGGTCAAGCCGCCTAGCACGAAGATCACCAGGCTGCCGAAGGCATAGAGCATCGGCACCGAGCGCACCGTATGCCCCGCCGCGAGCGTCGCGATAAAGCAGAAGATTTGCACCCCGGTCGGGATCGCCACGGCCTCCGAAGCCGCCGAGAACAACCCGAGCGAAATCCCCGGCAAACCGGTTGTGAACATGTGGTGCACCCAGAGTCCGAAGCTCAAAAACCCCATGCCGACCGCCGCCAGCACGATCCACCCGTAGCCGACTATAGGCCGCTGCGCGAAGGTCGGTACGATCATCGCAATCAGCGCAACCGATGGAAGGAAGATGATGTAGACCTCGGGGTGGCCGAAGAGCCAGAAGAGGTGCTGCCAGAGGAGGGGATCGCCGCCGCGCGCGGGATCGAAGAACGGCCAGTGAAAGGCGCGCTCGACTTCCATGAGCATGCTCCCGGCGATGAGCGGGGGGAAGGCGAACAGGATCATCGCCGCCGCGACCAGTACGTACCAGACATAGAGCGGCATGAGGTTGATGCGCATCCCCGGAGGGCGAGTCTTGAGCGCCCCGACAATCATTTCGACCGCGGCGGCGATCGCGGCGATCTCGATGAAAGAGAAACCCAAGAGCCAAACGTCCGTGCCGATGCCGGGCTGGTACGTCGAGGTCAGCGGCGGATACATGAACCAACCGCCGCGCGGCGCGGCGTCGAAGAAGATGGAGCCGCACAAAAATATCCCGCCCAGGAGAAAGCACCAGAAGCCGAAGGCCGACAGACGCGGAAACGGCAGATCTCGCGCGCCCAACATCTGCGGGAGGAAGGTGACCGCGATGGCCTCGAACACCGGGATAGCGAAGAGGAACATCATCACCGAGCCATGCACCGTAAAGGCCTGGTTGTACATTTCTGCGGAGAGGAAGTCGTTGTTGGGCACGGCGAGCTGGATGCGCATCAAGAGTGCCAGCACGCCGCCGAAGAGCAGAAACAAGAAAGTCATCGCGGTGTACCAAAGACCGACCTCCGAGTTATTGACCGCCGACCAGTAGCGCCAGCCGGTAGGTTTCTTCCAGGCTTTGAGCAGTCGTTCCTTCTGAGCACGCTGGACTTCTTCGGGTGGAGCCGCCGTGAGCGGCCCTGGCTCGATGCTCATCGGAGTCCCTCCAGATAGACCGCCAGCGCTTCGAGCTCTGCTTTCGGCAGCATTCCGAAGGCCGGCATGAGCACACCGGGCTTCGCTTGATCGGCGCGGGTGATCCAATGCAGGAACGCTTTCGGCTTGTTGGGCAAGATGCCGGCGCCGATGCTGAGCCGGCTCCCCACGTGAGTCAGATCCGGCCCTACTACACCGTGGGCCGGCGTGCCGCGGATCGTATGGCATGCGCCGCAACCGTTCGCCAGGAAAGATGCCTGTCCGCGTTTCGCGAGAGGGGTGCTTGGCCGCAGTGCCGTTGCGTGTTGCTGCATGAGCCAGCGGTCGAAGGCCGCTTTTTCTTCGACCCTGACATAGAAGCCCATCAAGGCGTGAGAAGTCCCGCAATATTCAGCACAGGCGCCGCGAAAGACGCCGACTTTTGTCGGTGTCAATGCCAGCCGGGTCACGCGACCCGGAATCATGTCGATTTTGCCGCCGAGCGCAGGGATCCAGAAGGAGTGGATGACATCGGGGCTTTCCAGGCGAAACTCCACCGGCTCGCCGACCGGCAGATGGATTTCGTTGGCCAGGACCACGGGTTCGCCGGCGTGAGGCTCATATCGAACTCGCCACCACCACTGTTCACCGACGACGGCTATCCGGAGACTGCCTTCCGGCGCCGGCGCCAATAGCACGGGTATCGGCGCTAGCCCGTAGATCAGCAGCACGGTCAGCACGATGGTGGGAACAACGGCGCCGCCGCCCACGATCAAATAGTTCGCGAGGCGCGGTTCATGAGAACCGGGGGGAGTCCGGAAGGCATAGATCGCGAGAGCGATGACTGCAATCCAGATGACGGCGGCCCCTCCGGTCATCCACCAAAAGATTTCGACAATGCGCTCGGCGCCGCTTCCCGCCGGCTCGAGTGTCGATTGGACGCCGCCGCAACCGGCTAGAGACAGTGCCCACAGAAGGGCAAACGGCGATCGTCGCCGAGCCGCGCTTGGTGATGCGCTTGCTCGCCGGCGCGCACCATGCACTCGGCCAGAACTCCGGGCTAGCACGAGTCCCTAAACGATGGCCCCATTCCAGCTTCCGTATTGGTTTCGCACCGTCCGATCAATAAAAACCCCCGCGAGTAGTGAGCCGGGGGACCGGCCACTTGCCGCGAACTGCCCCTCGCGTAAGCGCGGATCGACAAGCGCGATAAACGAGCTGGACGAAGCGATAGAGCGACCGCTGCCCTACTGCGAAACACCACCTGCGCCAACGCCGATCGCGATCGGCACAAACGCCCGCCCTGCTTGCCTGCACGCAAACAGGGCGGGCGCTATCCTTTATCATTGACGCGAGCCGGTCGGCGCCCGTTCTACTGACCCGACGGGGACGGCGGCGTAGGCGCGGCCGGCGCCGCTGGATCCGGAACGGTGCTTGGCGCCTGAGGCGCAGGCAGCTCTTCCCGCTCCTCGCACGCTGCCAGCAGGAGTGGCAGGAGCAATGGGATCAGTCGCTGGTACGATCTCTGGTTCATCGGATCTCTCCTTCGGTTAAGATTCGGTTACGAGCCGCTAGCATGGGCTGGCGGGGGCTGGAAGGCGGCATACTCCGAGATGTTGAGCTTGCCGTCTTTGTCTTGGTCCAGACGGACCATCTCTTCGAACAGACCCGGCACCGCCACGGATTCACCCGTGGAGATGAATCCATTGCTGTCGACGTCGATTTCTCCGAACGTCGGGGGCGGCAGGGGCGTTTGGTCTTCCAGGGCTTGCGCCGGCGGGATCATCCAGCCTGAAACGGCCATCAATAGCACCGCGGGGATCGAGATAGGTTTGCTGGTCATGAGGACCTCCATAGCTTCGTGGTTGAGAAACATGGAATAGCCGGGCGGTGAAATTACTATTACTATATGCATTGGCCCGGTATCGCGATCTGGTTCAAGGCACGTGCCGGATCCAGTTGGACCGGTTGATTACCCTTTATAATGTTAAGGATATCGTCCCATCGCTCGAGCGATTACCCTATCTTCGGATGCGCTCTATCAGCAAGAATTACCGGTCCACATGAAAATGTTGCACCGCAGGCCCATTCGCCGAACCTTCTATTGATGTCGATGGCGAGTCGGCCGCGGTTTCACCCGCGGCCAGGAGATCTTCGGCGACAGGTTCTTTACTGCTCGCGGTCGGGGTTGCCGCGCCGTGCCATCGCTGTAACTCTTCCCTCTCGTTGGTATTTCTTACCGGCGCCTATCCGCGTTGCCATCCCGCTCCTGTCGGCTGTCTTTGTCGTAACCCTATGAAGTTATGGTGCTTAATCCCGGATGAGGTTGCCCGGCATACGGATTGCCCGTGCTGGGGTGTGGCCAGTGGGTACAACTAGCAGCCGATGACCATCGGTTTGCGAAGTTTGCCGCGTGGCGAGAGGCCTCCCATGAGATATGCGCATTGGGGGGAGTCGGTTCGATTACTTGAGGAGATTTGCGATGAACCATCGAATAGAACACAAGCATTTAGTGGCCGCCGCGCTGGCCGTCGTTTTACTCGGCGGCTGTGCGGGGACTCCCACACAGGAAAGCACCGGAGAGTACATCGATGATACGACGCTGAGCACGAAGGTAAAGACCACCCTGCTCCATGACCCGCAGGTCAGTGGTCTGGACATCAATGTGGAGACCTTCAAGGGAGAGGTCCAGCTTAGCGGGTTCGCCACCACCGAAGCGGAACGGCAACGGGCTGCGGCTCTGGCTAGCAAGGTACCCGGAGTAGTGGCGGTCACAAACGATATCCGTCTGAAGTAGCGACGGCCCGGCGATTCTTCCGGCTGCACGCTTCTCGATCCTGTCGATTCCACGGAATCAGGAAATGCACGCAAGGGTCGGCATTTTCCAGTGATCCAGGGATTGCCGGAGAAGAACTGCAAGGCGAGGCGCGTGTTTTTCGAATCATACATTGTGGAGGTTACCATGAAGCGATCATTACATTGGCTGGGCGCGGTGGCTTTGGCCGCAGCGGCGCCGTTAGCGGTGGCGTGTTTCCGGGCAGCGGATGCTGTTGACGTTCGGGCTCCTAGGCCCCGGCAAGGGCATCGAGACCGTCATCCGCGCGCTGCCGGCCCTGACCGCCGAGTTCCCGGACGCTGTCTATTTCGTCGTCGGTGCGACCCACCCGGGGGTCTTACACCGGCACGGAGAAGGGTATCGGACGACGCTCGAGCGGGAGGCTGAACGGCTTGGCATGCGCGAGCACGTGGTCTTTCGCGACCAG
>JBQTJM010000162.1:0-10185 GCA_052387115.1 Gammaproteobacteria bacterium | reverse complement strand
TCACAATCGGCGTGCGTCAACACCGCTTTTACATACACGATCTTCCGTTCGAAATTCACATGCGCGATCAGGCGCCACTTGTTGCCCCCGATAGTGAAGACCAGCTTGTCCCCTACCTTGTCCACCGCCCGGAAGGACCGACGCAGGGCTGCGAAGTCGCCGAAGGCCGATTTCTCGATGATCCGCTTCCAGCTCTGCAAGGGAGCCTCGGCTTCCGGATGGCGGCCGACGAGCTCGCGCAGCGCCTTGTTCGAGAGCAGCTTCATGGCAGGAGAGTTATCTCATGATGAGATAATGTCAAGCCCACGCCAAGCTCCGCGCTTTTCGGGAATGCCTCGCGAATACGATCTTTATTCATGGGGACCTTTCGGGCGCTCCGCGTGCCAACATCGAGAGCACCCAGGAGGCAGGCGACCAGGAGCCCGATGCTCTGTTTTGGAGCGCGAGGTCCAGATCGGCGAGCTCCTCGAAATCGCGCGCCAGGCGATCGAGCTTGCGGGCGTGACCTTCACCGAGGCCTCGGACAGCTCCTTCACCTCATCATCGCTTTTCCGTTCGCGACGTCCTACCAGACTCCAACCAATGGGTGCTGGAGGTGCTGACGGCGGCATTGGCCCCGCGCGGGGCGGTCAGGACGCGCGCCGCGGCGCAGGCGTGGGTCGAGCACGGGGGCTACACCCCCGCGCACATCTACGTGGCCCGATGGAGCGCGTCGGTGCCGGACTGTTCGCGGCCAATGTGCGCTTCGACGACCACCCCCGAGGAGGCCCGGCGGAGTGGCCGTTACCACGTCGTGTTTGCCGACTCGTTCCTGGCGTTTCTCGGCCGTCTCGACCCCGGGCCCCGGCGCCGGGTGGTTACGCCCGACTAAAGCCGGCATGCGGGTAGGCGATACGGCGCATCAGTTATTAACGTGTGTTCTACGTACCTACACCAAAAGGAGCGCGTCATGGTCAGCATCTTCAAACGCATCAACGATGTCATCACCGCCAACATCAACGACCTGGTGGACCGGGTCGAGGACCCCGAGCGCATGGTCAAACAGATCATCCGCGAGATGGAGGACAACATCCGGATCTCCAAAGAAGGGGTCATCGAGGCGATCGCGAGCGAGAAACGCCTCGAAAGGGAGCTGGAGCTGAACCGCAAGCAGTGCGAGGACTGGGGGCAGAAGGCCGAGCAGGCCGTGCGCAACGGCAGCGAGGAGCTGGCGCGCGCGGCGCTGGTGCGCAAGCGCGAGCACGCCGATGTGTGCAAGGCCCTGGAGCCCTCCTGGCAGGCCGCCACAAAGACCAGCGAGCGGCTCAAGACCCAGCTCCGGGCGCTCGAGGCCAAGCTCGAGGAGGCGCGCCGCAAACGCGGCACGCTGGTGGCGCGGCAGCGCGCCGCCGAGGCCCGCGAGCATATGGACAGCACCTTCGCGGCCTTCGACGCCGGCATCGCCGCCCAGGCGAGCTTTTCCCGCATGGAGGACAAGGTCGCGGAGATGGAGGCCCGCACCGCGGCCCTGGATGAGTTGAGCGACGACCGCTCGCGGTTGGAGCGCGATTTCCTCGAAATGGAGGTGCGCGTCGAGGTCGAGGACGAGCTCGCGGCGCTCAAGAGAAAGGTGCAGGGGTCCTGATCCTCCCCGGATCGGTAGCGCGCCCGGGGCCGGCTCACCAGGCGCCCTGGGGGATGCTATGTACCTGTTGTTGATCATCATCGCGGCCGTCGTCGTGGGCTGGCCGGTGGCCGTACTGCTCGCCATCCTGGGCTGGACGGATGCCGGCAACACGCTGTTCTGGCCGGTTGCGATCGTGCTGGGGATCCTGTGGTACCGGAGCCGCAGGCCGGGGCCTTCGGCGCCGCCATCGTGGGACCCGGACCACGTGCGGTCCGGGGAGACGAGCGCGGGCCAGGGGTTCTCGCTCTCGGCCGCGATCGACCTCGCGACCTTGCGCCTGGACCTCGACCGCCGGCATGCGGCGGGCACCTTGCCCGCCGAGCACTATGCGGAGCTGTGTGCCGGGATCGACGGCCTGTGGCTGGAACAGCTTCGCGCCGTCGAGGCGGGACCCGGGAGCGAGGAGTGGCGTGCGCGCCGCGCGCGGGGCTTTGGCTTGCTATCGGCGCGGGGACTGGTCGTGGGCGCAGCGCCTTGGGCCGAGGCCGACGAACCGTGGGCGGAGGCGGAGTCTTCGGTCGCGGGGCTAGCCCGCATTTCTCACCACCACCCTGCTGCGGCCGCCGATCCGCTCGGCCTGGCGGGCCGTACTCCTTCGAGCCGGCTCGACGTAGTGTCAGCTACGCCTTCGCCGTCTTTCAGTCCGTGCGGCCCGCCAGACCGGCGGCTCAGCGCCCTCGCGACGGGCAGTGGTGAGAAATGCGGGCCGGAAGACCCGCCGTTGCAGGCCCACGGTGCCGCGGGTAAGGCGGCGATCGGGTCGCCGGGTGCGCCGGTCGTGGTCCCGGGAAAGGCGGCCGGTACGGCGCCGGCCGCCATGGACGAGCAGGAGGGGACCCACCCCTCAACCCCCTCCCGCCGGGAGCAGGAGTGGAGGGCCGTTGCTCCGACCGCCGATCGCGAAGTCGCGGCGAGCCACGCCTGGAGGCCCGCCGAGCGCGGCCTGCTGGAACGGACCCTGGAGGCGGTCTCGGGCTGGCACGCGTTCATCGCGCCGTTCCTGGCGCAGAACATCGGGTGGTTCATCGGGGGCTTCTGCTTCGTCGCCGGTTCCGTGTTCCTGGTCTCTTACACCACGGGTTTCGGGAAGGCCCTCGCGATCTGGGGCGCCCTGCTCCTTTATACGCTCCTGCTGATCGGCGGCGGCTATGAGCTTTGCCGCCGCCGACCGGAGTTGCGCGTATCGAGCGAGGTGCTGACGGCGCTGGGCGCGCTCCTGGTGCCGCTGACCATCGCGGCCGCCACGCGCCTGCTCTCGGCCTCCCCGTCGCTCGGGTTCGTGGCAGCCGCGCTCGTGGCCGCGGCCCTGTCCCTGGGCCTCCTCTATCCGGCCGTCTTGCTGGCTTCCGGGGTGATGGATCGGCGCCTGGGCGCCCACCCGCGTCTCTTCCTAGGGCTGTCCGCCACCCAGCTCGCCGTCCCGCTCCTCGACGTGTGGCGGAGCTGGGCCGGGATCGCCCTCATCCACCTGGTCATCCTCTTACTCCTGGGCCACGCGCTCCTGCGCTTCACCGACGAATGGCTCCAGGCGATCTTCGTCGAGCGCCGCAAGAGCGCGATCTACGCCGCCGGCACCCTTTTCTATGCCGTGCTCATCGCCTTTCTGCACGCCACCTGGGGCGCGCCGGAGGGCGTGCTCGTACCGCAGGGATACTACGGGCCGTTCCTCATGGCCGTCTGCGGTTTGCTCTTCTACGTCGATGCCCGGCTCAAGCACTGGAGCGGTGGCCACGCATTCCTGTCACGGTTCAACCTCGCGATCTACGGGCTTTCGGTGCTCGCGCTCGGGCTCGCCTCGGGCGCGCCCGTGGCGCGCGGCGTGACGTTGGTCCTGGCCATCGGGCTGTACGGTTTCGTGGTCTGGCATTACCTGACCCTGACCCCGCTCTACCTCTTGCTCGGCTCGGCCTCTTGGCTCTACGCGCTCGTCGTGCTGCGGCCGTTCGATCCGGCCCTGCACCTCCTCCTCGCCTTGCCGGGCCTCGCGGGGCTCTATGCCCTGAACCGCTCGCTGCTGGCCGGGCGCTCGGCGCGACTGGGTGAGATCGCTTCCTGGACACTGGGATTCGCGCTCTGGTCGCTCACCGCCTGGGGCCTCTGGAACGGCGAGCCGGGGCTCGTCGGGCTCGCGACGGGGGCTGCCGCCACGGGCCTCTGGTATGCGTTGATCGCGACCCGGACCGGGGCGCACACGGTCGGCGGCGCGAGTCCGGGCGGGGTAGCGGAGAAACTCGGGCGCTACGGCGTCCTGCTCCTGTGCGCCCTCACGCTCGCCTATGCGCCGCGTTGGCCGGCCATGGCCTGGGCCACGCAGCTCAGCTTCGGCCTCCTGGTCCTGGCCGCGCTGTGGATCGGGCGCGGGCTCGGTCTCCTGGATGCGCGCCAGGTGACGCGCGCGGAGGTGTCGCTCGACAGCGGCTTGCTCGCCGCGGTCCTCGCGGTTCCGCTCGCGCTCGGTGCCTGGTCCTGGCAGGGAGAAGCGGCGGCTATGCCGGCCATCGTGCTCGTGCTCTCCGGGGCGCTGTCTTTCCGGTTGGGCCTCGCGCTCTTTCTGCGCCCGCTCATCTACGCGGCGCTCGGGTGCTGCGCGGCGGCGGGGGTCCTCGCCAAGCTCAGCTATTTCCCCGAGCCCTCGGCCGGCGGCTTGCTCATGGTGCTGGCGATGCTCCTGTGGGTCGCGCGCGTAGCGCTGGGGCCAGCGGCCCCCGGGCGGCGGGGGGAAGTCGAGAACCATGCTATCGATCCTCTGCCGGTGAATCTGTGGGGGAGGTTGTTGCGACGGGGCCACGGGTCGGCATACCAGCGGCTCTTGGCCGGCCCGCTCACGCAGGCGATGGTGGTCTTGTGGCTGGCCGGAATAGCGCACCTTCTCATGCGGCTCGTGCAAGGGCGGCTCGGATGGGCCTGGGTGTTGTCCGCCGCCATGGGCGCCGTGGTGGGCGTCCTGTGCGCCGGGCGTTTTCGCCGCGCCGAGCTCATCGCCGTCGCCCTGGTGCTGGGAGCCGGGGCGTGGCTCGCGGCCCTGCACCTCCTGGGCTTCACGACGACGGAATCCATGTTGGCCGCGCTCACCGGTTATGCCCTGATCGCCTGGGCGGGCGGGCTGTGGGTGCTGCGGCAACCCGCGGCGCTGGGACTCGCTACCGCGCTGCGCCTTCGTGGCGGCTACGGGCGCGGCGGCGGTCGCGCGGTCATAGAGCGCACGGCCCACACGAGCGCAATGGGCCTCTGCCTCGCGGGTATGACCTTAACCATCGGGGCGCTGCTCGACGCCCGCGTCACGCTCGGCCTCGGCCTGCTCCCGGTCCCCGCGATCGCCGCCGGCTTCTGGGGCGCTTCGGCAGGGTGTTACCGCAAGCGCGCCCATGTCTATCTCATGCTTATGGCGTTGACCTTGGGCGTGCTCTTCCTGTACGGCGCGATGAACGCCACACAAGGCCTGGGGCCGCTGGCCGCCGATCCCGGTGCCGGGCTCGTGCTGGCGCTGCTCGCGCTCGCGTTCCTGGCGGCGGCGCGGGTCGTGGGGTCGGACCCCGCCCGCGGCCTGTATCCGCTGCCGCTCGCGCACACGGCGGTGGCCTTGGCGTCTATCGCCGTCGGCCTGCAGGGCTATGGCATCACGCTGGCGCAGCGGATCGATGGGACCACGCCGATCCTGGTGCTGGCGCTGGGAGGCACGGTGCTGCTGGGGGCACGGATCCGGCGCTTCGTGCTGGATCTCGCGGGTCTCATGCTCTTGGTGCTCGCGCTCTTCACCGCGCAGCTCGTTGAATTTCACGATGGCCTGGCCGGGATGGCGCTGACGGATCCCGGTCTGGCGGACCTCTGGGTCACGCTCGCGATCGTGTCTTTGCTGTTCGCCCTGGGGGCGGACGCGGTGCACCGCTGGCCGAGCGGGGCCGGGCGCCTGAGCGGGCCCCTACGCGTCGTCGCGGGTCTCTGCTACGTCTCCGTGCTCCTCGCCGCCTTCGGCGCGCTCGTACCCTGGCACCGTGGCGGCGAGCTCCCCGGGGTCCTGCTGGCGCTGGCGCTGGCCCTCCCACCCTTGCGTTGGCCCATCCCCGCGGCGCTCCTCGCGCCGGTGCGCGGGATCGGTGTCGGGCTCCTCTTGAGCGCCGCCGGGGGGAGCGCTCTCATCACTCTTGGGGCGGGCGCGTGGGTGTCCGTCGCCAGCCTGGGCTGGGCTTATGTCCTAGGGTCGCTAGCGGCTTTCGTGGTCCCGGCGTTCAACGCCCGATGGCCGCGCTCCGCGCTCGATGCCGGCACCTGGCCGTGGCTCGGCCTCGGCTTCATCGCGGCGGGACTCTCGGATGTCGAGGTAGGGTGCGGTGCCTTGGCGCTGCGACTCCTGACCGCGTCCGGTTACCTGTTCCTCCTGCTCGGCCACAGCACCTGGCCCGGCTGGGCGTGGGGCGCCGTCTCCGGCCTCGCGGCCGCCGGTGGCCTGTCGATCCTCGCCCTCCTCGATGCGTCGATCCCGATGGCCTCCTCCGTCGAGCTCGTGAAATGGCTCCTGATCGGCCTCTTGGCCTGGGCCAATGTCCTTCTCTACGCGGGATGCTCGTGGCAGCGCTATGGCGCAGGCATCGCCGCACGGATGGGGTGGGGCGGGCACGATCTGGCGGCGCCGTTCACGGCCGCCGCGTCGCTCGGGATCGGGCTCGGGTTCCTGGCCCTGGGCGCGTGCGTGTGGGACGCGCTCTTCTTGTCGTTTCCGGGCGTTCGCAGCGGCCAGGCCGGGTTCGTGATCCTCCTGTCGCTCACCTTGGCCGTGTCGATGGGCCACGCGCTTCGCCTGTCTCGCACGTCGGTTGGGATGCACGGCCTGGTGGCGGCGTGCGCGGGGGGGTGGTGGGGCGGGTATCTGATGCTGGCATCCTCGATTGTTCACCCGCCGCTGGCGATGGCCGGCTTCGCGCTCGTCGTGTACGCGGCGATCCGGCGCCTGCCTGGCATCGAGCCGCGCGCGCCGTTGCTGCGCTCTTGTGCGCTCGGTACCGTCATGAGCATCGTGGCATTGCTGCTTTATGGGGACGTCCCCGTGCCCGAGCAGCTCCTGACCCTCGCCGTGGTGATCGGTCTCGCCACCGGTCTCGGCGCGACCGGGCGGCACGCCTGGCGGATGGCGGCGCTCGGGATGATGATCGTGTTCCTGCACGCCTGGCCGTTGGCCTTCGTTCCGGTGGACACAGCCCCCCTGCTTCTGCCCTGGTACGCCTTGGAGCTGGCGGTCTTCACCTCGGTGCTCGAACGCCTCGCATCGTCGGGCGCCGGCGTGAGTCAGTCGCCGCTCCTGGCCCTGGCCGCACGGTCCTGGCCCTGGCTCTGCGGCGTGGCCGTGATCGAATGGTCACTGCACCTCCTGGCCCTGGCCGAGGGGCTGGCCGCCGGCTCGCCGCTGGCGGCCGATCCGTGGGATGGGGTCGCGGCCTCGATCGCGGCAGTGTCGATCCTCTGGATCGGCCTGCGGCGCGCCCGCGTCGCACCGCAATCGCCGTGGGTCTACGCGGTGTGCCTGTGGGCCGGCGCGCTGGGGTTTTACCTGCGCCTCACGGTGCTCGGGCTCGGTCCGGTGAGCCTGTGGGACACGGCCGCCCTCATCGTCGTAGCCTATGGGCTGGTGTTCCTGCAGCGCTTCTTCGACTCGCGCCCGCTCCTGCACCTCGCCTACCTCATGCCGCTCGCCGTCCTCATGACGGTGCCGCTCCAGCTCGCCTCGGTCCCGGCGAGCCTCGGGCTCGTCACGGCCGGATCGGTGTATCTCCTGATGCGCCGCACGACCCGGACCGCCACGCCGCTCTATCTCGGCGTCCTGGCCCTGAATGCGGCGCTCTATCTCTGGATCCCTCGTGTCGCACGCGATGCCGGGCTGATCCAGTTGTATCTCATCCCGGCCAGCCTGAGCGTCTTGATCCTCCTCCACCTGCACCGGCGCGAGGTCAAACCGAGCGTCGTCCACGGCACCCGCCTGGGTGCCGTGACCCTGCTCTACGCCAGCGCCACCGCCGATGTGTTCCTGATCCCGGGGCTCGGCGTCTTCGCGCTCGCGCTCCTATTGAGCCTGGTCGGGGCCGCGTTCGGGATCGCGCTCCGCATCCGGGCGCTACTGTACGCGGGCGTGACCTTCCTCATCGTCAACGTGCTGGGCCAGCTGGTGCGCTTCTATCCCGACGGACGCCTGGCCAAGGCCGTGATGCTCATGGCCGCCGGCGCCGCCATCACCGCCGCCATGGTGTGGTTCAACCTGAAGCGCGAGAGGGTTCTAAGGCAGGTGCGCGTCTTTCGAGCCGATGTGGCGGGCTGGGATTGACTCCGCAACGAGGGGGGGGGCGTCCCTTACTGGGCAATTCCGCTGGCCGCGGCTCGAGCTCCGCGTTAGGATACGATCACCGAAACGGAGCGTGCACCTTTGGCGGAGCGGAGCCTACAACCTTTCTATCCGGAGCTGTCCCGCATCGGGACGGAGACGCGGCTCGGCGCGGGAACGATGCTCTGGCACGAGGGAGCCCCGGGGGACTCGGTAGTCCTGCTGCTGGACGGGACGCTGGAGGTCCTGCTCGAAGGGGGAGACGAGAGCGAAGAGGTCATCCTGCGTACGCTCGACGCGGGGGCGCTGGTGGGTGAGCTCGCGTGCACGGACGGACGCTCCCGCTCCGCCGCCGTGCGCGCGCGCGCCTCCTGCCGCATCCTGAAGATCCTGGCCCCCGACTTCCGCAACCTGCTGCGCCGGCGCCCGGACATGCTGGAGGAGCTGTATTGGCTGCAGGTGGAGCGCGTGCGCTGCCTTACCCGCCAGGTCACCAAGACCCACCAGCAGGCCATCACGGACGTGCTGACCCGGCTGTACAACTACGGCTTCTTCCGCGAGCGCCTCGAGATCGAGCTGGAGCGGGCCCGGCAGACCGGCGACCTGATCTCGCTGATCATGTTCGACATTGACCACTTCAAGCACTACAACGACACCAACGGCCACTCCGAGGGCAACGTGGTCCTGGTAGAGGTGTCGGCGATCCTCAAGAGCGCGGGCCGGCGCGGGGACATCCCGGCGCGCTACGGAGGCGAGGAGCTGGTTGCGCTGCTCTACGGGGCCACGCGCGAGGAGGCGGCGCGCTTCGCAGAGCACGTGCGCCGGGACGTCGAGGCGTACGCGTTCAAGGGCGGCAGCACGCAGCCGCTCGGCAAGGTGACGGTGAGCGCAGGCGTGGCCACCTATCCCAAGGACGCCACCGGCGACGCCGCGCTCATCAAGGTCGCCGACCAGAACCTGTACAAGGCGAAGGAGGCGGGGCGCAACCGCGTCGTCACCAACGAGGCGGAGCCGACGTGAGGCACGCGCTCCTGCTCGCGTTGCTGGCGCAGCCAACTGCTCGCAACGCCTACCCCCACAGCCCTACCCTATCCAATAAGGATTGAGACGACCTGAAAGGTCGTTTCAATCCATTGTTCAAGAAGCCCGGTATCGGGTACGGCGCTTTATAAGGGGAAAGCTTCAGTAGCGGGCGAGTAGCGTGGTGAGGGATGGCGGTGGCTTGAGGCGTAAAGCGGTCAGAGTAGCAGTAGCCGATGGGTTTTTGGTGGGTTTTCTCGATTCAGATGGGGGCAAGGGACACGTCCGGCAAGGCAAAGTTGGCGTTGGGCAAAAAGGGGCCCCTGGCCCGGAAGAAATACCGAGCGCAGAGGCCCCTGGCAAGGGTGGTGGTGGCTAGGGTCTATCCATTGGCTGGGAGGGCGATCGAGCCCGGGGGCCCGGCACTCATGGGCAAAGGCCGAGTGCTGCGCTGGGTACGCACGGCGCTATGGAAGCGCAGTCGCCCACCGCAGGCCCGGCAGATCGGTTGTGGCCAAGGGGGTCGCTCGATCTCGGGCACGGTCACGGTGAAGCCATGGGCCAGTTCGACCAGGACCTTGATGTCCTCCAAGGGCACCTTGGCGGTGGGCGAGAGGAAGCCGTAATAGCGGACTTTCATGAAACCTTTGGGCAACACGTGCTGGAGGAAACGGCGGATGAACTCCGAGGGATCGAGCATGAGGGTCCTCAAACGGACACTGCCGGGTTTCTTGTAGGAGAAGGAGACAGCGTTTTCCTCGACCTTGAGGATGCGGTGATCCGAGATGGCCACCTTGAAGACGTAGGGGGCGAGATACTGGATCGAGGCCTCGGCGTTGGGGACCGCCTGGCAGTTGACGTTCCAGTCCTGCTGCCAGGTTTCGGAAGGGATCTGATCAAGCAGTGCGGCCTTGCGGATCCGCGCGCGGAACTTGCCGCGGAAGAGTCGTGAGAGGGCTTTCACGGGCAAGAAGAAGCCGGGGCTCGAGGCATACCAGGCGCCATCCTCGGAGGAGAGCGCCCCGCCCGGCACCACGTAATGGATGTGGGGGTGATACTGCAGCTGTCGGCCCCAGGTGTGGAGCACACCGAAGAAGCCGGCTCGATCGGCGCCGAGAAAGCGCGGATCGTGCACCAGGGCCTTGATGGCTTGGGAGGAGGCCGCGAACAGCGCGTCGTAGCCCAGTTCCTG
>JBQTJM010000161.1:0-7365 GCA_052387115.1 Gammaproteobacteria bacterium | reverse complement strand
GAGCGGTTTGTCGAGCGCGGCGTGGGGGTCTACTGCCCGGAGGTGGTGCAGAGCGTCTCGGAAGCCGAGCTGATCGCGCTCGTGCCGCGCTTCGAGGGCTGGATCATCGGTGACGATCCCGCCACCGCCGAGGTCTTCGAAGCCGGCCGGGCCGGGCGGCTGCGGGCCGCGGTCAAATGGGGGATCGGGGTGGACAACGTCGATCTCGGGGCGGCGCTGGCGCTCGACCTCCCCGTCACGAACACGCCCCAGATGTTCGGGTCGGAGGTCGCCGATGTGGCCATGGGCTACCTCGTCGGGCTCGCCCGCGAGACCTTCTTCATCGACCGCGAGGTGCGCCGGGGCGCCTGGCCCAAGCCGCGGGGCGTCTCGCTCGAAGGCAAGCGGCTGGGGCTTGTGGGCTACGGCGACATCGGCAGGAACGTCGCGCGCCGGGCGCGCGCCGCAGGGATGACGGTGATCGCCTATGACCCGGCCTTCCAGCCCGATCCCGCACTGCCGGAGGTCGCGGCCGCGCGCTGGCCGTCGGGGATCGAGAACTGTGATTTCCTGGTCTTCACCTGCGCACTGAACGCGGACAACCGGCATATGCTGAACGACAGGATGCTCGCCAGGGTCAAGCCCGGGGTGCGCATCGTCAATGTCGCACGCGGGGGTCTCATCGACGAAGAGGCCTTGCACCGCGCCCTGGTGCGCGGCAGGGTGTACGCCGCGGCGCTGGATGTTTTCGAGGTCGAGCCGCTGCCGGCGTCCTCCCCGTTGCGGGGCCTCGCGCGCTGCGTCTTCGGATCGCACAACGCCTCCAACACGGCCGAGGCGGTACGGCGCACGAGCGAGCGCGCCATCCGGCTCTTGTTCGAGCTCCTGGGGCTCGGGGACCGCTAGCCGTGGCCGAGGTCGCCCTCATCACCGGCGCCGCCGGGGGGCTGGGTCAGGCGCTGTGCCGCCGCTTCGGGGAGTCCGGCTATCGGGTCATCGGGCTCGATCGCGTGCATGGGGCGGCCGGCTGCGAGGCCTTTGTCGAGGCCGATCTCGAGGCCCTGTGCGCGTCTCCGGAAGGACTGGCAAGCGGGCTCGAGCGCATCCGTGGGGTAATTTCGCCCATCAACAATGGGGGCCTCTCGGTACTGGTCAACAACGCCGCCTGTCAGGTGCTCGGGCCGGTGGAAGCCTTGTCGGTCGCGGACTGGCAGAGGAGCCTGCACGTCAATCTGCTCGCGCCTTTCCTGCTCACCCAGGGACTCCTGCCCGAGCTCGTGCGGGCGCGGGGATCCGTCATCAATATCACCAGCGTCCACGCAAAGGTGACGAAACCGGGCTTCTGCTGCTATGCGAGCAGCAAGGCGGCCCTGGAGGGTATGACGCGCAGCATGGCCACCGAGCTGGGGACCCGGGTACGGGTCAACGCCATCGCGCCGGGCGCCGTCGCGACACCGATGCTCGAGGCCGGCTTCGCGGGCCGTGACGAGGCGCTCCGGCAACTGGGCGAGATGCACCCCGTCGGGCGCATCGGGCTGCCGGAAGAGGTCGCGGAGTGCGCGCTGTTCCTCGCCTCGGCGGGTTTCATCAACGGCGCGGTGCTGCGCGTCGACGGCGGCATCTCGAGCAGGCTGCATGACCCGCTCTGAGAGTTTGTGAAAGTGTGAAAGAACCTTTTTCATCCCTTCCCCCTGGCAGGGGGAAAGTTAGGATGGGGGTCGAGTCTCTCAGAACTATGCGACGCAGAACCCCCAGCCTCGCCCTCCCCCTGCCAGGGGGAGGGAATAAGCGTCGGCCCCCCAAATGTCGAACAGGGGCCGACTCGTTGGAATGTGCTGGCGCGTTTTCAGGCAAGGTGGCGCGCCGCGCGCCGGGTCGGTGGGTTACGGCGCCGCGCCTAACCCACCCTACTTTACCCAGCCTCGCCCTCCCCCTGCCAGGGGGAGGGAATAACCTGGTGCATGACATGGTAATCTGTGCGCTTTCCCGGCCCCATCATGCGTGACAAGCATTATTTCGATCTGATCCTGTACAAGACCTACGCCGACATACGTGCGGAAACGGCGCACACCTACATCGGCTACCTGTGGTGGTTGATCGACCCCCTGGTCGTGATGGCGACGTACTATGTCGTTTTCGGACTGTTCCTGCAGACCAAGACCGAGGATTTCATCCCGTTCCTCCTGGTCGGGGTGGCGGTGTGGCAGTGGTTTGCCACGACGGTCTCCAAGGGCGCCAACACCGTGCGCGCGGCGGCATCGCTCATCAGCCAGGTCTACATCCCCAAGCTGATCTTTCCCACCGTCGCGATCCTCATCGCGTTCCTGCACTTCGTGGTCGTGCTCTTGCTCCTCATCGCGTTCTGCATCGTCTATGGCCTCGGTTTCTCGCCGCCTTACACGGCCCTCGCCGTCATCGTCGCGGTCCAATTCCTATACTCCGGCAGCCTCGCCTATCTCCTGGCCGCGCTCATGCCCTTCATCCCCGATCTCAGGAACTTCGTCGATTACGGGCTGCGCATGCTGATGTTCCTCTCGGGGGTGTTCTACCCGGCCGAGCAGCTGCCCGAGGGGGCCAGGCCATGGTTCTACCTCAATCCCATGGCCAATCTCATCGAGAGCTACCGGGACGTCTTGATCCATCAGAGATGGCCGGACTTCGGCGCCCTGGGCCTGGTGGCGCTGCTCTCCTGCGCCATCGTGGTCCCGGCGATCTATCTCCTGACGCGCTACGACCGGGTCTACCCGAAGGTGGTGGACTGAATGGGGCCGGGGGCGAAGCCGGTCCTGTCCCTGCGCCATGTCGGCGCCTCGTATTGGTTGCGCAAGGGGTTCTTCCGGCGCCAGCGTTTCTGGGCGCTCAAGGACGTATCGTTCGACCTCTACCGTGGCGAGTCCCTCGGCGTCGTCGGTCGCAATGGCTGCGGCAAGAGCACCCTGCTCAAGATCCTGGCCGGGATCACGCGCCCGGACAAGGGCTCGATATCCGGTCAGCACCTGAGCGCCACCCTGCTCGCCTTGCAGCTCGGGTTTCTGGCCTACCTGACCGGGCGTGAGAATGCCATGCTGAGCGGCATGATGCTCGGGTTGACGCGGCCCCGGATCGCCGAGCGCATCGAGGCCATCGCCGAGTTCGCCGAGCTCGGCGATTTCTTCGATGAGCCCATCGCCGAGTACTCGGCGGGCATGCGGGCGAGGTTGGGTTTCGCGGTCGCGTTTCAGCTCGACCCGGACATCCTGCTCATCGATGAGGTCCTCGGGGTCGGCGATGCGCAGTTCCGCGCGAAGTCCACCGCGGTCTTGACGGAGAAGATCCGCTCCGACAAGACCGTGGTCCTGGTGTCGCACAATACGGAGACGATATTGGAACTGTGTAACCGCGCGGTATGGCTCGAGGATGGCTGCACGCGCGCGGTCGGACCGGCGGAAGAGGTCGTGACGCACTACCGGGACACCTACGAACCCCGTCGTCGTGCGCGCAAGAGGCCCAGGGTCGAGCCCGTGACGGCGGGTCACACGGCCGATGTCGCTGGTGACAGCAGCAGGCCGGGCCCGTGATGAAGTCGAAGACGGACGATCGAGCGGCGCGGCTCCGGGTCGAGGAACGGCGTCTCATCGAGGAGTTGCCGCTCAGGGGCGGGATCTTCCTCCCGACCGAGGCCGTTCCCGTCGCGGAGCGCGTGGCCGGCTTGAAGCGAGTGCGCGCGATCTACGAATGGTGGTGGAAACGCGAGTACGCGCCGCGGCTGCGGGAGCTGCGCCGGCGATACGCCGGCAAGGGGCGCTGCTTCATCATCGGCAATGGCCCGAGCCTCAATTGCACCGACCTCACGAAACTGCGCGATGAGGTCACCTTCGGGGTGAACGGTCTGTTCTTGAAGTTCGACGAGATGGGCTTCACCCCGACCTTCTACGTCATCGAAGACCATCTGGTGGCGGAGGACCGGGCCCGGCAGATCAACGCGATCAAAGGCCCGCTCAAATTATTCCCGTTCAATCTCGCCTATTGCCTCGATGAGGGGCCGGATACCCTCTTCTTCAACCATAGGCCGCGTCCCAACCCGGCGGGCTTCGCGTTCTCGACCGACGCGAGCCGCATCACTTACACCGGCTGCACGGTGACCTTCACGTGCATGCAGCTCGCGTTTTATCTCGGCTTTCCTGAGATCTATCTGGTCGGGGTGGATGCGAGCTACGAGATCCCGAAGACCGTGGAGAGACACGATCACTATGGGGTGGCGGTCCTCGACATGCAAGGGGACGACCCCAATCACTTCCACCCGGATTATTTCGGGAAGGGCTATCGCTGGCATGATCCCCAGGTCGACAAGATGGTCGCGGCTTACGAAGAAGCGCGGCGCGTGACGGAGGCCCGTGGGGTCAGGATCCGCAACGCCACGATCGGCGGGAAGCTCGAGGTCTTCGAGCGGGTCGACTATGAATCGCTGTTTCGGCCCGTGGACGGCGCGGGGACGATGTCCCTCTTCCCTCGGGTCCTGATCCTGGACATGACCTGCCTCGGGTCGAGCTCCGCCACGGGGCAGATCAAAAAGACCCTGTTCACGGGGTGGCCGGAAGGCCGACTGGCGCAGGTATTTGCGGCCGGGCACGGGCGCTTCGGGCTGTACCGCGGCGCCGCGGTGCCCGCGGCGCTCGATGACCCCAGCGATCCCGCGGAGGCGCTCGCCTGGTGCCGATCTTTCGATCCCGACGTCGTCTATTTCCGGCCCCATGATCACCCGCACTATTTCCACGAGCTCGCGCTGCGGGCCATCGACGCGCTCGGGGTGCCCCTCTGCACTCACCTCATGGACGACTGGCCGGCTCGCGCCGGCGCGCGTGGCCTCTACGGCAACAACAGCTTGATGCGGCGGCTCCCCCGGTTGCTCGAAGGGAGCGCGGTGCGCCTGAGCATCTGCGAGGCGATGTCTTCGGCCTTCGAGGCCCGTTACGGGCTCCGGTTTCAGGCCATCGCCAACGGCGTCGAGCCGGCCGCCTGGCAGGCGCTCGATGGCGAGCGAGCGACAAGGCGCGCCAGCACCGAGCCCTTGTTGATACGGTATGTCGGGGGACTGGCGGACGACATGGGACTGCGGAGCCTCATGGACGTCGCCGAGGTCGTGGATCAACTGCACGAGGAGCTCGGGGTACGGCTGGAGATCCATACGACACGGACCTGGAAAGCCAAGGCCGACGCGGTCTTCGGGAAATGTCGAGGCGTCTCGGTGCACGAGGCGGGGATATCGGAAGAGGGCTATCGGAGGCTCTTGATCGATTGCCACCTCCTGCTCATCGCGTACAACTTCGACGCACGGAGCATTGCCTATGTGCGATATTCGATGGCCAACAAGATGCCTGAATGTCTGGCCTCCGGGGTACCGGTCATGGCCTATGGGCCGATGGTCATCGCCACGGTCGCCTATCTCGCCGAGCACCGCGTGGCCGAAGTGGTGACGACGCGCGATCCGGCGCGCTTGGAAGCCGCGCTGCGGCGCTTCACGGCCGACCCGGACCATGGCCGGACCCTGGGCGCCCGGGGGCGGGCCTTCGCATTCGAGCAGCACCCGGCGCAGGCGGTCCGGGAACGGCTGCACGCGGGGCTTTCGGAGGCAGCGAGCCGACATGGTTTCGCGCCCGGTGTCAAGCCCAGGAGTGCCGACGATGCGGGTCTCTGCGGGTGCCATGCGCGTCGAGCCCGCCGCACCATCAACGAGGCCGCGCTCGTGGCCGAGGTGCTGTCCCAGACCGAGGGAGGGATCGTGGTGGCCGTGGGAGCCCGCGCCCACGACACGCTCGCGCCCTTCTTGACGGGCGGTTTCACGGTACACGCCTTGGCGCCGGACCCCACCACCGCAGTAGGGGCGGGCCCCCGTGCCCGCCCAGAGCCGGGTGGCGGATCGGCGGAACACGTCGCGACCACGGCGGTACGCGATTTCATCGAGGAACGCAGGCTCTTCCACCTGGACCTCCTCATGGTGGACCGCCCCCACGTCGGGATCCTGCAAGGCGTCCCGTGGGCGCAGTGCCGGCCGCGATTCGTGATGTGTGCCTTCGACGAGCACGAAACGCGGCAGACCGGCCACACCCTGCACGACTTGGCGGGCTTGCTGGTCGCACAGGGCTATCGGATCTGGGTCAGCGAATGGCACCCTGTGGCGCACTTCGGGCCAAAGCTTATGAAAGCGCGGTGGCGGCGGCTTGTGCCCTACCCCTGCCACCTCGGGAGCCCGCGGGCGTGGGGTTTTTGCATCGCCGCGAGAGACGCAGCCGACGCGGAGACCCTCGCGCATGCCGCGCGCATGGCGATCGAGCGCCCATCCCCGACTCGATCGATCCCATGGCTGGGCCTGGCGGTTCAGCGCGCCGTGCCGAAGGTCTACCGCGCGGTGACGACGGTTCAGCGCGGGGCGACGACAGTGAAGCGCCGCGCCAGGGCCCTGATTCACCGGACCCGGGCCGGGCTCGTGGCCTATCTGGACGCGCATCACCCCGATGCGGCGGCCAGGCTCCGTGCCGCCCTCGGCCGGCTGCGCTCCTCGCCGATGTGATCTTCCCCGGCAGCCATTCCGGAACCGGCCGGCCTTTTCATGATCCCTCGAAATCAGCCATCCATGAGTCACGACACACCTGTAGCACACGGCGCTACACCAACCATTAACCCCTATCGAACCGGGTTGGCGCTCATTCTCAAACGGCTGGCGTGGGATCTCCACCCCTCTGCATGGGTATCCCGGTCCCGTCTCATCGCCATGCTCGATAGTCACAAGGGCCAGTCCGCCATCATACTCTGCAACGGGCCCTCCTTGAATTCCGTGGACCTTGAATCCCTGCACGGGACCTTTACGTTCGGTCTGAATAAGATTAATCTCCTATTCGATAGAAGCGCATTCCGGCCCAGCTCGATTATCTCCATAAACAAGCTCGTTATTCAACAGAACGCCGATTTCTTTAACGCGACCGATATCTCCCTATTCATTGATTTTGCGGCGCAACGGTGTGTCAAAGCTCGCTCACGTGTTACATTCCTACACACTTCAGCTATACCCAAGTTCGCCCGAGACTGCAGCATGAGCATCTGTCAAGGGCATACAGTGACATTTGTCGCCATGCAGCTCGCTTTTCACATGGGATTCCAACGTGTCGCCCTCGTCGGTTGTGACCACACTTTTGCCGTGAAAGGCCCGCCCAATGCGACGGTCATCGCCCATGGGCCTGACCAAAGCCACTTCGACCCGCGGTACTTCTCGGCCGGGCAGTCCTGGCAATTGCCCGATCTCACGGCCAGCGAATACTTCTATGCCCTTGCCGCTGAACAGTATCGATTGGCCGGACGCACGCTGGTAAATTGTACCAGTGGTGGCCGACTGGAGCTACTCGAAAGGTGCTC
>JBQTJM010000160.1:0-2815 GCA_052387115.1 Gammaproteobacteria bacterium | reverse complement strand
ACCAGGCGCCCCACAGTTGCGACATGCGCCAGGGATCGAGCTCCGCGCCATAGCCGGGGCGCAGCAGGAAGCCCGCCAGGTACAGCCAGGTGTTCTCGTGCGCCAGCGAACGTCCCCGGCGGGTCATCCCCGGATACAGCGAGGGCCACAGACCCCGCAGGAGCGGCAGGCCCCACACGGTACGCTGCTGTCCCAGGATCCGCTCCAGGTCCTTGATGAGCGACTTGGCGCTGTCCTTTTCTCCCAGGTCCTGCTTCTTGCCATAGAAGTGCGCGATGCGTTCGCAGCCCGCGCGCAGCGCCTCGTCCGCTACGCCCGGGGCCGGCCCGCTCGGGTCGCGCGGCTCCGCCGCCGCCCGCAGGTTGAAATCGAGCCGCCAGCGGCGATCGAGCGGCTCGCTGACCAGCGTCGTCTGCAAGACACCGAGGGGCGTCAGCTCGACCTCGAGGTTCACATCCACCGAGCGCGCCTCGGCCTTGCGCGGGTCGAAGCTCGACTCGTCGAGCATGAGCGTCGTATGCAGTGGGGGCAAGGGATTGAATACCCCCTCGTCGAGACGCACGATCGCCCCCGGGCGGTCCTCACGCCGGTGCGTCGAGCTGTAGGCGGTGAAACGCGCCGGCCGGTTGAGCAGGAGGTCGAAGGCCCGCGACTCGAGGGTGGACGATCGGCCCTCCTCGAAGCCTTGCGGCAGGATGCAGACGAGCTCGGTCGCGTCCTCGGGCCGTTCCCGGTGCAGCTCCAGGTAGACGCTGCGCGCGTACCCGGCCCGGATGCGGCGCCGCGACTCGGCCACGAGCGCCGCGCAGTGGGCCGCGCCCTCCGCGATCGCGAGGCTGAGATCGGGGAGGCAGAGCCCGATCGGCCGCCGGCCCTGCCAGCGCTCCATGAGGCTGAGCAGGCGCCCCCGGAGGAACTGCGGGATGAGCGTCCCGCCGGCGAACAGCACCGCGTCGACCGCCTGCCCATCGAGAAACCCTGCGAGGTGTCGGCTGACCGCCGTATCGACCGCATAGGGTAGCCCGATCTCCCGGAGCCCCATCTGTCGCGTGCGGGGTCGTTCGCTCGTCTCGGTGACGGGAAAGAACCCGTCCAGGATCACCTCGGACAGATCGGCTCGCGTGAGCGTCGCGCTCAAGACCGAGGAAAAGAGGCCCCCGCCCTCGCCGGGGATCGAGACATGGAAGACCTCCTCGGGCGGCCCCTCCCCCGACAGGATGCGTTCCTTGAGCCGCATCGATTGAGGCACGAGGTGCTGCCACTGGCGGCGCGATAAGCGCCTCTCCGCCCCACTTCTAATAGATTGGCCTCTAATAGCATGGCCCAGGACACGGCCCTCGATGAGGTGGGCGATGGCCAGATCGATGTTGTCCCCGCCGAGCAGCAGGTGGTCGCTTACCGCGAGGCGCTCGATATCCGGCAACCCCTCATCTTCTCCGGGCGCGTCCTCTCCTGGGGCGTCCGAATCGAAAGCGAGTCGAAACAGGCTGAGATCGGTCGTGCCGCCCCCGATGTCACAGACGAGCACCGTCTGGGCCTCCTCGGAAAGCCCGGGGAGGCGCTCCATGAACCATGCCCGCGTGCCCTTCCCGGCACGCGCGCCGGCCCCGGCGCTCCAGGCATAGAAGGCCGCCTGCGGCTCTTCCAGGAGGCGGAAGCCGTCGGGATAGCCCGCCAGCGCCGCCGCCCGGCGGGTCAGTGCCTGGGCAGCCTCATCGAAGGACGCCGGGACGGTCACGATGAGGTGCTGGCGGTCGAACGCGGCGCTTGGATCGGCCTGGCCGATGGTGGCGTCCCAGGCCGCGCGGAGGTAAGCGAGGTAGGCCGCGCTCACCTCGACCGCTGAGCGCTTGTCCGTATCGGGGAGCTCCTCGGAGCCGAACGGCAGGAGGCGCGCCTCGCGGTCGATGCCGCCGTGGGCGAGCCAGGACTTGGCCGAATGGATGACCCGGCCCGGCACGGCGTCGAGCTGTGCTCTGGCATACACGCCCAGCGCGGCCGTCGGGGCCAGGCCGGGGACGATGCAAGGCGGCTCGTGGGCCTCGGTGCCGAGGTAATAAAACGAGGGCAAGAGCGGCCCCGCTGCGACGGTATCTCGCGTCTGGAGCTGGGGGATGGGCAGGACCGCGACGCGGCCGTGCCTGGCCGCGAGGTCCACATAGGCCAGCACGCAGTTGGTGGTACCGAGATCGATACCGATGGCGTAGCGGGGGCGGCTCATGCGCCCGCCTCTGCGCCTCGCCGCAGGGTCAAGGGTTTGTGAATAGATCTATCGCGCATACCAACTGCTTTGCATACCAACTGCTTTGGCGCTTTCTTCTCGACCGGCTGCCCGGCGCTCTTTACGGCGCCGATCCGGAACGAGCGCGGCACGCTGACGAGCAGCGGATGGATGTGCTCGTCATCCTACACCCAGCCACGCTAAAAAACGGTAACTGGATTCGTGCCCTCGGCGACCTCGTCGAGCAGCTTGGCGGTCTGGGTCTTGTCAGCCGCCGCGGGCTGTTGCACGTGATCTTTGCCCTGTCGATCTCGGCTAGAGCTTTCAGTCCAGGGCGATAGGCGTGACGGATGGCCGATGTCGCCTCGACGGCTTGACGAAAGGTCATCGGCTCCAACCAAGTTCTTCTACTTCTCGCTCACCACCCAGGCCACCGTCTCATTGACCCGACCGCTGAATTCGCTTAGGCCTCCCCAACCCGACTCCCGCGCGTCGTCCGAACCCGGATCGAGCTTCGAGATGTCGCGCATGCTGCCGTCGCGATCGAAGTAGTACACACGGGCGTTTCTCTTGAGCACCTCGGCCGCAACGTTT
>JBQTJM010000159.1:0-7023 GCA_052387115.1 Gammaproteobacteria bacterium | reverse complement strand
CCTCCGACAATGGCGCCCATGCTGGTGCCTGCAATGCAGTCAATCGGAATATGCATCTCCTTCAGCACCTTCAGCACACCTACGTGCGCGGCGCCGCGTGCGCCGCCGCCGCCCAGCACCAGGCCGATCCTGGGGCGGCCCTGCGCTTGCGCTCCGGCCTTGTCGCAGGGTGCGGCAAGCGCGGTGTTCGAGCACAGCGAGGCCCACAACGACAGTACTGCGATCCGATACAAGCTTCCGGTCACCATGCCGCCCTCCACTATCTCTTCGTGTATGAACGCCACGCTCATCGCATTGCGCGCGAAACACCCCGGCAGGCCCTCCGGATCCGGTGCGAGAAATCCTCGGCCCGGTCCGCCGCCCGCGTCCGCGCAACGGCGAGCCTGCGGCGTTGCAATTCGTAGGAAAAGGGGTCCAGACTCACTTTATTCGGTGCGCAGTGTAGCGTAGTTAATCGGTAACTATTCGGCGCCTTCAGCCAGAAAGGACAGGATCAGGCGGCTCGCCTTTGGAGGTGAGCACGAGGGACTCGAAGAGATCGCGGCTCTTTCGACCAGCTCAGCACAGGTTTGTTTGCATAGGGTGGCGAGGTAGGAGCGGATGGTACAGAAAGTGGCCGCGCCGTCTGGGGTGCGAAAGGCCGTCATGGACCGCGACGGTTGACCGCCGGGTTTGCGCCCGCTCGATCGACGCAGCGATCGAGGCTTCCTCGAAAGCCGAGGATGGGGGTTTGCTCGAATTATGACTATCCTTGACCAAACGAGCCTCCACCTCCAACACCCGCGCCTCCAACGTTACCCCGAGCTAATAGGGGGCCAGGCTCAACTCGTCCATCTGCTCATGAGTCAACGACGCGAGATCAGGGATCTCATGCATGACTCGAACTATGCACCATATGACGAAATACAATGATCGGATAGTTACAATTATTCTTTCACCAACGTGAGATAGCCGATCCCTGCGGAGGCTCCCAATCCCTTGCTTACCTCCAGGGCCAGGGGATTGAGGACAACATTGGATTTTCCGCCACCCACCAGCACCTTGGCGCCTACACCGAGGCCAAATGCCGCCGAGGCGGTTCCCCCCGTGTAAGTGCCGACGAGCTCACCGGGCTGCAATTTGGCGTCCCCAGACGCTCCCACCACCGTATAGGCAATGGTGCTTTCCTTCGTCCAGCTCAGGTCCAGGCCGATGGCAATGCCAGCCTCGCCTTTGTACTTTTCCTCGGCGCCAGCCGTGCTCTTATACACGCACTCAAAACCCGCACTCGAATGGATCAACAGGTTTTTTTCTGAGCCTGGGATCTTTTTGCAGGTCAGGATTCCGAGCTCGGCGCCTGCTTCCGCCTGAGGTAGGGGCAGAAGTAACATGGCCGTGGTGAACACTAAAGAAAATATCGCGTTTCTCTTGAACATTTTTTCTCTCCTGATTTAGGTTGTAAATAGCCCAGGCTCACGGGTACGCGGCGGTAGCAGTTGATCTCGGAGATCACCTTGCGAAGCGGCACGAAGCTCATGACCAGTCGCGCGTGACACCACGCGGCTCTCATAGTCGTTGCACGGAACATGACCAGCTATGTCGAGTAGATACGATCGGCCTATGGGTTGTCAAGTTCTAGCGGATTGTGTGGTCATCAGCCGAGCCCAATCCAGGCCGTGTGGTTGTCGGACCTCGCAATCTCACTGCGGAATGGGCCCGGCGCCGGGATCGAAATGACCGACGCCGATGGCGACGCCAACTCCATGAATCAGTATTCGTCTGGGATCCAACGACGCAGTTTCATGGACGCTGCGTCGTCGTAGGCGCCAGGACCGTGGCTCGCTGGCGATGTGTTGTATGCACGCTCCCCAGGGGGGACGGCGATGGCGGCGCCGGACCTCGATCAGGCCGCCGGGCGAGGGCGTCGGCGCTCTCACCGAGACGCGCGCCCGCGACGACCGGCGCCAGCCGGCCAAGCCGACGATGTACTCAATGCGTTTCCGCTCCATCAAATGGAAGCGTCTGGGTCAGCTAGCTAGGGAGCGGTCCCATCATAGGGGCCTCCTCTGGCCTACACAACGACAAGCGCTGACGCCCGTCTCAGCCTTGCCCGGGCTCTACCACACTCGAACCATCTACGATCGACCCGATGACGAGCGGGGAACTGGCGATCAGCCCCCGTGGGCCAGGCCCGGCATGCGTCTCAGCGAGGGCGGTGCCAGCATCGACAACCCGCCTAAGCGGCGACAGCGCGAGTGGTCCAGACCTTCCCTGTCCACTATGCTCGTTATACTATCCCTATCACAGCCCTCAGACCCCCTGGCTTTTCAGCTTGATTTCAGGTACCCCGATTAGGATGTCACCTCATCCCGGACGCCGGGAGTTCCCATAATCAACTGAAACAGGAGAATTAAACATGAACCGTCACTGCGACATGCTCAACCGCGGCCTTGTCCTCGGGCTTACATTTGGTACCACTCTGGTCATCAGTCAAGCGGCCCAAGCCGAGCCGCCAGTCCAATCTCCGAACAGCGCGATGATCGGCTTCGAGCAAATCCGCCAACGCGTCGAGACGGAGAACCCCGGTGCGCGCGTCACCGCGATCGAGCTCGATGATGACGCCTGGCGTCAGGTGTACGAGCTGGAGATCACCGATACGGCCGGCACCGCATGGGACCTTGAATACGATGCCCATACAGGGAAGTTACTCAAGCGCGAAAGCGACGATTAGACGTCGGTTCATCCAGCGATTCCGGCGCCGACCGGCGCCGGAATCGCTCATTTGCAACGAGTAATAGCCAGCCAAACGATACACAATCAGATCGGGACGCGATCATGTTGTGGAAACAAACCCTTGTGGCACTCGCTTTGTCCTGGCACGCATACACGGGATCCGCCCCCGCAGACACTCTGCAGTTGGCCGATACGATCGTCACACCCGACAAGGGACGCGCGGCGGGGTCGCCGGGCGTCGAAGACCATGAACAGATCCGCCGGCTCAAGGAAAGCGGGAAGATCCGGTCTCTCGAATCGGTGCTGGAAGAGGTCCGGCGCGACTATCCGGGTCGCATCATCGAGATCGAGCTGGATGACGACGACGGGAGCTATACCTATGAGCTGGAGCTGGTCGACGAACAGGGTGTCGTCTGGGACCTGGAGATCGACGCGCACACCGGCAAGCTGCTGGAAAAGAAACAAGATGATTGAGCACGCTTGCGTTGGCAGACGCGCGAAACGCGCCGCTATCCCGCGGCATTGCGTTCCCAAACGGGACGGGTACTGTCGGAAGACGCGGACAGCTTGAGCCTCATTATGCGGTGACGGTGACCCTACATTGCGCCTGTTGCTGGTTGAGGATGATACGGGCCTGGCGCAGAGCCTGCGCCCGCTTCTCGCACGCGCCGGTTTCGCGGTAGATGCCTCCGCTGACGGCGTGGATGCCGAATTTCGCGGCGACAGCGAGCCCTACGATGTCGTTGTTCTCGACCTAGGCCTGCCCAAGCGCTCGGGTCTCGATGTCTTGAGGAACTGGCGGGCGCGCGAAAACGATGTGCCGGTCATCGTTCTGACGGCCCGTGACGCTTGGCACGAACGGGTAGACGGCCTACGCGCGGGTGCCGATGATTATCTCGGAAAGCCCTTTTACCCCGAGGAGCTCATCGCGCGCATCCGTGCCGTCGTGCGGCGCCGGCACGGCCGGGCACGTGCCGATCTAGAGCTGCATGGACTCATTCTTGACGAGGAGCGCCAAAGTCTGCACACCGCAGACGGTAACGACATCGCACTGACCGGAACCGAGTTCCGACTGCTGCAATTCCTCATGCTGAATCCCGGCCGGATCCTGTCCAAGACGCAACTGACCGAGCATGTCTACGCCGGCGACGCCGATCGCGACAGCAACGTCATCGAGGTCTATATCAATCGGTTGAGGCGTAAACTGGGTAACGGTCTCATTGAAACGCGGCGCGGCCAGGGCTACTCGTTCAAGGGGACCTCGTGAGCTCGATCAAGGCGCGTCTGGGCGCCGGGCTGATGTTGAACCTGATCGTCGTATTCGCATTGCAATGGACCCTGGTCAGCCTGACCGTGCGCCGGGTCACGGAAGACTATGCCGCATCGCGACTGCAACGGGACATCGAGCAGTTGCTCGCCGCGCTGAGCTTCGGACCGGCCGGACACCCTGTCCTGCCACCCACGGCCGTGAGGCAGGAAAGCCGGAAAGCGTTTTCCGGCCATTACTATCGCATCCAGACCGGCGCCGGCGTCCTGCGCTCGCGTTCCTTATGGGACCAGGATCTTGTCCTCCCGGAAGCGGCAATCGGCGCTAAGCTGCGCCTGAAACGCGACGGCCCGCTGGATCAGCCGCTGTTGATCGTAGTACAGGGCTTCAGTAAACGCGCCGTACACGTCAGTATCGCAGTGGCCGAGGACATGACCGGATTCGAGCAGGAGATCCTTGATTTGCAACTGACCTACCTTGCCTTGTCCGCGGGCGCTCTCATTCTCTTGCTGACCGCGCAAACATGGGCCGTGCGCCGCGCACTCGCGCCGCTCCTCGCTATACGAGTCGATCTGGAGCGGTTGAGCAGTGGTGCAAGTCAATCCCTGAGCGAGGACATGCCGGTTGAGATCAAGCCGCTGACGCACGAGATCAACCGCCTCTTGGAACTCTTGGGGAGACGGCTCAAGCGCTCGCGATCTGCAATCAGCAACCTGGCTCATGCCCTGAAGACGCCACTCAGCATCTTGCAGCAATCGATGCGTACGCCGGAGCTTGATGCGATACCGGAGCTTCGGGATCGAATGGCACACCAGATCTCGGCCGTCCACCGACGCATCGAGCGCGAATTGAAACGGGCACGTATGTCGGGCACCGGTACCTCAGGCACACACTTCCACGTGACGAGCGATCTGCAGGGGCTGATCGAGGTCGTCAAGATCGCTTATGCGGACAAGGTATTGAACATTGAACTGCGCGGTCAATCCACGCGTATCTGGCGCCTGGATCGAGAAGATCTGCTCGAGCTGTTCGGCAGCCTCATGGACAATGCCTGCAAGTGGGCGCGGCGAACCGTCATCATCGGCATCGAAGATGCGGTCGTGGGCCGTGTGGTGATCGAGGACGACGGACCTGGCTGTGAACCGGAACGTATGAGTGAACTGGGTCGGCGCACTCACCGCCTGGATGAATCAACCGCCGGTCACGGTCTCGGCCTTGCAATCGCCGGCGATATCGTGAGGGAGTATGCCGGCCATCTCGAATTCGACCGGTCCCCAAGCTTGGGCGGTCTCCGCGTGCAGGTGTGTATGCCGGCAATAGCCGAGGCGTAAAGGGTGCCAGCGCCACTCGCGATGGTCCCGTTAGACCCCACGCGCAGTGGACGCGGGCCGTGGTCTGGCTGGAGCAGGATCCGTTCGACGAGGCCTGCTGGCGATTCGCCCTCTCCGCCCTCAACCAAGACCGGAGCTGGCTCCGTTTGGAGTGCCCGGCCTTGTTTGTGCTGGCCTGGAGACCGAGCGCTGGCGGGCGCTGTTCGGTGAGCGGCCACCCGCGCACCGGCTGCCGCGCACCCCCTCGCATCTTACCGTTTCGTGAGGTTGGGGGTGTATCCCAGCGATTGGGCGGGTGCAGGGTTGCAGGACATGGATTCGGTGGGGGATGGAATGATGGGTTTCGCTCCGCTCTACCCATCCTACAAGGACTGCAGGGCGCCTGACCTGAGATCCTCAGCCGAGCGATATTTATGCAACGGGTGGGTCCTTGGGCGATCATCCGCCTCCTGTCATCGATGCACGGCTCAAAGCCCCCCGCCGAAGCGATATTGCCAGGCTATGCCCACGACATCAAAATTGGTGCCGGTGCCGGTGACGACGGCGGTGCTTCCGTACAGCTTGACCGAATGATTCCGGCTCACCGGTAGCGTAAGCGTGGCACCGAAGCGCGTGTTTTCCTGGAAGTCCCGGTTCTTCGTCCCGTCGGGTGTGCCGAGCCCGGGACGTCGGTAGCAACGGGAAGCTAGAGCTTCCAAGACCGGGTTCCCAACCTGGAGGTTGGGAACCAGCAAACCAGCAAAAACCAGCAAAATGCCCGTCGACCCCACGCGGTTCGGTTTCCGGGAGCCTCATGGGCCTCGTACCCATAACCCCCACCCTAGCCCTCCCCCGCTCCGCGCAGGGGAGGGGACCGGAAACCGCTCCCTCACTACCGGGGGTGCGCGGGCGTGGTTCCCCTCATCGTAACCTTCCCGGAAAGAGAAGTGACTGGACTTGTTTAAGTGGATCTGTACGACATTGGAGGTGTGAGGATCAAGGAACTTGCACTTGCTGCAGTCGGTCTTCAGGCCCGCGTTGGAACTGGTCGCGCTCTATCTCGTCGGTGACGGACCAGGGCTTGCCTTGGGAGTCGAGATAGAGCTCCTGCATCTCCTTGAGATTGAACGGACGCGAGCCGATGCGGCCGAAGACGGCCATCTGGTGGCCGGTCTCGTCCACGGCGCGGTCCCGGTCCAGGCCTTTGGACAGGGCCAGCGCGGGGCTTGAGGTCGGATACGTGGCGATCAGCTCGGGATGGGGCTCGGGGCTGAAACCGTAGAAACGCGGCTGGCTGTCCGGCGAGGTGAGTTGCAGGACCTTGAGGCCATTCTTGCCATCGGCGACATAGGCGAACAGGCTGGCGTTGGTGCTCGCGACCACGACGTCGCGCGCGTCGTTGAGCGCGCCGCCGGCGTTGTACATCGCATAGACCTTAGGCGCCACGGGTCGCTCCACGTCGATGATCGCGAGCCCCTCGCTGCCGGCAGCCACATAGGCATAAGTCCGGGCGACATAGATCCGATGGGCGTCCCGCAAGGGCACGTGCGCCGCCTCCACCACGCTCGGCTTCCTGGGGTCGGTCACGTCCACGACGCGCAAGCCGGTGCCGTCGAGCACGAACAGGTAACGGAACTGGAGGGCGGTGGCGCGCAGGTCGGCGATCTTCATCGTCGCCGCCACCTTGGGTTGCGAGGGGGTGTCGAGGTCGAGTATCACCAGCCCCGCGTCGGC
>JBQTJM010000158.1:0-2555 GCA_052387115.1 Gammaproteobacteria bacterium | reverse complement strand
GCCCGCAATCCGCTCAGCGTTTTGAGCGGTGACATTGATCGTTCTAGGCGGTCTGTCGGAGCAGCGAGTTGCCCGCTTGCTAGGTCGGTGTAAGATTATACACCTCCCCTCCGTGGCAATGTAGGTGGCCGTTACCCGTCGGTGCGCGCGACCGCGCGCGTGAGAGAGGCAGCCCGGTATGCGCAGAAAGCTCGTAGCCTTCTCGGTCGTTGTCGCGATCGCTGCCTTTGTCGGCTTCTACTTCGCCGGCGATCCGACGCCGGTGCCCAGCTACGCTGCGGTGCGCGCCGACTATCGCACGAGCGAGAAACAGCTCCTCGACCGGTACGGCGAGATCATCCACGAATTGCGCGTGGATGCGACACGGCGGCGTCTCGGTTGGACGGCGATCGCGGATATCTCCCCGGTCACCCTCGAGGCCGTGGTACGGGCCGAGGACCGGCGCTTCTTTGCGCATCGAGGTGTCGATTGGCGGGCAGGGGCGGGGGCGCTGTGGAACGCGCTGCGTGGGGGGCGCAGGCGTGGCGCCAGCACCATCACCATGCAGCTCGCGGCAGAGCTCGATCGGGGACTGCGCCCGCAGGGCGGGGGGCGGGGTCCCCGGCAGAAATGGGCCCAGATGCGGGCGGCCTTTGCGCTGGAGGCGGGCTGGGACAAGCATCGGATCCTGGAGACCTACCTCAATCGAGTCAGCTTCCGCGGGGAGCTGCAGGGGATCGCCGCGGCGAGCCGCGGGCTCTTCGGCAAGACCCCGGCCGGTCTCGATGCCGCCGAATCCTGGTTGCTCGCGGCCCTCTTGGGCGCCCCGAACGCCACGGCCGATCGGGTCGCCCGGCGCGCCTGCCGGCTGGCCGGCGCGGCCGGGGATCCTGATGTCTGCCACCGTCTCGCGGCGCTCACGCAGACGGCGCTCCACCGGTCCCCACATATAGCGCCCGGGGTGGCCCTGGCACCGCATGTGGCGCGTCGGCTCCTCATCGATCCCGAGGGATCCACGCCGACCCTACCGAGCGGCGCCTGGCAGATCGCCTCCACCCTCGACGCGGGTCTCCAACGCCTCGCCCTGGCGGCGCTGCGTCATCAGCTCCGCCAGCTCCGGCGTCGCAATGTGCGCCACGGTGCGGTCTTGGCCGTGGACAACGCGAGCGGCGAGGTCCTGGTCTACGTCGGAAACCCCGGCGAGGACGAGGGGACATTCTATGTGGATGGCGTACTGGCGCCGCGCCAGGCGGGCTCGACGCTCAAGCCGTTTCTCTACGCGCTGGCCCTCGAAGCGCGCCTCTTGACCGCGGCCTCCCCGCTAGACGACTCGCCGGTCCATCTCACCACCCCGACCGGGCTGTATGTCCCAGAGAACTATGACCACGCCTCGCGCGGCTGGATCAGCCTGCGCACCGCGCTCGCGGGATCGCTCAACGTCCCGGCGGTGCGGGCGCTGCTCCTGGTCGGGACCGAGCGCTTCGTCGAGCGGCTGCGTGCGCTCGGCTTCGCGCACCTCACCCAAGAAGGCGATTACTACGGGTATTCCCTGGCGCTCGGATCCGCCGAGGTGACGCTCTGGGAGCTCGTGAACGCCTACCGGAGCCTCGCCAACGGTGGTGTTTCGAGCGTTCTCACCCTGCGGCCCCGGCCGCCACCGGCGCCCGCCAAGGCCGTGGTGCAGGAAGGCGCGGCCTTCATCGTCTCGGACATCCTCGCCGATCGCGCGGCCCGGAGCGTGACCTTCGGACTGGACAGCGCGCTCGGCACCACTTCCCATAGCGCGGTCAAGACCGGCACCAGCAAGGACATGCGCGACAACTGGTGCATCGGCTACTCGCCGCGCTACACGGTCGGGGTATGGGTGGGCAACTTCAGGGGCGAGCCCATGCACGAGGTCTCCGGGGTCACGGGGGCGGCGCCGGTATGGCACGAGGTCATGGACTATCTGCACCGGGGCGCACCGGGTACGGCACCCCCTCCCCCCCCAGGCGTGGTCGCGGAGGACATCGTGTTCACCCCGGCCATCGAGACGCCCCGCCGCGAGTGGTTCGTCGCAGGCACCGCGATGCGGCGCATCGCCTTTGCAGTCACCGAGGCTCGCCGCCCGCACATCGTCTATCCCGGCCGCGACATGAGCATTGCCCTGGACCCGGATATCCCGGCCGAACGCCAGCGTCTGTTTTTGCGGGCCGAACCCGCACTGCCGGGGCTCGCCTGGCGGATCGACCGAGTGCCTTTCCTATCGACAGCGGGCCCATCGGCAGGGGGCTGGCGGCCGGTGCCGGGCCGGCACCATCTCACGCTCCTCGATCCGAGCGGCCGGATAGCGGACAGCGTGGTCTTCGAGGTGCGCGGCCGGCGCTGACACGCCGCGGGTACACCTATGTACGCGGTATACGACATCGGGGACTCGCGACGCTCCGGCACCTCATGACCCGTCGAGCCTCCCGCTCGATGAGCGTGACCTCGGCGCCTTCCTCGGCCGCGCGGATCGCGCAAGCAAACGCCGCCCCTCCGCTTCCGATGATCGCGACGTGGAGAGCGCCTCCCGATCTCCGTCGCGGTTTGACGGA
>JBQTJM010000157.1:0-3117 GCA_052387115.1 Gammaproteobacteria bacterium | reverse complement strand
CTTGACCTGCATGGGGATGGGGAGCTCCGCCACCTCGTCGAGGAACAAGGTCCCCCCGTGCGCGGCCTGGAAGAGCCCCGGTTGGTCCGCCACCGCCCCGGTGAAGCTGCCCTTCTTGTGCCCGAAGGCGGTGCCGTCGCGGCGCCCGATCCGGAGCACGTTCTCGATGATGCGGTTCACGCGGCCCGAATGATCCTGGATGATGCGCATGAGGCGCCGATCCTCCTCGTTCTTGGCCTCGGATTCGGACAGGAGCTGTGCCGCGTGGCTGATGCCCCGAGCGGGTTGCGGACCTCATGGGCGATGCTCGCGGTGAGCCGGCCGAGCGAGGCGAGCTTGAGTTGCTGGGCGCGCTGGCGCGTCTCGGCGGCGTCCTCGACGAACACCAGCGTGTCCTCCCGGGACCCTGGCGCGAGCGGGCGAGCGCAGCAAACGGGTCCACCGCCGGCTGGCCCGAGCCCCAGGCCCGCATGTGGGTCTCGAACTCGGGCCAGTGTTCCGCCAAGGGCTGCCCCGACAGTGGCCGTGCCCGGCCGAGCAACGCGAGGGAGCCGCACTCGCGAGTCCGCGTCGAACACCAGGAACCCGGAGCGCATGCGCTGCACGATGCGCCTTTCCGGCCCATCCTTGGTTTGGGGTTCTCTTAGGATCCCTGTGGCGAACCGGCAAGGTAGGTTTAACTGGTGTACACCGCCTCATTCCCGGCCCGAACGCCAGATAGACACGATGATCCAGAGGCTGTTGAGAAACGCCAGCAGGTAGCCAAAGAGGCCGAGCACCGTAAACAGGCGCAAGCCGAACACCGTGGGCCCGGCCTTAACGGTCATCACGATCGAGGACCCGATCACCAGCGAGGCGGTCATGACGCCGATGGTGATGCGGTCGATGGTGCTGTCGAGCTTGCGGCCGAAGCTGTCGAGGCGCTTGAGATCGAGATCCACCCGCATCCGGCCGCGCCGCATGTCCCTGATGAGCCGCGCGACGTCTCGCGGCACCGAGGTGAGCAGGCCGAAATAATCTCCCAGCGCCATCTGCCCCCGCCGCGCGACCGCGGCCGGCCGATAGCGCGCGTCCATCGCCCGCTCGACGAACGGTTTGAGGCGCTCGATGAGCTGGAACTCCGGATCGTAGTGGTGGCCGAGCCCCTCCAGAGTGATGAGCGCCTTGAACATCAGCGTGAGGTCCGGCGGCAGCATGATCGAGTGCTCGCGCATGATTGCCACCACCCGATGCAGCAGTGTCGCGATCCGCAGATCCTTCACCTGGACATCCGCGTAGTCGAAACTGAGCTCCGCGATGTCGGTGGCCAGTTGGGTCTCGTCCACCACCTCCTCCCCCGCCCAGTCGAGTAACACGTCCAGCATCGGTTCCTCGTTTTGGTGCGTGATCCCGGCGAGCAAATCGACGATCTGGCCCCGGCGCCTGGGTGTCAAGCGTCCCACCATGCCGAAATCGATCATCACGATGCGGTTGCCGGTGAGATACAGCACGTTGCCCGGGTGCGGATCGGCGTGGAAGAAGCCGTCGACCATGATCATCCTGAGCACGGCGTCCACGCCGCGCTCGGCGAGCACCTTGCGGTCGAGGCCTGTCGCGTCAATCCTCGCGACATCGTGGCCGCGGATCCCCTCGATGTGCTCTTGGACATTCATCACGTGGCTGGTCCACTCGCCGTACACCCGGGGGATTAGGATATAGGGATCGTCGGCGAAGTTGCGCGCGAAGCGCGCCATGTTACGCGCCTCGACCCCGAAATCCAGCTCACGCTCCAGAGAGCGGCGGAACTCGGCGACGATACGGGCAGGCCGGTAGCGCCTGGCCTCGGGCATCTCGATCTCGACGAGGTCCGCGACATGCGCGAAGATGCTTAAATCGGAATCGATCTTGGCGAGGATACCGGGGCGGCGAATCTTGAGGATCACGGGAGTGCCGTTTGGCAGTCTGGCCCGATGAACCTGCGCGATCGAGGCCGAGGCGTAGGGCTCGCGCTCCAGATCGACGAACACCTCGAACGGTGAGCGGCCGAGCGCCTGCTCGATCTGCGGCAAGATCTCGTCGAAGGAGACCGGCCGAGCCTCGCTCTGGAGCCGCGCGAGCTCCGCGGTCCAGCTCTGCGGGAGCAAATCTTCCCGCGTGGAAAGCATCTGGCCAAGCTTGACGAAGGTGGGACCCAGCTCTTCGAGCGCGAGCCGCAGCCGCTGCTGAGGCTCAAGCCGCACGCTCTCTTGCTTCTCGCCCCAGCGCAGGATTTGCCCGGCGCGTTCCAAGAGCGTGGCGATGCCCGCGCGGCGCACGAGATCGCCAAGCCCGTGCCGAATGAAGACCGAGGTGATCTCATGGAGGCGCGACAGGTCGCGAACCGTACTGCTCGCCCCCCACACCATCGGCGGGCCTAATCGTCCTCCTTCGCCGCGGGTCGCTCGCGCAACGCGTCGGCCACGCCCGCGAGGATACCGCTCGCGAGGAACGCCATGCGCGCGCTGTACTCGCGGGCGGCCTCGAGCCCCGAGCTCGTGCTCTCCCGGCTGACGTCGCCTAGGCGGCTCGCGAGCTCATTCACGACCGTCGCCACCCTGGCACCCGCATCGGCGCCGACCCTTTGGGTATGCACCGCCAGCTCGACGAGCTCCCGCTGCAGGGCACCGCTCGCGGCATCGGAGAGGCGGTGCGCCGTGGCCACGAAGTCTTCCTGGAGTTTCTGCAGGCGCGCGAAGGCTTCCTTCAGATCGTTGTCCGAGAAGTCCTTGCCCTTTGAAGCGAGTTGTTCGAGCGCAAGATGCGCCCCTTGCGCGGATTGCAGGAGTGCCTCATCGAGCCTCTTGACCGCTTCGGCAAACGCCTGCCGGGCCTCGGAGCCCTGCGGCCCGGCCTCAAATGCCGTGCCTCCCGCCATCGCTCGCATGACCTCCGCGATGCCCTCGGTGTCGAGCCGACCGTGCTGCAAGACGTCGGTCGTCAGCTCGCGCACCCGTTCCCGGATCGCTTGATCTTCGCCCGTCGCGGGAGTATCCGGCCCCCCCGCTGGGGTTGTTGCCTGCGACATGTAAATTCCCTCCATACGGATTCTCTTCTTAAAGCTTAGTCCGAAATATGGCCGGCGCATACCGATGAGATCTA
>JBQTJM010000156.1:0-9212 GCA_052387115.1 Gammaproteobacteria bacterium | reverse complement strand
GCGCCGATAGAGCCCATCTGGGCACAGTATGCGACGGGGGTGGCTGTCACGTGTGCGAACTGGATGATCAGCTCGCTACCGAGTCCCACGCAAGCGGGTGGTGAGATGGGCACGATATCCGGGCTGTTCACGATACGGTAGCTGTTGGCCACCGCACTGCTGTAAGCGTTTACGAAGACGCTGGGATCGACGCTCAGAAGGCTGGTGTTGAACGCGGACAACCCGGCGGCGACCAGAGGGCCGGCGAGGTTGTACATCGCCAAGCCGCCCGCGGGAAAGCCTTTAGGGAAGTTGGTCCCTATGTCCATGGCGCACAGTATGGCCAAGCCCGCGCCGAGGCTATGCCCGGTGACGTACAGCGGTAGGGCCGCATCCAATGTAGGGCTCGCCAATAAGGTCGCGATCTGCTCGGCGATCGAGCCGGCGGGTCGTGTGTACTCGGCCTTCAGATCGACCTCGTGGTCGATCTTCGTGGGCTGCGCGCCGTCCGTTCCCTGGTTGTAGACATTGTAGAAACCGCCGTGCACCAAGCCTAAAGGAGCAAACTCCGCGTTCCAATAGTAGTTGCCGTTGTTGTTGCCGACGTGGAAGGGCGTCGGCACTGCCTCGATATCATTGATCCATTCGTTATAGGTCTGCGTGCCCCGCAGCGCGATGATGTTCATCTTGGGACCGCCGAGGGTCATGGCGCCGCTCAGGGCAAACCCTACCGGGACCGTTACATATTCGCCGCTTGTTCCTATCTCCGCCCCCGCGACGATGGACTCGGAGACGGTGAAACCCGCGAGCTGCGTAAAAGTATTCCCAGACCCCAAGCCCTGCAACTCGGCCGTGCTCAGCGTCGTGGTGCCGTTGGCGAACTGGGTATAGGTCAGGTTACAGCAGTTCCCGAGCAAGAGCGCGATGCTCGCATGGAAGCCAGGCGGCAAGGCGGTCGGCGAGGCATACTGCTGGGGCTCGGTGAGTTGGGTAAGCGCAAACGGCGCCGTTTCTGGACAGGCCATGAGGTGCACTCCTTTCGAACGCGTTGTTGGTTGACTACGACGCCCGCGCGGTCTTCGGGACCGCCCGGCGCTCGTGGCGACCCAGCCCACGCAGGAACGCCGAGAGGCCCTCGCTCGTCAGACCGGCATCGACCAGCATCTCCTCGCGGGTGCCGTGCTGGATGAGGCGGTCGGGCAGGCCGTAGTGGACCACGGGGGTGTGGCAGCCGCCGGCCGCCAAGGCCTCCGCGACGCCGCTCCCGGCGCCGCCCGCTACGACGTTTTCCTCGACCGTGACCAGGAGGTCGTGGGATCCCGCGAGCTTCTGGAGCATGTCCTCGTCCAGAGGTCTCACGAAGCGCATGTTGACGACCGTGGCATCGAGCACCTCGGCCGACGCCAACGCCGGGGCCAGCATGGTGCCGAAGGCCAGGAGGGCGATCCCGTGCCCCTCGCGCCGCAGCTCCGCCTTGCCGAGGGGAAGGGCCGTCATCGTGGTGCTCACCGCGACCCCGGGTCCTTCGCCGCGCGGGTACCGGACCGCTGCCGGTCCATCGAGCATGAACCCCGTGTACAGCATCTGCCGGCACTCGTTCTCGTCGGCCGGTGCCATCACCACCATATGGGGCAGGCAGCGCAGGAAGGTGAGATCGTAGCTGCCGTTGTGTGTGGGCCCGTCGGCGCCCACCAGCCCGGCCCGGTCGATGGCGAACAAGACCGGCAGCTTCTGGTTGACGACGTCGTGGATGACCTGGTCATAGGCCCGCTGCAGGAAGGTCGAGTAGATCGCCACTACCGGTTTCTGGCCCTCGCAGGCCATGCCGGCCGCGACCGTTACGCTGTGTTGCTCGGCGATCGCGACATCGAAGTAACGATCCGGGAAGTCCTTCTGGAAGCGTACCAGGCCCGATCCCTCCCGCATCGCCGGGGTGATCGCGACCAGGCGCGGGTCCAGAGCCGCCATATCGCAGACCCAATCGCCGAACACCTTGGTGTAGGTCGGCTTGCTCGGCGCCTTGCTGGCGACGATGCCGCGCTCCGGGTCGAATGGGGTCACGCCGTGATACTTGACCGGATCGGCCTCGGCCGGCGCGTAACCCTTGCCCTTCTTGGTGATGACGTGCAGGAGCTGCGGCCCCGGCATCTGGCTCACGTTGCGGATGGTGCCGAGGAGGGTCGGCAGATCGTGCCCGTCGATCGGGCCGATGTAGTTGAAGCCCAGCTCCTCGAACAGGGTCCCGGGGATGATCAGGCCCTTGACATGCTCCTCGGCGCGACGCGCCAACTCCCAGACCGGCGGCATGATGGAGAGGACCTTCTTGCTGCCCTGCTTCACGGAGGTGTACAGCCGGCCCGACAGCACCTGGGCGATGCGGTTCGACAGCGCGCCGACATTGGGCGAGATGGACATGTCGTTGTCGTTCAGGATCACCAGCAGGTCGATGGCGAGGTCCCCGGCGTGGTTCATGGCCTCGAAGGCCAGCCCGGCGGTGATCCCGCCGTCGCCGATGACGGCCACGGCCTTGCGGCCCCGGCCCTCGCGCCGGGCCGCGATCGCCATCCCCAGCGCGGCGCTGATGGAGGTGCTCGAATGCCCGACGCCGAAGGTATCGCAGGGGCTCTCGTCGCGCTTGGGAAACGGCGCCAGCCCGCCCCACTGGCGGATGGTCGGCATCCGGTCGCGGCGCCCGGTGAGGACCTTGTGGGGGTAGGCCTGATGCCCCACATCCCACACCAGCCGGTCCTCGGGGGTGTTGAGGACATAGTGCAGGGCGATGGTCAGCTCCACCGTCCCGAGCCCCGCGGCGAAGTGGCCGCCGCTCTGGCTCACCGAGTCCAGGAGGAAGCCGCGCAGCTCCTCGGCGAGCGCCATGAGCTCCGATTCCGGCAGGCCCCGGAGGTCCTGGGGGGACTCGATGGTGCTCAGGCGGGGGTAGGATTTGTTCATACGCAACAACTCAAACTCGAAAGCCTACATTATCGATACGCCCTCCGACACTTGCAACCAATGCCGCCCGGTGCCGATAGCGTGGCCGCCCCCAAGTCTCACGGGGGCCTTGGGCTGTACTTTCCCGAACCGTTACAGTATCGTAATAGAGACCGCGGGCTCGTTCCGCAATTTATTGATCAAAGGCCGAAATCTACCATCAGACTAGGGGAGGATTGGGCATGGGCGTTCCCTTGATCCAGCAGTACCGCGTCGCGCGCTATGTGCTCGAGCAGAAGCTCCGGGGCCGGCAGCGCTATCCACTGGTATTGATGTTGGAACCGTTGTTTCGCTGCAACCTCGCGTGCGCCGGGTGCGGCAAGATCGACTATCCCGACGAGATCCTCGACAAGCGCCTGTCGGTCGCGGAGTGTATGGCCGCCATCGACGACTGCGGCGCACCGATCGTCTCGATCGCGGGCGGCGAGCCGTTGATCCACAAGGAGATGCCGCAGATCGTCGAGGGCTTCATCGCGCGCGAGAAGTTCGTGTACCTGTGCACCAACGCGCTGCTCCTGGAGCGGCGCATGAGGGACTACCGGCCTTCCCCGTACCTGACCTTCTCCATCCACCTCGACGGCACCCGCGAGCGGCACGATGCCTCGGTGTGCCGCGAGGGGGTCTTCGATACCTGCGTGGCGGTCATCGAGAAGGCGCGCGCGCAGGGGTTTCGGGTGACCGCCAACTGCACGCTCTTTCAAGGTGAGACCGCCCCGGAAGTCGCCGAGTTCATGGATATCGCGATGGCACTCGGGGTCGAGGGCGTGACCATCTCGCCGGGCTATAGCTACGAGCGTGCCCCGCGCCAGGACGTGTTCCTCAAGCGCCGCGCCAGCAAGCAGTTGTTTCGCGATCTCTTCAAGCTCGGAAAGGCACGGCGCGGGAAGCGTCAATGGTACTTCAACCAGTCCCCCCTGTACCTCGATTTCCTCGCCGGCAACCAGGCCTACGAGTGTACGCCATGGGGCAATCCCACCCGCAACGTGTTCGGCTGGCAGAAGCCCTGCTACCTCCTGGTGGGGGAGGGTTATGCCAAGACCTATCGGGAGCTCATGGAAGACACCGAATGGGAACGCTACGGCACCGGGCGCAACCCGAAGTGCAACGACTGCATGGTCCATTGCGGCTACGAGGCGACGGCGGTGAACGATGCGTTCCGCTCGCCGCTCAAGGCCCTGCGGGTCATGCTCGCGGGACCGCGCACGGATGGCGAGATGGCGCCCGAACCCGAGATCGTCTATCGGGTGGAACCCTTGCCGCGGCCGCACCTGGTGGGCAAGGGCTCCGGGACCGTAGCGCCGGTCGCCGCGCCGGTCTCGCGCCACCGCAAGGCCAGCGGTTAGCGGACGCCGCGTCGCGCCGGTCCCGGTATCGCTCGCGTGTCTTGGTGGTACGTGGTGCTGCCGGCGTGCGTCATGTGGGTGTGCGTGCTGGTCGCCCCCTGGCGTCCCTGGGCCACCGAGGAGTCCCTGGACGCCCAGGGTGGCGACGAGGACGTCGATCTCAGCGATGTGACCGTCCTGGTCCCGGCCCGAGACGAGGCGGCGCAAATTGGCACGACCCTGGCCGGGCTGGGCCGCCAGGGGCGGGGGTTCCGGATCATTCTCATCGACGATCAATCGACGGACGGCACCGCGGCGGTGGCGCGTGCGTGCCGCATCGAGGGGCTGGAGATCGTGCACGGGACGCCCCTTCCACCCCGTTGGAGCGGCAAGCTATGGGCCTTGCACCAGGGGCTCGCGCACGTGCGCACCGAGCGGGTCCTGCTCCTCGATGCCGATGTCGAGCTGCTCCCCGGGATCCTCCCCGCACTCCGCGCCACGCTGCGCGACGAGGGTTGCCAACTGGTGTCACTCTTGGTCTCGCTGCGCATGGACAACGTCTGGGAGCGGTTCTTGATGCCGGCCTTCGTGTACTTCTTCAAGCTCCTCTATCCCTTCCGCCTTTCCAACTCACCGGCGATTCCGTTCGTGGCCTGTGCCGCGGGCGGGTGCATCCTCCTGGAGACGCGTGCCCTGCGAGAGATCGGCGGGTTCGACGCGATTCGAGACGCGCTCATCGACGACTGTGCCCTGGCCGGGTGCGTCAAGAAGCGGGGGTTCCGCACCTGGATCGGGTTGACCCATTCGGCCCGGAGCTTGAGACCCTATCCCACGCTGTCGAGCATCTGGGACATGGTGGCGAGAACGGCCTTCACGCAGTTGCGCTATTCGCCTGCGTTGCTCGCCCTCTGCACCTTGGTGATGTTGTGCGCCTTCGCGGCGCCCGTCGCGGCGCTCTGCTCGGGGGAGTGGCCGGTGGCGGCGGTCGGCGCCCTGACCTTGGCCATGGCCATGGTGAGTTACCGGGCCGTTCTCAGGTATTATGGGCTGTCCCTCGCCTGGGTGCTGGGCCTGCCGGGGGCGGGGTGCTTGTTCCTCGGGATGACGTGGAGCTCCGCGATCCGCTACTGGCGGGGTCGGCGATCGCTGTGGAAGGGCAGGCATTACGGTACCGACGAGGCTCTAGCAGGCGCGCTGGAAGACACTCCTGGTTAAAGACACCGGGTTCCCTTGCGATATCTAGTGCTGCTCGCGGAATGCGAGCGTCGCATGAGCGGCGCATTCCGGGAAGGCCTCTGGTGGACCGCGGCATGTTTCTTATGATCTTATGATGATGAACGGCTACCGGGCGCTGGCGCGCATCTTTGTTTTCGCGACGGCACTCGTTTTGGGTACCGATCTGCAGGCCGGAACGGCAGAGGCCAAATCGGTGATCGACAAGCTCCATACGACGCTACTGGACGTCATGAAGCGTGCCGATGCCCTGGGATATTCCGGCCGCTACGACACGCTCGCTCCCGTCGTCAGTGCCAGCTTCGATTTCGGCACCATCGGACAGAAGCTCTTGGGCCGCTATTGGGCGGGGCTCAATGCGGATCAGAGAAAACTGTTCCTCGAGACCTTCGAGCGGCTCAGTACGGCGACCTATGCGGCGCGCTTCGACGGCTTCAAGAACGAGACGTTTCGCGACGTCTCGCAGGAAACCAAGGGGGATTGGACGATCGTGACGGCCGAGCTGGTGAAATCGGACGGCGACGCCGTCCAGTTCAAGTACATCCTCAAACCCGAAGGTGCGCGCTGGCGGATCCTGAATGTGTTCGCCGATGGGGTCAGCGAGCTGGCGGCGCGGAAGGTCGAATACTCGACAGTGATCAAGGATCGGGGCTTCGACGCCCTGATCGCCCGGATCAGGGACCAGATCAACCACTACGCGAAAGCGGCGTGACGGACCCATTCTGCCCATACCCGCAGGCGAGGGTCGCGCCGGGCGAGCCTGGCTGGCGAGGATTTATCTGGAGACGTGTACTATGACCGGCAATAACAACAGATTGGTCCTTGCGATGGCGCTGCTCGCGGCGATCCTGCCCGGCTGCGCGACCCAGTCGACGCTTTCGGAAGACGAATCCGACCCCCTGGAGGGGACCAATCGGGCGATCTACGACTTCAATGAGAGCTTGGATACCTATGTGATGAGACCGGTCGCGGAGACCTATGTCGATTATACACCCGAGCTGGTCCGTGACGGGCTCACGAATTTCTTCAGCAACCTCGGCTATATCAACGTCATTTTCAACGAGCTGCTCCAGGGAAAGGTGAAGCAAGGCATCGCCGACATCGGCCGGTTTACGATCAACAGCACCCTCGGGATCGGCGGTTTTATCGATATCGCGAGCGCCGGCAGTGTGCCGAAACACGATGAGGACTTTGGTCAGACCCTGGGCGTATGGGGTGTGGACGAAGGCGCCTATCTGGTGTTGCCCGTGCTCGGGCCGAGCTCCGCGCGCGACGTGCCGAGATACATCACGAGCACCCTGCTGAACCCCTTGTTCTACATCACCAGCCCCATCATCGCTCCGACCGGGGTGCTCGGTGCCGTCAACGAGCGGTCCAATTTTCTCGAGGCCACCCGTATACGAGACGAGGCCGCCCTCGACCCCTACACCTTCACACGCGAGGCCTATCGACAACGCCGTCTGAACGACATCTACGACGGCGATCCCCCTCTCGAGGACTTTGAGGAAGGTGAAGAAGGCGACGAAGGTGAGGGAACCGCGGATAGCGTACTCCGCATCGAGTGATCGCCGGGCGCAGCGTGTGAACACGTCCCCCGGAAGGCCCCGGGCTTGTCGATCCGCGGCGCTCCGCCGGTACCGTCCCGCTTCACCCGCCGGCGGTGGTCCACATGCCCCTTTAGCGCCGGGGCTCGAAGACCGGATAGGCCGCAACGCCCGATAGCTTCGCGGTCTCCACCGCTCCGCGGGGCCCGCCGGCCATTACGTCCGACGATGAAGAAGGTCTTCAACATCGTCGGGGCGAGACCCAACTTCATGAAGATGGCCCCCGGACGGGTCCCGGTGCTGGTGCGCACCGGCCAGCATGGTGCGATCCGGCATCGCCTCGGACCGTCCCACGGGGCTACAGGGACATGAGCGCCGGCGGACGGATACCGCCCCATGACGGCTTCCACATGAGCCCCGAGGCGTTCCGCCAGTACGGCCGTGCGGTCGTGGACTGGATCGCGGATTACTACGCGCGCGTCGAGTCCTATCCGGTCCTCGCGCAGGTCGCACCCGGCGACGTGTATCGTTCGCTGCCGCCCGAGGCCCCGGAGCACGGCGAGGGTTTCGAGGCGATCCTCGCAGACATCGACCGGCTGATCCTACCCGGCATCACCCACTGGCAGTCGCCGAGCTTCTTCGCCTTTTTCCCGGCCAATACCTCCGGACCGTCGATCCTGGCCGAACTGCTCGCCAGCGGACTCGGCGTGCAGGGCATGCTGTGGGCCACGAGTCCGGCCTGCACGGAGCTCGAGACCCGCATCCTCGACTGGCTCATCGAGATGCTGGGTCTACCCCTGCGGTTTCGTTCCGACGGGCCGGGCGGCGGTGTGATCCAGGACTCGGCCTCCAGTGCCACGCTGTGTGCGCTCCTCGCCGCGCGCGGGCGTGCCACGGATTTCCGCTGTAACGACGAGGGCAACGATGGCCGGCTCGTGTGCTATGCCTCGACCGAGGCGCACTCGTCGATCGATAAGGCCGTACGCATCGCGGGGCTCGGGCGCCACGGGCTCGGTCGGATCGCAGTGGACGAGCGCTTCGCCATGCGCCCCGACGCACTGGCCGAGCGCATCGCTCAGGATCGCGCACAGGGGCTCCTCCCGTTCTTTGTTTGTGCCACGATTGGGACGACCTCCTCGAACGCCATCGATCCGCTCCCGGCGATCGGCGAAGTGTGCCGCGAGTCGGGCCTGTGGCTGCACGTCGACGCGGCCATGTCGGGCACCGCGGCGATCTGCCCCGAGTACCGCTATCTCCACGCGGGGATGGAGCTTGCCGATAGCTATTGCTTCAACCCCCACAAATGGATGTTCACCAATTTCGATTGCGATTGCTTCTACATCGCGGATCGGAGCGCACTCATCGAGTCGCTATCGGTGCTCCCCGATTATCTTCGCAACCAGGCGAGCGAGTCCGGCGCGGTGTTCGACTATCGTGATTGGCAGGTGCCGCTCGGACGGCGCTTCCGCGCCTTGAAGCTATGGTTCGTGATCCGCCATTACGGCATCGAGGGCCTGAGGCACCACATCCGGCGCCATGTGGAGCTCGCGCAGGAATTCGCGCGCTGGGTCGCGGACTCGATGGGTTTCGAGCTTTGCGTCACGCCGCCCCTGAATCTCGTGTGCTTCCGGCATCGGGCGGGCGATGCGTTCAACCGCGAGCTGCTCGATCGGCTCAACCGCGGTGGCCGGCTGTACCTGACCCACACGATTCTGCGGAGCCGCTACACTTTGCGCCTGTGCGTCGGCCAGACGCATACCGAGCACCGGCACGTCCAAGCGGCCTGGCAGACGATCCAGGAGACCGCGGCGCAGCTCGAGCGCGAGGGAATGATCCTTGGAGCCCCGAGAGGGAATCGAACCCCCAATGGCTGATTACGAATCGGTTCAAAGCGTCACGGGATGCGGTTCCCTTCGTTCCCCGCATCCTACGCGGGCTGAACCGAGAAAACCCACCACAAATCCATTGGGAGGCATGGGGGGGAGGCATGGGGTCACTTCTTTACGGGGAGGCATGGGGTCACTTCTTTACTTTATAGCCCCCAAGGATTAGCCTGGCTCTATGGCAAGACCATTGAGGCTGGAATTCGCCGGCGCGCTGTACCACGTGACTGCGCGTGGCAACCGGCGCGAAATGATCTTCC
>JBQTJM010000155.1:0-11834 GCA_052387115.1 Gammaproteobacteria bacterium | reverse complement strand
CATCCCGTCCCAATACGCGCCCCCCGCGCGGCTGCTTGATACCCGGTATCCTGGCAATTGGATGCCCGGCCCTCGCGATAATCACCTCTTCACCCGCCTCGACACGGGCGAGCAACTGAGAGAGCTTGGTCTTTGCCTCGTGGATATCCTGGATCTGGTCTTCACACCCCCTGTCTCCTGGAGCTAAGGCGCATCATAGCTTTAGCTAACGTGCACGATCCAACAGTTCGTCCTATGGATCTTATCGAGGGTGGCGCAATGCCACCTCGCCCCCTGCTGCCATGTGCCTCCCTGTGGCCGTGCTGTATGGCGCTGCGCGAGCGGTACGCCGGGCTTGCGGCGACCGAAGCTGATCAACCCGAGGAAGGATCCCCCTTCTGTCCGGGAACGCCCTTGCCGGTATCGGCGGCGGGCGCAGGGATGTCTCTGGACGCATTACGCTCGCTCGGTCGCAATGAGCCCGCAATTCGCGCTGACAGCTCAACCATCTCCTCTATCGCCTGCAGCCGCTCGCGAACCGCGAGCGCGAGCCACCGGCGCAACTGTGCACGCCGGCTGTCTTCCCAGCTCGTCAGGGTCCAGTCGATATCGGTATCGGTCGGACTCATCTTCTTTCCTCTCGATCAGGATCCAGCGCGGGTGCTGGATGTCGTCGAGATCCCGGGGCCTGGCTGCTGTTTCCTTCATGCTGATCAGCGTCGGGATCGAAACGAAATGCACCGGAAGTCCGGGCGCGAGATCACCCTTAAGGGCATTGTCGTATTCACTGTCGAAGTCGAAGGGTTCGGTAACGAATACGTCAACCGACGTCAACTTGTGCTGATCGCTGAAAAAGTTCAGCACCTGCATGCCCTTCTCTTCGATCTAGCGCTCGCGCTGCGACTTATCCGCGAACGCGTCCGCGGTTACCGGCACCAGCGGGCGGTAGCAAGGCTCGCCAGGGCCTGAAAGGCGGTCACGATGTTGTCGGCTCGGAGCTGAACGACCAGGCCGACGTCCATCGTGAAGCGCGGGTATCCGTGCGCACCCACAGCGATACCCCCGGCAACCAGATGCCCGAGGGCTCCGACAATCGCCTCCAGACTGGAAAGGTTCATTATCTATCAAATCTGCATCTTGAAACGTTGGGCATCGACGGCCGGAGCGAAGAGGCCAAGCCCGAAGTGGCTGCCATATCCCAGGCAAAGTGGGCCCCGTACTGGCTGCGCGAAGCCCAATTCCAGGAGCCGGCCGAGAGTATCCGCCTGCACGAGGCCGCGTCTGCGACGGAAGCGGTGGAAGTCCAGGGGTCGTAGATCTCGGCCACCGTGCTGCACCGATGGCAACTCACGAATTTCCACTATCTCCGGTAACCCAGTGCCGCGCCCGTGCCACTCGCGTCGAAGCTGCTCGAGAATAGCCTCCGCCGTCGCGGCAGGCGAGCGCATTTGCGGCTTCTTGAGGTGCCAAGGGTGTAGATAGGGTGTCACGCTTTGCCAAATCGCGGATTTACCAACGAGGGGCGTAATCGTGTTAAGCAGCATTGCGGAGCCGAGCCCTTCCAACATTAGCCTCAACGGCTCGCCCTCGTCGCGCTTCATCTGATCGAGCCCCGTCAGCACGCGGATGGCGTCGGGGCTCAAGCCACCCGGAGCGTGCACGAGCAGGTGCTCAATCTCGCCGTTCGTGCCTGGATCAGGCAGCCAGAAGGCGTGGCCATGGCGATTGTCGTCTCCTAAACCGTGGCCGGAGAGTTCCTTGGGCAGCGCATCGGGGCCGAGCAGACGCTTTGCACGGCCCATCGCAGCGAAGCGCAGCGCTTCGCTGATGCGTACCGCGTCTTGGATACGTGGTAGGGGTTTACCGTAGAGCGCATAGCGCGCTGTCGTGACCGCCGACTTTCCTCTCGCGACAGCGCGCTTGCGCGTGACCTTTGGTGCGGTAGCAACAAGCGCGTGAAGCGGGCGGCGATAACTCAGGGTTTGGGCGCAGGGCGGCGCGCTCCAGCCCGCAGCTTGCAGGTCTCCGGTTTCGACGCTGATGGCGTCAATCCAATCGACGGGCAACGTGAGCATGAGCTTCTTTTGTGTGGCGTTGAGTCGGAGCGCGTGTGCTGCTGCGTCAGGCTGGATTCCCTCCGCGTTCAGTTTGTCCCGACGGAACGCGGCGTAGTCGTGCGGCTTCCGCGGCACCAGTAGACGTATGATTTCGCCTGTCACCTCGCCGCTCTCGGCGTCCATGTATCCCGACGCAGGAACGCAGTTGGGCTCAAGCACATCGTTCGTGCGCCGCGCGTCCACCCAGGACTCGGCGCGGCCCAGGAAACCCAGATTCTCAAGCAGGGCGTCGAGCAGCTCGATTTGCGGACCGCTTAGCTCCAGATTCGGCCAGGCCATCACCACAGGATCGTCGTTGGCAACCCGTGCAAAGGCATCGAACACCAGCGTACGCTTGTCGCCCTTCCCGGGCATGTAGTGCCGAGTGTGGGCGTGGATTGCGACCTCCGACAGGCGAAAAGAGGGGGGTTCGGCCTCCGCGAGACGGGCCAGCAGGGCATCAAGTCGCTCGCGGGAGCATTGCGTGGGATCCAGCTTGCGATGCCACACCGCGATCAGGGCGCGGGAGATGCGCCATAGATCCGGAGGCCAGGCCACATCTGCCTCATTGACGTGACGACCCCAGGGTGTGGCGTGGTAACGTCCGGCCGGGAAAGTGAAGGCGATGGTGAGCACGGACTACTCGTTGCTCACGGCTTCTGTCGGCTTTTCAGCGTCCTTCGTGCTCTCCTTCTTGGACTTGGCCGACCCATGCCAAGTCACGCGGGTGACGCGATCGGCAGGCCAGTGCTGTTCGGTGGCAACAACTTGGATCAAGCTTGGCAGAGCCGCTTCGAGTTCGGCAAGGGACGGTAGGACGAAGCCCGCCGGACGCTTGATGACGATACCGGAATTCTTGACCTCCAGATCACAGGCCGTGCGTAAGCGCAGGCCTGAATACAGCAGGGCCTGGACCTTGAACAACGCCAACGCAATCAGCAGGCGCGTCACGGCGTTGCCCAAGCCAAAGGCTCGAATCTGGGCTAGGTCGAGGTTGAAGTATGCGACGATCCTGGGCGAGGTGAACTCCGAACGCGCGAACGGTACATTGCCGAAACCCTTGCTCGTGTCGCCAGAAGGATTGACATGATCGTTCTTCACGCCGCCGCTTTGCGCTTCCTTGACTGCTTCGGCCTCGATGAACGACGAGAGGGCACGTGGCAGACGCAGGCGTCCTCCAGCAAGATCGGATTTCGCTAGAAAAACGCCGTGAATCAATGCGTTTGCGTCCATGTTCAAGAGCACGGCAGCAAGCTTCTTGATATCTACCGGACCTTCTTCCATCTCAGCGAGCTGTGACTTGAGTGAGTTGAACACGCCCTTGTCCTTGCCTTCGAGAATGTAGGGCGAGTTGATGCGGTGGGCTTCCAGCACCGTATTTGTTAACCGCACGCCATTTTTGTCCGCCACCTTGACCAGAGGTAAGCCCTTGAGTGGCGCTACCCAATCATCCGCAGGTTTGTCCCAGCACACTGTTTCCAGCCGGTTTGCCATGCTCTGAGCGGATTCCACGAGTAGCATCCGTTCGCCGGTCGGCCCGTCGTAGGTGGCCGCGCCGAGGTTAGGGAAGCCGGTGGGTTGAAAGCGCGTGCCCTGTATTGGTTGTAAGTGTGCCTCCAGTAAGAGGCGCGGGGCGGCGGCGAGGGCATCGAGGTTCAGCGACATGGTGGCTCTCCTGATCAGGCATTGAGTTCGGTTGGTGGAATGTTGTCGAGGTCAGATTCCGGGCTTAAGTCGAGGCTGCGCAGCATCCGCCCGGTTTCCGCAAAGGTGAGGGGAATGCACAGGGCGGCGAGCCAGCGCGGACCATGGTCAACCGCGAGCCGCGGCGGATTGCGCCCCGGTAGCTTCACGCCAATCGCACGCAGGCGTTGCCAGGCAAGCTTAGCGGCCGTCTCCGCGTCGTTGGCGGCTAGGCGCATCGGTAATTCGGCGGGCAGGCGCAAACTCCGATCAGGCGGCAGCCACTTCAAGGCTCGCAACACGGACTCTGGCGTGAAGAAGACCTTCAGCAGCCGGAACGCTGGCGGTAGCCCGGCTTCTTTATCTCCGTTTGGAGGCTCGGCGCCGCTCCAGTCAACGCAAGCCAGACCGGCGAGCAACTCGCCGATGCGGGCGTCGTCGGTGGCGCCATCGAGGAACGCGGCCACATCACCGCGGGTAGCGCCGGTCTGACTCGCCAGCACTTCGCCTTCCACGCCCAGAGCAATCGCCTCTAGCCGACGTCGGTGTAGAAGCGCGGCGAGATTTCCGGCAAGCGGCCCCGGCCCCCAGACGGCGAGGCGGGACGTGGCTTCCCATGCGCGATCGCCATCGGCATTCAGGGTCTCACTGACCGCTGCAAGGTGACGCCGCGCGTGCAGCACCCGCCGGCCTCTATCGTTCCGCACGCACAAGCCGGCAAGCGCTGCCGCAACGCGAAATTCGGCGGACCGGTCGTCTGCCTTGATCGCCCAGGGCAATGACAGGCGCGGGGCCGGTGCACGCACGGATTCTTGCGACTTGGGGCTCGCGTTGAGGGCGGCTTCGATTCTCCCCACCCGTCGCAGCACGGTTTGAAGTGCGGTACGGCTGGCCTGCTGCGTCAACGCAAACAGGGCGGTGTCGAGCTGACGGGCGGCGGCGCGGAAGGCGTTGGGGGCGTTGTCGTCACGCGCATAACGCTGCACAGAAGCCAGCCAAGTGCGGCGTTCGAGTTCGGCGATGAGGTCGGCATCGGGATTGCGGCGTACGGCGATGCGCGACAACGGTATCGCCAGGAAGTTTTTTCCCTGCCGCTTCAGGAACCCGTAACGTTGGAAGCTCTGGATCCCACGGTTGACGCCCAACCGAGCCACGGCGCGGGCAAAGTCAAGGCCGTCGCGAGCGGAGCGGCCATTGAGTGTGGCGCGGCCTTCACTCAGTAGGGAACGGACTTCATCCTTACCGCACGGAGCCGTCCACAGCGGCATCCACATTTCGTTGCGCGAATCGTCATCATCTCCAGCGCTGGCGGCACCCTCGGTTCCCATCCTGCTACGAACCACGAACGGAGCCGACAGGATGGCCCGGTCGCCGAACTCCAACCGCCGCACCGCAGAAGCGGCGAACAGCATCGCACCTTCGAGCATCAAGATGAAGTCCCAAGGATTAATCCGGGCACCGCCCTCGAAGCCAGACGCTGCGTTCGGGCCACCCGCTAAACCCGGCGCAAACTGGCCAATCGCGCTTGCTGAAAGCCTGTCGCACGGGGCGGCGAACAATGCTGACTCGAGTCTTTCATCCGCACGTGGACGAGCTACGTCAGCGGCTGGGTCAATGACGTCCAATAGCCGTTGCATGAAGTTGTTGGTGAAGTCGAGATTGCCGTCGTTTCCCCCCGTGCCGAGCAATGGAGGAAAGCTCGTCTCGTCGCTGGTGATTACAACTGAGCAGTCCATGGCGGACAGGGAACGATCAGAAGCAACATTTCTGAACGCTTGAATGAACCGGTCCTTTTGGTTATCGGTCGCGGTGTTTTCAGGAGCTTCGACGATCTTGAAATCCGCGACCACGCGACGAGCGGTTGCGATCGCATCTCGATAGCCGGCGAATCGCTGGGAGGTGCATTGCTCGATTGCGGCCACAGTCCGTGTGGCCTCGGTCTCCTGATCGCGCACACCAGTTTTGAGCTTCTTGCCCGTGACCGGGTCTTTCTCTTTGAGCTTGCCCTCCTGGAAGTAAAACCCGCTGCCGCCGTTCCACGGCGCAATCAGCGGCGTGGGGCGATACTGTTCCAGAAAGAATACCCGCAGTTGCTCCTCTGTCAATCTCGCCCGTAGCACAAACTCATCGTCACGCCAGAAGCAGGTGGCGTCAGGATCTCCGCCGCCCTCTGTACGAGCCTCCGCTATGAGCCGCAGCACTGCCAGCGCTTTAAGGTAAGAAGCGAGTGGCGTGGGGGTGCAGCCGCGCAACGTAAGCTCATGGATCATTTTGCAATCTCTTGCTCAGCGCGCGTAGCGCGCCAATCGGCGATGCGCACCAAGGTTTCCAGCCAAGCCAAGCGGAATGGGCCTAGCTGCTGCAGCAGGCGGTGGGTACGCGTGGTCCACGAGGAGCCTTGCGGCCCCTCGCCCAGTTGCATCAGGTCCAGATGGAGGGTGGTTGTCGGCAAAGTCTCGCCGTCCTCGAAGGGGACCTCCGGGAGCGTGTCGCCGTCCCAGACACCGCGCGCAAACAGTCGGCCCTTTGGAGCCTCGCTCTCTTGTGGCAGCGCGCGCAGAGACATCCGCACCTTGCCGTGATGGGCTGCTATCAAGTAGGCGGTGAGGTCGGAGTCTGCGTTCTCGCCGTGTTGGTCGAGCCAGGCGAGCGCGGACGCGAGTTCGTGGCGGAAGCGGTTACGTGGCTTGTCTTCGCCCGGCACCTGATAAATCGCACGTCCTCGGTAGTTGCCGCCCGACTTCGCCCAAAGCCCACCGCCCAGAACTTCCTTCGTTCCCTTCTCGTGGGCGTATCCGAGCATCGATTGGAAGGCTTCATGCGCCTTGCCCACGTCATGCCAACGTGCAGCCTGGATCACCGCGTGGGCTTCTTCCACCGCCAGTGCCTCGCAGAGCGCGCGGGCTTCGCTTTCCACGTCGGCGAGGTGTCGCGACAGAGTTACCGGGATTTGCAGGAGGCTTCGGTGGTCGTCGTCGAACGCTTCTTCGGTCAGTGAATTCTGCTCAGGTGCGTCGATCAGCGGAACCACCGCCTTACTTTCGGGGATGAGTCCGAGTTCCGGCGCGTACCCGCCGACGCCAGCCTTCAGCATCAACGTCATGCCGGGCCGCAGGCGCACGTCGTTCGGCCTTGGTGTCGTCCATTTGCGTGCTAACGAATCCCATACGAACACGTCTCCGGTTTCGAGGCGATCCAGCAGCTTCTTTGCAGCGCCCAGCCCGGCGCGGCAAAGCTCTTCCCGCGATGCGGATGGTTCGTTCTTCGCATCTCCGTCCAGCCCACGCCAGAACAGCAGTACGTCGGCGTCGTCGGCGTCGCGCACGTAAGGCGCGATGTCCACATCGAAGCCGGAGAGGTCGGGGTCGGTGTTGAACAGGTCGAGGAAATCCTTGCGTCGGAGCACCGGGTGCAGCGGGGCATCGGCGGTGATGGGTGGGAGATCGGCGGGCGCGGCGCTCTTGAGCTTCACCAGACCTTCTCGCGCGTCATCGAGCTCCTCAGTGGCGTAGGGCTTGGCGTCCGCTACGTCAATCCACATGACCTGCGCATCTCGGGTCGCGTTGAACTCGCCGTAACGGTTGCAACGGCCAAAACGCTGCACCAGCGAGGCCCAGGGCGCGAGCTCCGTGAACAGCATGCGAGCAGACAGGTCTATGCCTGCTTCAATGGCTTGGGTGGCGATGAGGATGCGGCCTTCAGCGGGTGGGCGCGAACGCAAACGTGCTTCATGCGTGCGACGGTCTCCGGCGCGGTAGCGGGAGTGAATCAGCAGCAGCTCAGGGCCGGGCGGGACAAAAGACTCCGACGTCACCGCTTTTTTCCGGCCTCTAGCTTGTCGCGGATCGAAACGATCTTCCAATTCGGCGAACAGACCCTGCGCGCGTTCGACAGTGTTGAGGATTACAAGCGTGGTGGTACCCTGCTGATACGCTTCAACAACCTGGGCGGCCAATGCGTGGTAGTAGGTCTTGAGGTCGTCATTACTGATCCTACTGACCTTCTCACTTTCCTCGACTGTTTGAGATGTGGCAGCCTTGGTCGGGACGAGCGCCACATCACAGCGCGAAAGTGCCTTGACTGCATCAACGCGCTCCCGAACCGCGGGCAGCTTTCGTTCTTCGTCGCTAAGTTGCGACGGAGGATTAAGCAATGCGGGATCGAAGTCTACGGTCTTCAACCACTCCCGCTTGAGGGTGGCCGAGACCCACAGACTGCGACTGTTTGAGGACAAACCGAAACCCCGGCGAAACGCTTGAAGTTGCGCACTGGTCACTAAGCCTGGCCCCATCAATTGAACTTCATCGAACACCCACATCGCGTCGTTATGCAGCCAGGCGAAGTGCACCGCCCACTGATAGCGACTCATGCCATATCCGCGCATCAGTGCACGCGATAGCAGCATATCCTGGGTGCCGATCAAGACCATTTCTTCCTCTGGCCACTCCGCCCAGGACTTGAGATCGTTTTCGCCACCCATAAGGAGATGCACGGAGACCTTGTTGCGTCCCGGCTCGTCGAGCCAGCCCAGACGAGACAACCATCCCTTGACGTTATCCGCCGTCTGCTCCACCAAGACCCGCATGGGTAGGCACCAGACGAGCCGTCGTGGCGTGTTCGGATCGGGCTCGCCCTCGCGTTTGGCACTCGTGTGCAGGGCGCGTTTCCAAGCCCAGGCAAGCGTCACGGCTGCGGTCTTACCCAAACCGGTCGGAATATTGAGCAGCTCAGGCCAGCCTTCTACGGCAAGGCGCTGCTGGTACGGATAGGGTTGTTGGCCCGTAGCCTTGCTGAAGAACTCGTGGAAGCTCATGGCAAACCAATCATTAAAGGTTTGACGTCGGGAATGTAGAGTGGGTTCGGCATGCTGTTTATACCGCGGCCCACCGACTCGGCCCGCGCAGCGGAGCTCCTTCCCAAGCCGTCCTGCAAGGTGTCGGCCCATGGCCGACGGGTTGGTGGGTTACGCCGCAAACGGCGCGGCTAACCCACCCTACATTGAAGAGGTCGTACGGGGAGCAGGGGTGCGCGCCAATTGATGTCGTTTTATTCATTGTTCGAGACTGGAGTAGAGCAACGCCTTTGGCTTTGGTCTACGGAAGTCGGGACGATGGTTCATATCCGAGCCCTCTCGAACCGCCAGCGCCAGACCGTGACTAATGGCTGCCAATTCGCTCGGTCCGCGGCCTTGAGCGCTTGTCGATAGCGTTCGCTGTGTTGGCCGGCCTCGCGAGTCGGATCCATGGCGGGCAGATCGAGCCGTTGCAGGATCTCGGCCAGGAAGGCGCGTAAGGCGGCCGTTGAAGTGCTGGAAGGGGTGTATCGAAAGCAACCGTTCCTCGGCGAATGCCAGGCACTCCAGGGTACGGTCGTTCAGTACGCCTTGCGCGCTTGAAGAACTCCACGCAGCTCATCGCTCATGGACCTTTCTGAGGCCCAGCACCTGTGGACTGTGATCGAGGATATTGCGCTCCTCGACCGTGTAGAACGCGGCCAGCTCGTCCGCGTCGATGGTGACGCTCAGATCATCGTGCCGGATCTCGTAATCCGTGAAGCGCTCCGGGCCGTCATAGACTCGAAACACCATCTCGCCGTCGGCCGTGCGGATCAGCACACCCCTCACTCCCGCCGCGGGCTGCACCTCGGCCGGCAGTTGGCCGTAGAGAAAACTATCGCTTTCTCTTGTCATGGTGAATGCGTTCGCGCAGGGTGAGTTCGAGCCGGCTGGATACCGCGGCTCCCTTTCCAGGCGGTCAAGCTCCAATCGATGTCATCCCGGTCTTCGCTCATGGAGACACGATTCCTCCAAAATCTGCTTCGTCGCGGCGCTGGGTGGGAAGATCCGTCCAAGCTCCTGGCCCTGCCTCCTCGATTCGCCGCCGCCAAATGTCCATCAAGGCTCGCCAGTCGTTGCGGTCGGCCGCTCGCAGGGCGGCAAGGTATTGCTCAGCTGCCTCGCCCGGATCGGGAGTCGGGTCCACGTCCGGTAGGTCGAGGACGCGGGCGAGCAAGTCGATGAACACGCGGGTGACGCGCCCGTTGAAATCACCGAAAGGATGAATACTCAGCAGCCTGCCTTCGGCGAACGCCAAGGTTTCCAGCCACAGATCGTCAGGCTCCCCCGGCAACGACGCGAGGCGTGCCTGGAGATCGAGGACGTATTCGCGCATCCGTTGTGGCACCGAGGGGTAGGCGGGTGCCTCATGCTCGCCGACCACGACGTTGCCGGTACGCCAGCGGCCCGCAAGATGGGGTATCAGATCGGCGCAAATGCGCCGGTGAAGCTCAAGGAAGAGGCCTTCATCGAGCGTGCGGCCATCGTAGTGTCCGGCCACGATCGCGCTCTGCAGCGCCTGGACGCGCTTGGCTATATGGGGGGCCAGCTCGGCGTAACTGAGGATGCCGAGCGCGGTGTCTACGTAACGCGTTGCCGCGTGAGGCGGTCGAGCTCCTTCTCCAGCATGCGCTCGTCCACCGGCTCGCCCTCGAAGGCCATGCTCCGCGCCACCTTCCTGGGCAGGCGTGCTAGGCGGATCCGTGCCTGCTCTTGCGCTCGAAGGCTGCGCCAGTGTGCGATCTTCTGTTTCCAGTTCATAGAATCGATTATCCGCTCCCTCGGGCAACGGCTCAAGACTCCTGGATCCGCGGCGCGCGCCGGGTTTTCGTTCTTGAGATGTCGCGCCCGAAGCCGAGGCGGACGTGAACCCATCCTCGGCATGCATCCGCCGGAAATGATCGGCCAGATCCTGCATCTCCTCGATGGCCAGGATGACGCGCTCCAGCGGCAACGCGGCCCATCTGCGCAACTGTTCGCGGCGAGAGCCGTCCCAGGTCGTCAAGCGCCAATCGATGCCGTCCGCCGGTGGTTCATTCTTGGGCATCGTCTTCCAGTCTCATGTGCAGGTGTTCGATGTCGATCCGGTCCTGGGGGCGGCCCGCGGCTTCCTTCATGCGGATCAGCGTGGGAATGGAGACAAAGCGGACATCGATCGCCCCATGCAGCGGCTTGACGAGGGATCTTTCATGCTCTTCTTCGAAGGGAAAGGGTTCGGTTACGAACAGGTCGACGGGCGTCTCGATATGCTGATCGCTCCAGAACTGCAGCACTTGCATGCCCTTGTCTCTGATCCAGCTCTCCCGCAATGCCACATCGGCGAACTGCTCCGCCGTGATCGGCACCAGCGGGCGATAGCCGAGACCGCGAAGCGCGACGAAAGCGCGCTCGATGTTATCCGGTGCCAGTTGCACCACCAGGTCCACATCCTTGGTGAAGCGCAGGAAGCCGTGCGCGTTCACGGCCAGGCCGCCCACGATCAGGTAGCGTACGCTGGCGTCCGTGAGCGCGCGCACGATGGCTTCGAAGCTGGCGAGTTTCATGGGTGGACTGTCGAGGGTTTATCGTCCACATCTTTCCCTCGCCAGCTCCGCGCGCCCCACCGGCTCGATCTCCAACCCCCGGCCCCCGCCGTTCGGCGCGTTTTCCCGAACCGACGCGCGACGTCCGCCATTCCCTCAACACCGGCCGACCCCGGCTTGAATCCGCCCTGCGCTCGGATCCGCTGTAGGTGGCGGACGACGTCCGCCATGCCCTCGACCGCTTGCAGCTTCTCGTGCAGGCTCAGCGAGCGGAAATATCTCAACTGCGATAGGTTGTGCTCATCCCAGCCGCGCTGCGCGGATCGGGCGTGAGGTCGGCTATCAGTGGGCATCGTCCGGGTTATCCAGTAGTCGTCCCAGTTGCCGGACGTCCTCGCGGTCCTTCGCCCGCCCGGTCGCTTCCTTCATCTGAATCAGTGTTTCGATACGCACGAACCGAGCGTGCACACCGGGCAGGATCTTCCCACCAGGGATGCCGGCGTCCGCCGCGGTACCGGTGAAGAAGCACTATACTTCACCATATACCTCGAAGCCGCCATACCACCCTCCGGGGCTGGGAGGTCGAGCGGCGACGCTGCCGGCCGCGGCAGCGGCACGCCCCCCCGGTTAAACGTTGTCCGTTGACAGCCGTTATCGACCTTCCTACCATTCGGCTCGCCTTTCGAGGTCCATCATGCCCCCCATCGCCCATGCGGCAGC
>JBQTJM010000154.1:0-4869 GCA_052387115.1 Gammaproteobacteria bacterium | reverse complement strand
CCAAACCCAACTGGTGGATCCTCGGCGGCAGCCTGCTGTTCGTGGTGTTCACGCTCGCCGTGGGTCTCGGCAATCTGCCCTACAACGAGGAGATCGTGTTTGTAGGCTCCTTCGCCATCGTCACCTTCCTGATCGAGCGCCTGACGCGCGAGCTCAGCCCCGAGGCGCGGGCTACGCTCATCGGCACTGCCATCGTCATCTTCGCCTTCCGGGCCACGCCCACTCCGGGCCCGGGCGTCACCTGGTGGATGATCGATGAGCTCAAGTTCGATCAACATTTCCTCTCAGTGCTATCGCTCATCGCTAGCGCGCTCACGCTCGTCGGGATGTTCATCTTCCGCCGCTTCATGGCCGAGCGCTCGATCGCCTATGTGGTCGGCTCCCTGACCGTTGTTGGCTTTGTGTTGGCGTTGCCCATCCTCGGCATGTACCACGGCCTGCACGAGTGGACCGCCGCGCACACCGGCGGGGTGGTGGACGCGCGCTTCATCGCGCTGGTCGACACCGCGCTCGAATCGCCGCTCGGTCAGATCGCGATGATCCCGATGCTGGCCTGGATCGCGAGCTCCGCGCCCGCCAACCTCAAGGCCACCTATTTCGCGGTGATGGCCTCCTTTACCAACCTCGCGCTCTCGCTGAGCCAGCTCGGCAGCAAGTACTTGAACCAGATCTTCATCGTCACCCGCGAGGTCCGTGACCCCGCGACCGGCGCCCTCCAGGTGCCCGCCGACTACAGCCAGCTCGGGACCCTGCTCATCGTGCAGATCCTGCTTGGCCTCGCCTTGCCGTTCGGCGCGATCCTCTTCGCCCGCCTCTCCAAGCTCCGCAGCGCTTGACATACCACCCGCGACAAGCAAAGGCGGTGGAGGATCTGGGCGACCGCGGGTTCGCCTCCGACGGGCTGGAGTCGGATGACAAGGGCCGACTGTACCTCACCGACTACGAGGACAATGCCATCCTGCGGCGAAACGCGGACGGCGGCTACGAGACGCTGGTGCACGACCCGCGCCTCTTGTGGCCGGACACGCTCTCGGTCGCAGCGGATGGATGCCTCTACATCATCGCGAACCCAGGCCCAGTTCCACGGAGGCAAGGACTTGCGGTGAAAGCCCTACGCGCTGTTCCGCATCCCCATCGACGCCCAGCCGGTACTGCTGCGGTAACTTCGCCGTTCGGGGAGTCCGTGCAGAGACCGGCATCGTGTGGAGCCCTCGCACAAACGGAAGTAACCATATCGCTCCGTCCAATCCAGACAGTTATTCTGCTGCTGATGGATGGTTGCTTTGACGGCAATCGCGCGCAAGCTCGTCATTCCCTATCCCATACTGCTGGTGATCGGGGGCCTGGCGCTGGGCTTTATCCCCGCCTGCCGACGATCCGTCTTGATCCGGACCTGGTATTCCTGGTCTTTCTGCCGCCCATCGCTAACGATGGGCGACGAGAATCGAGAACTAATCGACATGCCGGACGACGGACCGGAAGCCGTGTCGCGCACGGTCGAAGGCGCGGGGCGCTCGCTCGCCAGCAAGGGGTTTCTCTTTTCCGATTCGGCGCTCGTCGCCGCTGTGATCGCCGTCCATCGGCGGGGCGTGGTACTCTGTTGATCGCCGACGACACCGGCGGGATGATCGGGCGCGTCGCTTTGCCGGTAACGCTCGCAAGAAGGCTGCACACAAGCCTTAGATGGCGCGCATGTCAGCACCCGACTATTCAGAGCGAGGACACGACTCGTGAAAGCCTACGAGCTACAAAACAGCTTTGGCATCGATTCATTGACCCTCACCGACCGGCCGCAGCCGCGCCCAAGCGCCGGGCAGGTGCTCTTGAAGATGCGGGCGTGGTCGCTCAACTACCGCGATCTGATGGTTGTGCAGGGAACCTACCATCCGAACCTGCGCTTGCCGATGACGCCGCTCTCGGATGGCGTGGGCGAGGTTATCGCCGTCGGCGAAGGCGTGTCGCGAGTGAAAATGGGCGAGCGCGTGGCCGGGGTCTTCATGCAGGAGTGGCTCGATGGCGAGCCGACGGAGGCGAAGGCCAAGAGCGCGTTGGGCGGAATGATGGAGGGATTGGCGGCGGAATACGTAGCTCTCGACGCCGACGGCGTGGTGCGGGTGCCGGAACACCTCACGGACGAAGAGGCCGCGACGCTGCCTTGTGCCGCCGTGACCGCGTGGAACGCACTTGTGACCGCGGGCAACCTCAAGGCCGGCGACACCGTGCTCGTCCAGGGCACGGGCGGGGTGTCGCTGTTCGCCCTCCAGTTCGCGAAGGCGCTGGGTGCCCGCGTCATCGCCACCTCCAGCAGCGACGCGAAACTGAAGCGGGTGCTGGAGCTGGGCGCGTCGGACGGCATCAACTACAAGACCACCCCCGAGTGGGGCAAGCGCGCGCGCGAAATCACCGGTGGTGTCGGTATCGATCACGTCGTGGAGGTCGGCGGCGCCGGAACGCTAGCCGAATCGCTGCGCGCCACGCGCATGGGCGGCCGCATCAGCCTGATCGGCGTCCTGTCCGGCGCCGGCCAAGTCGATCCGATACCGATCCTCATGAAGAACGTGTGCGTTCAAGGGATCTTCGTCGGCAGCCGCGCGATGTTCGAGGCCATGAACGACGCCATCGCGCGCCACCGGATGCGGCCCATCGTGGACCGCGTGTTCCCGTTCAGCGAGCTCCCGGGCGCCCTTCGCCATATGGGACGCGGCGCCCACTTCGGCAAGATCGCCTTGAAGGCGGAGTAAAAAAGCTTCCGCCATGGCTCTAGGACATCACCCAATCGCGTTTCCCAAGCCCGACGATGCACGGAATAGTTGAGGATATGGCAGAAACAAGATCTACAGAAACCGCCTCCCGGAGTGTCGCACCGTGACCCGGCGCACCGCGCTCCTCGCCGGCGCGACCGGGCTCGTGGGCGGCCACTGCCTGGAGCTGCTGCTCCAAGACGACGCCTGGGAGCAGGTGGCCGTGCTTGGCCGGCGGGAGGTCGGAACCACGCACCGCAAGTTGGTGCAACGGGTGGTCGACTTCGACCGGCTCGCAGAGCTCGGTGACGTCCCGAGGGTCGACGACGTCTTCTGCTGTCTGGGCACCACAATAAAACGCGCGGGCTCAGAGGCGGCGTTCCGCAGGGTGGACTTCACCTATGTCCACGAGCTGGCGCAGCTCGCCTCCCGGCACCGCGCCAGCCAGTTCCTCCTGGTGAGCGCCTTGGGCGCGAATAGCCGATCGAGGGTGTTCTACAACCGGGTGAAGGGCGAGGTGGAGGAAGCGGTTCGGGAGCTGCCGTTCGATGGCGTGCACATCTTCCGGCCCTCGCTGCTCCTCGGCGAGCGCCGGGAGAGCCGTCCCGGAGAGCGGCTCGCGATCCTAGCGGGACGGGCACTCGGGTTCATGTTCGTCGGCCCGCTCGGCAGGTACCGGCCGATCGCGGCGCGGGCAGTCGCGGCGGCGATGATCCGCACCGCCAAGGACGCCACCCGCGGGGTCCACGTGTACGAGTCGGACCGCATCCGGGGGCTCGCTGCAACCAGGAGCTAACGAATGTCGGCTTTTAGGTAGGAGAACGTCATGTCCACGCCAGCCATCGCGCCGGCCTCCGCTGCGCGGCACATGCCCGCGGAACGGCTGTTTCATCCCGTCGAGCTGGGGCGCTACGAGCTGCCCCACCGGATGGTCATGGCACCGCTCACCCGCTCGCGCGCCCGCCAGCCGGGCAATGTTCCCTCTCCTCTCAACGCCTGCTACTACGCGCAACGAGCTTCGGCAGCTCTCATCGTTAGCGAGGCAACCCAAGTATCTCAACAGGGACAGGGCTACGCCTGGACCCCCCCGGTATCCACAGCCCGGAGCAGGTCGAGGGCTGGCGCGGTTTCGGAAGGTCGAGGTGAGGCGGTCCGGCCGCAATGCCCTGGTCGCAACCCGCCCCATGACGCGGGTCGGCCGCGCGGTGGAAAAAGGCGAGGCCCAAGGCTTCATGAAGGCCATCGTGGATGCGGAGACGAAGGAAATCCTCGGTGCGGCCATACTCGGCGTGACCAGTGACGAAGTGATTCACTCGCTGTTGGACGTCATGTACGCAAAGGCGCCGTACACTGTGATCACTCGCGCTGTGCGTATACATCCCACGGTTTCCGAGTTGGTACCCACGATGCTCGGTGAGTTGCACCCGCTCACTCCCGTGCTTTGACCTGAATGGCCGTCTGTTGATATGACGCATGAATCGGATCTGTTGGAGCTTGCGGCCGCCTGGCGTTGCGAAGGGCGGCGAGTCGCGCTCGCGACAGTGGTGGCAACCTGGGGTTCATCGCCACGTCCGCCGGGCAGTCAACTGGTGGCGGACGATACCGGGCGATTCATGGGCTCGGTCCGGAATGTGTCAACAACTTTGAGACACCAGTTGCGGGGAATTTAGTGTCGAACGCTGCGCTTCCCCCCCGGGGGACCCTTCCGGGCGGGTGGTTGGCCGGACTGCGTGTGGACAGCCCGTGGATTTCGCCAAAAAGCGGCGAACATGTGGACCGCTTGTGGACGGCAAACAGCGCCGCCCACAAGCGGCCCACATTAATCCACCGGCTGCCCACACTCCGCCGGGACACCTGGGGTGTGGATCCTTCGCGATCACAACCACAAATTTGATGGACCATCAAAAGCCGCTCCTGGGAAGGTTGATGCCGACCTGTAGCGGCAGAGCGGGTGGTGTCGGAGGAGGGCGCGTGAAGCGTTCGGGATGCGCGGCGAACGCTTGATCGAGCACCTGTTGGCGGGCGGCGTAGAGCCGCGGCGCCTCGCCGGTGTGTATCGCCGCCGGTGTCATGTAGCCGATCCCGGAGTGCCGATGGGCGTGGTTGTACCAGGCGAAGAACCTCTGAC
>JBQTJM010000153.1:0-3039 GCA_052387115.1 Gammaproteobacteria bacterium | reverse complement strand
CGCTTCGTGTACGGCGACAAGGCCAACGTCCCGGCCTACCTTATCAAGAACGCCACCACCTACCGGATCGTCTCCGACCACCTCGGCAGCCCGAGGCTCATCGTCAACGCCGACACCGGCGACATCGCCCAGCGCCTGGACTATGATGAATGGGGACGGGTCACCCTCGACACCAACCCCGGCTTCCAGCCTTTCGGGTTTGCCGGTGGGATCTATGACCGCGACACGGGGCTCGTGCGCTTCGGGGCGCGGGACTACGACGCCGAGACCGGGCGGTGGACGGCGAAGGATCCGATACGTTTCCAAGGAGGGAATGCGAATTTGTATGGGTATGTAAAAAATGATCCGATTAATTGGATTGACCCTCATGGTCTCATCGATCCGCACGGTGAAGGTCGACCATCACGAGGGATTGGCGAGTTACTTGACCGTTTATACAACGAAAGTCATGGAGACAACAGCGCTCCTCCATTGCCTACTGATTTATACGGTGACAACCCGAGCGACAGCTCCGGAAAGAGAAAAAATACCGAAGCCAGCAAGCGCCTTTCCGGGTGCTGTCGAAGACCTAACCGGCGGGACCCTTAGCGACGACGATGGACACAAAGTTTGTCCAAATGGCGTTCGAGTAAGACCTCCAAAAGGCGACAGCGGTCCTCGTATTGATATTCCAGCGAACGGCGCGAAGCCGCATGAGACGATCCATTTTCCACCAAACACGCCATGGCCATTCTGAGACAGGTCGCATTCGCTCCCTCAGCTCATGAGTGTCGGATCCTGGAGGGGATCGCTGGGCCGTTCGAGATTTGGCAGCGGCCGAGGTTATACGGGAATCTACCGATATCATGCTATCTCAAGGCAGGTGACGACAGATGGTGAGTCAAGCCCATTGTTAGTTGGAATTCGAAGCGGCCCCCTTGCCCCCTGATCATGCTGCGCGTCGGATCTTGTCTTCTGTCGCTTCGATCTTCAGTTGTCGTTGCAATGCGTGGCGAAGTTTCGGCAAATGCCGATAGCCCCGCACGCGTCGCAATCTCGGTTCGATGTCGAGGAGCGCGGTCCCAAGCCAGCGATGGCGCTGGTTCGAGTTCTTCCAGGCATCGACTTTGGCGCAACGCTCCTCGATGAGGGCGTTGACGGACTCGAGGCAGTTCGTGGTCTTGAAAGAAGCGCCGAGCACCCCGTAGACCCCCAGGCGGTGCAAGGTCAAGGTCTCCTCCAGGCCCTCGGCGAGACTCGCGGCGGCGGACTGATTGCGGTCTTCGAGCTCGGCCTGCAAGAGCTCCAGTGCCGAGTGCGCCTCGGCGTAGGTGGGCCGGTCATAGGCGCGTTGCAACCGTCCTCGCCAAAGCGCCTGTTCACCCTTGGGAAGATAACCGACCACGTTCTCGCGCTTGTGCCACTGGCACCGCTGCACGGCCGCCTGAGGTCCGAAGGCCTTCTGCACCGCGGCCCGTAACCCCTTGCCCCCGTCGATGACCACGAGGAGCCCCCCGGAGGGATCGAGCCCCCGCTCTATGAGCGAGCGCAGGAAGGGGGTCAACACCCGCTCGTTCTCGGTATCGGTCTCCACAAACCCCAAAAACCGCTTCTCCCCCGCCAAGGTCACGCCGAGCGCCACCACCATCGTGGCCTCGGCAAAGCTCTTTCCATCAAGGAACAGGGTCACAACGTCCTCCCCGGAAAGATCGCGCTCCTGAAACGCCTTGAGCTCCGCCGCGCTCGCCTGCACAAAGGCGCGCGACACCGAGGAGCTGGACAGTCCAATCGCCCCGGGGACGGCTTCGGCCGCCGCTTCATAGTTGCGGCAGGAGATCCCGTATAGCACCCGCCTCAGCAAAACCTCATCCACCTCGCCCGATCCCTGCAACGCCGCATGGGCACGTAGCGGGATCTCACCCTCTTCGCCTCGCACCCGCGGCACCCGGATCGGCAAGCGCTGACCGCCCAGGCGCACCGAGCCCGGGTTGCTCCCATGCCGTACCCCCGCATAGCCCTCCCCCCGCGCATAGCGTTCCCCGGCGAGCGACCGCACCTCCTCATCCAAAAGCTCCTGCACATGCATCAGACCAAGCGGGATGAGGCCGCGGATCAGTTCCACCTTCGCATCCAGATCAAGCCCGTGGTAGCTCGCCCTATCCACCGTCTCCACCTCACCCAAACGCTTCGCCTTCTTGCCCTTACCTACCAAACGTTGCACACTGCTCATCTACGGCTCCTCCTTCTGTTGGGGTTGATGTACAGCACAGCATCATCACACCACAGGCGGTCGAGCCGTTCAAATTCCAACTAAGTTTGGCACACCCTCCAGATGGTTTCTTGTTTACAGCCAGTGCGAAGACGTTCAATTCAAGTTCGAGTGCGTGTCGTTAGGTATTAGAGAACTGCCAGGATCTCATAACGACAAGGCTGCCACACTAAAGGCTCGGCTCAATTCTGAGCAGTTGATGGTCCTGTTTCGCGCTGAGTGGCTTCGACCGCGGCCTGATGATAAAGCCGACGAGGAGTGGGCGCGAGTAATGGCGAATCTTCCTTGTGTCGACGATCTTCCGACGCAGCGACTAACTGGTTGTCTATCGTGGGCAGGTGTACTCTTTGGAACCCCTGAATTCGCTGGGGGGCTTATTTACCTTGATGACTTTCCGTTGTCTGTTGGTTTTACGGGCAGTGGCAAGACAATCATTGAATTTGTGCAGTACTGTCGTGCAGTCCCTCATCGTGATGTAGCACAGTGGCTAAAGTGTCTAACTGGTTGGAAGGTTACCACGATGCACCACGAGAACAAGCAAGCATGAGCCCGCGAGCGAGGGGTCAGGACTCCGGACGGTAACCTCCACACAACGGTACGAACAGCGTCGCTGGCCGATCCGAACGGCCCCTTGACCCTCACCACGCTCCGCGACACCGTGACGGTCAACGGCAAGGCCTACCAGCGGACCTACGAGGCATCGGCCCGCACCTGGACCAGGACCACCCCGGCCGGGCGTTTGTCAACCATTGAAACCGATGCCAAGGGCCGTCCGGTAGTGAACCAGGTGC
>JBQTJM010000152.1:0-5923 GCA_052387115.1 Gammaproteobacteria bacterium | reverse complement strand
ACTAAGACTTTTTAGGGGACCTGATGCCGCTGCGAGGCGCCTTACTCCTCGGATTCCTTAACGCGCCTCTTCCGCGTGGTGCTCGGTTTGGTGGCGGGTGCTCGATTCACGACGCTCGCATCCACCGATATTTGAAATCGCACGCTCTTTCCGGTCCCTTCCCCTGGAAGGAGGAAGGTTGGGATGGGGATTGAGTCTCTCGGAACGATACAAGGTTCAACGCCCGGGGTGCCGAATCGGCGGAACGTCCGTGGGGGAGGCGGGAGATCCCATTCAACAAGACTGTCACTCGCAGAGGACGACGATCGGATCCTCCACATCGCTCGTGCATCGGTCGGTGCCGCCTCCTCCGATGAGCCGGTCGGCCCCGGGACCGCCGGTCAAGGTGTCGAAGCCCCCCTCCCCGCGCAGCAGATCATTGCCGTCGCCGCCGTCCAGCGCGTCGTTGCCCGCGAGTCCTCGGAGGGCGTCGTCCCCCTCACCGCCGTTCATCCGGTCATCGCCCTCATGGCCCTTCAGGCGATCATCGCCGTCGCCGCCTTCAAGGACATCATTGCCGGCATACCCGCGTAAGTCGTCATCGCCCTCTTGTCCGAAGAGCAGATCATCGCCCCTGGAGCCGATGAGCCGATCGCGGTCCGCACCGCCGAACAGGCGATCCTCCCCGCGGCTGCCATTCAGATAGTCGTCGCCTTCGAGACCCACGATGACATCGTTGCCCGGCGTGCCGACGATGCGGTCCGGGCCGGCCGTCCCGCGGCAGAGTCGATCGGGCACGCCGTTGACGGTGCAGCCTGTGGTGGGGGTGGGTAAAGCAAAGGGATCAGATTCGACGCCCACTTCGAACGCCCCGATGTCGCACGCAGTTCCCTGTGGCCGGAAGGCGCCGCGCTGATCGGTCACCGCGCAGTCTTTATCGATCGGGCTCACATCGAGGGCCGGGCTGCCAGGGACGAGAGCGTGCGTTTGAGTTGGCCCGCCGTTATCGGCGAGGGGGGCGAGGATATCGGCGAGCATAACCCCGGCCGCCGGGACGATGTCGGTGGGGCCGGGGGTGAAGCCCACGACGCCCGCGTCACCGTTCGTGCCGAAGAGATTGAAGCTGTCAGCGATGACGTTACCGGCGGCGATTACCAGCTCTCCCCGTCCGGGGCTATGTTGCCGGACACCAGAGTGCGGGCGAGGGTGATCGCGGTGCCAGCAGTTCCATAGTTATAGAAGTTATAGAGGCCACCACCCATGGCGGCGGTATTGCCTGAGATAGTGCTATTGCTTAGAGTGACGGTACCGCACTCAACGTAATCCCTCTCAGAAAAAATATAATGGTATATGCCGCCCCCCTTGGTGTCGGCCGAGTTGCCGGAAACGGTGCTGTTGACCAAGAGCAGGTAGCCTGCAAAGCACCCATCTTCGTAAGAGCCCCGAGAGAAGAAACCCCCGCCAGCGTGAGCCGAATTACCAGACACGGTGCTACCGATCATGACGTTGTTGCCGGGGTTTATGTGAACGCCGCCGCCGTAGCGGGCGCTATTGGCCGAGACGGTGATATTGGTGAGAGTGAGACCAGAAGCGTCCACGCCGCCGCCGCGGTCTAGTGCCGTGTTTCCCGTGATGGTGCTGTTCGTGGAGGTCGCGGTGCCGGAGCCGCTCAAGCCGCCGCCATTGTCGGCCGTATTACCCGAGATGGTGCTGTTGGTGAGGGTGATAGTGCCGTAGTTGGACACGCCGCCGCCGTCGCTGGCGGTATTGCCGGAGATGGTGCTGTCGGTGAGAGTGAGAGTGCCATAGTACCGGTTGGACACGCCGCCGCCCAAGCCAGCCGTATTGCCCGAGATGGTGCTGTGGGTAAGGGTGAGGGTGCCACGGTTGAACACGCCGCCGCCGTCGAAGCCGTTCGTAGTATTGCCCGAGACGGTGCTGTCGGTGAGGGTGAGGGTGCCGCGGTTGTATGCGCCGCCGCCGGCACCGGAGTTCACACCCTCGACAAAGACCGCGTTCCCACCCGAGAGTGTAAGGGCTTGCAGCGACAGGTTGCCCGGCTGCCCCACCGCCAAGATACGAAACTTCGGCGCCCCGCCGCCGCGCTCGATGGTGCTCTCGTTGCCCGCGATCGTGATCTCGCTCGTGACGAGCGGGAGGCCGGTCGGGCCGTAGGTCGTGTCTTCGACCGCCGTGAGCGTGTGGGTGCTGTCGGGGACGAGGACGAGCGTGTCGGCGCCACTGCCGGCCGGACAGCCGCCCGTGGCGGCGTCGGTATTCGCGGCCCTGATGGCATCGACGAGCGTGCAGCTCCCTCCGACCGTAATGGTCGCGGCGAGCGCCGGTGCTTGGCCGAGCGCAAGCAGCAGCGCGATGGCCGAAAGCGAGCGCTTCCATTGCCGTTGCAGGGCACGCCTCGCGCGCCGGGGCAAAGACTTGAGCTGCCCGTAGTAGTATTCGACCCGGGATCGTAGAACCTCCCGGCTCGGGAGCCGGAGATTCAGAAGCGCCGCGGCGGCTGGCTGCGGCTCAAGGACGTGAAGGAATTGCTTTTGGGAAACGCCGGGGGAAAGCCGGATGGCGGTCGTGCGCATGGGTGCCTCCTTGACACATCGGTTTTCTCGATCCCATCGAAGTGGGATTTCGTCTGCGCCGGCCCGCGCGACGCCCATTGCCCGGAAGCGCATGGCGCATTCGGCACTCTGCGTCCGGACAGGGGGAAAGTCAATGTCGCGCCATCGTCGGGGAGCGCGACGACCTTGGCCCTGCGGGGGCTCGTCTTGCGCGCTCTGGCGGCCCGCCCACCTGGGCGTACTGCGGGGCCCGGCCCGAGCGAGGCGGTTCCCGCGTCACCGCATCCTTCGGGCTAGGGGATCGCGATTGTCGATTCGCACCTCCGAGCGGCGTCGTGGCCGGGACCGCCGTCACAGACATCCCGGCCGAGCCCTCCGTTCATCCGGTCGTTTCCAGGACCGCCCAGGAGCCTATCGGCTCCCTCGCCGCCGCGTAGCGTATCCCTTCCCTTGCCGCCCACGAGCCTATCCCTTCCCTCATCGCCGCGCAGCGTATCGTTGCCCGCGCCGCCACGCAGCTTATCCCTTCCCAGACCGCCAAGGAGCGTATCCCTTCCCCCACCACCGACGAGTCTGTCGTTTCCCTGACCGCCGCAGATGAGATCGTTGCCGCCCCCTCCCCGGATGATGTCGCCACCTCCGCGGCCGGCGATCACGTCGTTCCGCGGCGTACCCGTCAACTGAAGATCCCGGCCCTCGGTGCCACAAATCGTCGCGCGCATTCCGGAGCACGGCTCTTTACACCGATCGACCCGGAGATTCCTCACGCGGAATACGGAGCCCGTTCCACCCGAGGGATAGTTTACGATGGACATGGTGCTCGTACCCGACGCGGACAATTGGAACTGCCCCGAGGGCTGAAACATACCCGGCCGGGAGACGGTCGAGGCGGGCAAGGCCGCGATCGGGGCGTTGCTGATGAAGACCGCGCCCAGATCCCCCACAGCGGCACCCGGCCCGCGCTGGCCGGGGAACGATGCCGAGGTCTCGGCACCTCCCGCGCTCGGGATCTGCCCGTCACCACCGGTGAACGTATACTCGAACTGCAGGAAGAAGGCCTCCGCGGGAATGTCCACGTCGAACACGATGAAGGGCGTCGTATCGCCGGTCTCGACGCAGGTGATCTCCTCGCCCTCCAATTCGCAGCCGAACGGGCGCGGATCGGAAAGCGCCAGGGGCTCGGTGTCCGCATCCGAGACCGATGGGGACGAGCTCGTGATCGGATCCGGCGGGGGCGGTGGCGGGGGCGGCTGGCCGAAGACCACATAGCTCGCACCGGAATTCAAGCCGTTCGGGCTCGCGTAGGGCGCGCCGATGAGGAGGTCGGGCGCCCCGTCGCCGTTGACATCCCCGGCCGCGCTCACCGCGAGACCCGATCGGTCAAGGGCGGCGACGCCCGAGATCCGGAAGCCATTGGTGCCGTCGAGGGGGGACGAGAGATCGAGGGTGCCGCCGCTCCCCACGCCGGCACCGCCGAAGATCACGTAGCTCGCGCCGGAGATGTCGCCGTTCGGGTCGGCGTCGCCCGCCCCGATGAGGATGTCATCCATCCGATCGCCGTTGACATCCCCGACCGCGCTCACCGTGTTGCCCAAGAGATCATAGGCCGCGGCGGCCAAGATCCGGAAGCCGTTCGTGCCATCGAGGGCCGAGAGCTCGATGTTCCCGCCAGCCCCCACGCCCGCGCCGCCGAAGACCACATAGCTCTCGCCGGCGCGCCCCCTTTGGTTCGGGTCGGCATAGCGCGCCCCGATGAGGAGGTCATCCACCCTGTCGCCGTTGAAATCCCCGGCCGTGCTCAACGCGAAGCCCGAGAAGTCGCCGAACTCGGGGATCGAGGCATCGCCGCCCCTGACGCCCGAGAGCTTGAAGCCGTTCGTGCCGTTCAGGGCCGAGAGCTCGATGTTCCCGCCAGCCCCCACGCCCGCGCCGCCGAAGACCACGTAGCTCGCGCCGGCCCTGAAGCGGCCGTTCGGGCTCGCGCCGTAGGCCCCGATGAGGAGGTCGGGTATGCCATCGCCATTGACGTCGCCGGCCGTGTTCACCGCGCGGCCCGAGAGGTCGCCGGCTGCGACGCCCGAGAGCTGGAAGCCGTTGGTGCCGTCGAGGGCCGCGAGATTGAAGGTGCCACTGCGCCCCACCCCCGCGCCGCCGAAGACCACATAGCTCGCCCCGGCGAGAGAGCGGCCGCCCGGGCTGGCGCCGCCCGCCCCGATGAGGAGGTCGGGCACTCCATCCACGTTGACATCCCCGGCCGTACTGACCGCGAAGCCCACGGAGTCGGGGGATGCGAGGCCCGGGATCCGGAAACCGTTCGTGCCGTTCAGGGCCTCGAGCTGGAGGTTGCCGCCGGCCCCCACCCCCGCGCCACCGAAGACCACATAGCTCTCCCCGGAGCTGCCGCCGTTCGGGGTGGCGTTGCGCGCTCCGAGGAGGAGGTCATCCATGCCGTCGCCGTTGATATCCCCGGCCGCGCTCGCCTGGCTCGAGGTGGCGGCGTCCGTGACGGGTGAGATCTCGAAACCGTTCGTGCCGTCGAGGGCCGAGAGCTCGAGGTTGCCGCTGCTCCCCACGTCCCTCCCGCCGAATACGACATAGACAGCCCCGTCGAATCTCATGGGCGGATCGGCGGGGGGTGGGGGAGGGGGGGGCGAGCGGTCGATGCGCGCCCCGATGAGGAGGTCATCCATCCCGTCGCCGTTGACATCCCCGGCCGCGGCCACCACTTCGCCGGCCAGATCCCTGGCTGCGACGCCCGCGAGGCGGAAGCCGTTCGTGCCGTTGAGATCCGCGAGGTTGAGGTTGGCCGGGAAGGCCGCGAGGGCCATGTCCGGCGATAGGGCCGTCAGCCCCAGGGCCATCCAGAGATCGGTGCGGCGCGGGAAAGGCGGATGTCGGCCCGCGGACGCGATGGGTTTCGATAGGCGTTTTCTGCCGCTCATGACTCTCTCTCCTTCATGAAGGGTTGTCGATCTCGGTCTCGTTCTCGTGTGCCGAGTCCTTATCCCCTTCCCTCACCCTCGCCCGAGTCCTGCACGCCATCATACGCCGCGCCTCGTCGTTCGGAAACGGGTGCACCCTGGGCCATAGGACGCCCCGGCCCGCCCATACCTTCGAGGCGCGGTCCTCGTTTCGACCCGTTTTCGACTATCTCGCCGGCACTGTCCACTTCCAGGGCGATGTGATCGCCCCGATCGGCCCCGGGGCCGCCGGCCAAGGTGTCGCCGCCTCCCTCGCCGCCTGCTAAAATTTTTTAATATACCTCGAACGAGAACCATCGTCTGTGAAACATTTCACAGAGAAGTTGGCCGCGACCTGATATACGCGTATTGAAACACGTATACTGTGCAGTGCAGCCGGAGCACCGTCTT
>JBQTJM010000151.1:0-3862 GCA_052387115.1 Gammaproteobacteria bacterium | reverse complement strand
CGGTGGTGGGGGTGGCGGAGGCAAAGGGATCGGGCTCGACGCCCAGCTCGAACGCCCCGATGTCGCAGGCCGCCCCCTGCGGCCGGAAGGCGCCGCGCTCGTCGGTCACCGCGCAATCTTTATCGATTGGGCTCGCATTCATGGCCGGACTGCCGAACGCCAGGGCATGCGTTTGCGTCGCCCCGCCGTTATCTGCAAGAGGTTCGAGGATGTCGGAGATAGTCACCCCGGCCGCCGGGACGATGTCGGTCGGGCCGGGGGTGAAGCCCACGACGCCCGCGTCGCCGTCGTGGCCGAAGAGGTTGAAGTTGTCGGCGGTGACGTTACCGGCGGCTATCACCAGCTCTCGCCCGTCCGCGGCAACGTTGCCGGAGACCAGCGTGCGGGTGAGGGTGTTGGCGCGACCAACTCCAGAGCCGTAAACGCCGCCACCCACCTCAGCGGTATTGCCCGAGATAGTGCTATTGGTCAGCGTGACGGTGCCGCAGTTATAGGAGGAACTGCCAAAACGGACAGATGTTTGTATGCCGCCGCCGCTGGCACCGGCCGAATTGCCTGAAACGGTGCTGTCAACCAGGGTGAGATCGCCCGAGTAGCATTGTCCATAATCGCCAATAGAACTATAGTTCAGTAGGCCGCCGCCACCGAAGCGGGCCGAATTACCCGACACAGTGCTGTTGATCAGTGTGGCGCTACTCTTGATGTTGTATATGCCGCCGCCACGCTCAGCACGATTGCCCGAAACCGTGGTCTTCGTGACGGTAAGGTCGCTGTTGTAGCTAAACAGGCCCTCGCCGGTATTGCCCGAGACGGTGCAATTAGTGAGCGTGACGCTGCTGTCGAACGCGAACACCCCGCCGTCGGTATTGCCCGAGATGGTGCTGTTGGTGAGGGTGAGGATACCGAAGACGGACAACACGCCGCCGCCGGTATTGCCCGAGACGGTGCTGTCGGTGAGGGTGGTGACAGCGACGCTGCTATCCACGCCGCCGCCGGTATTGCCCGAGACGGTGCTGTTGGTGAGGGTGAGGGTGCCGGTGATGAGGGTGACGCTGCCCGAGGAGTTGGATACGCCGCCGCCGCCGAACTGGGCCGTATTGCCCGAGATGGTGCTGTCGGTGAGGGTGAGGGTTCCAAGGTTGAACACGCCGCCGCCTGTACCGGACCTGTAGTTCACGCCATCGTCGACCGACTCCCCACCCGAAAGCCTAAGGGCTTGTAACGACAGGTTGCCCATTTCAGCCACCGCCAAGATGCGAAACTTCGACGCCCCGGCCCCCCGCTCGATGGTGCTGTCGTTGCCCGCGATCGTGATCTGACTTGTCACGAGCGGCAGGCCGGTCGGGCCGTAGGTCGTGTCCTCGACCGCCGTGAGAGTATGGGTGCTCCCCGCAACGAGGACGAGCGTGTCGGCGCCACCGCCGGCCGGACAGCCCCGCGAGACGACATCGGTATTTGCCGCCTTGATGGCATCGACGAGCGTGCAGCTCGTCCCATCGACCTCGATGGTCGCGGCGAGCACCGGCAACTGGCCGAGCGCCAGGAGGAGGGCGACGCCGGCGAGCGAGCGGGCATAGCGGCGCGCGAGGGCCCGCCGCACCCGGCGCGGCAGCGCACAGAGCTGCCGGTAGTAATACTCCACGCGGGGCCGTAGCGCCTTCCGGTCCGAAAGAAGGGGGTTCAGGATCCCGGATGCAGGGTGTGCCCCTTTTTCTAGGGGCGCCTCGAAGGCGCAGAGGATTGGTGCGCAGGGAATAGCTTTGAAAGCTGGGAAAGCCGGTGTACGCATGGTACCTCCTTGACGCATTGGTCTTAAGCCCTCACCCCTCGAGGGTGCGTTTTCGCTTGCGCCGACCCGCCCGACCCGACGTCCACTTGCCGGAAGCGCGTGGCGCGCTCGGCATTGTGCGTCCGGACATTGGGGAAGTCAATTGCAGGGCGGATCTTGCGGTGCGTCCCACGTTACCTTTTCCTCGCCGCTTCCAGCGGGAAGGCAAAGATGGGGGGTCTTGTCAGGGATGGCACCGCGGGCCGCGCAACCCGACACTATCACTCACAGAGCACCACGATCGTATCCTCCGCATCGCTGGTGCATCGGTCGAAGTCGCCGCCCCCGTTGAGCTTGTCGGCCCCGGGACCGCCGTTCAAGGTGTCGAAGCCCCCGGCACCGCGCAAGAGATCGCTGCCGGATCCGCCCTCCAGGGTGTCATTACCCCCTAGCCCTCTGAGCGCATCGTCGCCATCGCCGCCCCGCAGCGTGTCATCGCCGTCATGGCCCTTCAGGCGATCGTTGCCGTCCCCGCCCTCGAGGAGATCGTTTCCGCCATAACCTCGGAGATCGTCATCGCCCGCCTGTCCGAAGAGCTGGTCGTCGCCCTTCCCACCGATGAGCCGATCATTGCCCGGCCCACCGAACACCCGGTTATCTCCGCTACGGCTATTCACGTAATCGTCGCCCTCCAGGGCCACGATGACATCGTTGCCCGGGGTACCGACGATGCGGTCCGGGCCTGCCGTACCCCGGCACGGTTGATCGGGCACGCCGTTGACGGTGCAGCCGGTAGTCGGGGTAGCTAAAGCAAACGGATCGGATTCGACGTCGACTTCGAACGCCCCGATGTCGCAAGTCGCGCCCTGCGGCCGGAAGGCGCCGCGCTGATCGGTGGTAGCACAGTTTTTGTCGATAGGGCTCGCGTCGATGGCGGGGCTGCCGAACACCAGGGCGTGGGTCTTCGTCGGCCCGCCGTTGTCGGCGAGGGGTTCGAGGATGTCGCCGAGCGTCACCCCGGCCGCCGGGACGATGTCGGTCGGGCCGGGGGTGAAGCCCACAACACCGGCGTCGCCGTTCGTGCCGAAGAGGTTCAAGTTGTCGGCTAAGACGGTGCTGCTGTATTGGGGACCCGTAAAGTTCTGCGTCTCCGCGCCGTTTGCGGCGGTGTTCCCGGAAATGAGGCTGCGGGTGAGGGTGAGGTGACTGCCGTAGAACCCGTACTCAACGTCGTAGAAGCCATCGTTATACACGCCACCGCCTTCGACCACGGCCGTATTGCCCGAGACGGTGCTGTTGGCGAGAGTGACGTCCGCGCCGTTGTTGAAAACGCCGCCGCCATACTGGGCGGTATTGCCCGAGAAGGTGGTGTTTGTGACAGTGACAGTGAAGGAGCCCTCGTTAAAAACACCGCCGCCATTATATTTGGCCGTATTGCCCGAGACGGTGCTGTTGGCGAGAGTGACGTCCGCGCCGTTGTTGAAAACGCCGCCGCCATACTGGGCGCTATTGCCCGAGACCGTGGTGTCGGTGAGCGTGAGGGTGCCGCCGTTGTTGTCAACGCCGCCGCCGCTCCCGCGATCGGCCGTATTGCCCGAGACGGTGCTGTTGGTGAGGGTGAGGGTGCCGTCGTTGAAAACACCGCCGCCACTATACTTGGCCGTATTGCCCGAGACGGTGGTGTGGGTGACTGCGACGGTGCCGTCGCCGGTGTGGTAAAGGCCGCCGCCAGACTGGGCGCTATTGCCCGAGACGGTGCTGCGGGTGAGTGCGGCGGTGCCGTAGCCGCTGTCGTAAACGCCGCCGCCGCGGTCGGCCGTATTGCCCGAGATGGTGCCGTTCGTAAGGGTGAGGGTGCCGCGGTTGTAAATGCCGCCGCCCCTACCGCTACCGGGCAGACTGGTAGTATAGAAAGTGGACCCACCCGAGAGGATAAGATCCCTTAACGTCAGGTTGCCCGTCTGACCCACCGCCAAGATGCGAAACTTCGACGCCCCGGCCCCCCGCTCGATAGTGCTGTCGTTGCCCATAATCGTGATCTGGCTCGTGACGAGCGGGAGGCCGGTCGGGCCGTAGGTCGTGTCCTCGACCGCC
>JBQTJM010000150.1:0-5169 GCA_052387115.1 Gammaproteobacteria bacterium | reverse complement strand
GCGAGGGCCCCATTTCCATGTGCCTGCACAACGCCAAGCGCGACCGTTTTATCCTGCGGCCGGTCCCCTTGGCCGAGGGCACCCGATCCTGGGATCCCCTGACCGGGCGCGTTTCGCCTCTGTCGGGCGCGCGGCGCGACGTGGTGGTGTTCCCCCTCGAGTACGTCAAGCGCGTGGGACGACGCGGAGGATCTGTGCCGGAGGGCCGGCGGGAATGAAGGTTTGGCGCCGAGTGCTGCTGCTCGTCGCCGTTCGGCGCGGTAGTACTTCGCGCGCGCCTTGGCGTAGCTTTCGAACTCGGCGCGCATCAACGGCCGGTAGCGGCGCAGACCGGTGTCGTCGCCGAGACCAGCTCGAAGGTCTGGAGCGGCCGGTGCGCCGGCCACCAGAGGGTCTCCCAGACACGCTGCTCGCGCTTCATCAGCCCGTCGTGATCGCTGTCGGGATAGAGGTCGTTCCACCCCTCATAGGTAACGTCGATGACCTGCGTCGAGCACTCGTTGAAATCCGCCTGCCAGGGGAGGGCCATAAACTTGGTCAGATCGCCGGGCTCTAGCCCGGTGTCGAAGTCGTTGTCCTGGCTCAGGTCCGCGCCGGCGTGCGAGGCGTAGTCGACCTCGGACACGCCGCCGCTGGTCGCGTTGGCCTGCGCCGCGGTCTGCCCGAAGTTGTAGAAGCCCGGATCGGCCTTGATGCGATAGGGCACGCGATAGATCGAAGGGTTGCGCATCACCCAGCCGGCCTCCCCGCCGGGTCAGAAGGCGCCTCTTGGTCGGTCGGCGGGATGTGTTGCGAGTCGCCGAACGTGCCGCCGGTGCCATACAGATCGGTGCGTTCGGCAAACTCGCGGACCGCCAGGTCGGCGAGCACGTCATCCATGGTGACGACGTCGAGGATCTCGGGCACGTACGCCGGATACTCGACGTCGACGAACCGAGTCCGCTCGACCAGCGGCGAGTACATCACCAGGCGCGCCATCACCGGACCGTCCGAGGTGTCGTCGAACCAGCCGTCGTTGTTGGCGTAGTCGTCGATGCGCGGCTGGCCGAGCTCGTCGAAGCGATACGAACCGGAGCGGCCGTGGCCGCCGAGCACCAGCAGCCGGCCGGCGTCGTCGGTGAGCAGATCGCCGAGCGACTCGATGGGCTCCGGCTGCGGCGGGGGAGGGAAGGCCGCCGCGTAGGCATCACCGCCGTCCCTGCCGAAATGCGCCCGGCGGTTCTTGGTGCAGTCGATGCTGCGCGGGCCGGGATCGATGATCAACCGCTGGCGCGCTTCCGGATCGGTGATGCCGGCGTTGCGTCGCGCGTGGCCGGGCCCGTATCCGTGCTCGCCGTCGAGCTGCGCGAACTCGTACCACGACGCCTTCTTGTTGGCGAGGTAGACGCGCCACTGGATGTCGACCAGCACGCCGGCGTTGCCGCCGCCCTCGACCGGGTCGCCGATCTTCAACGGCCGTCCCTGCGGGCTGTCGTCGTCGTAGGCCCAGACCTGGAAGCGTGCCGCCTGGCGCTTGACCCGCCCCTCGGCATCCTTGAAGTTCTTGATCCGCAGCTCGCCGCTGCCGTCGGGTGAGGGCAGCGGGTTGCCGTGCTCGTCGCAAGCGAGTGGCAGGACGGCCGGCTCCTCCGGCGAGAGGCAAAAGGCATCGGGGCTGTTGCCCAGGCGGGCGATACCGATGCCGGGATGGATGCGGTAAGCGGTAGGCATGCGTCCTCGGGGTAGCCCCTCACCGTCAAACGGAGGCTGACCACGCAGCCCGCGGACCAGGCCCGAGGCGGCGCCGCGGCCGGGATAGCGCGGCTGCCGCTCGCCCGCCTCGGCGCTCTCCCCGTGACAGCACGCGGCCTTGGCCTCGCCTTCGGGCGCGATCATCCGCACTCCATGGATCACCAGCTCGAGGAGCCGTGGCAGCGGCAGGTGCCAGAAACTGCCAAGGCCGCCGTAGTCTGCGGCGCTACTGCCGGCCGCGCGATCGAGGATCTCCTGAACCCGCTCGTAACGCGTCATCGGCACGCCTTCGGTCATGGCCCGTCTCCTCGCATCGTCGGCCTGGCTCTGGTTTGCGCGGAGCTCCGCCCGGCCCGCCGCGACCTAGCGTCGGCTGCAGGGCATTGGTTAGACGCAGCGGTGGGGATTGTCCTGCCCACCGCCTTATGCCTTCAACAGACACACAAACCCAGCTTGCTCAAAGTGGTGGTCTGTCGTGAACGCTGCGCGGAGCCCACGCTGCTGCATGACCACAAAACTCGCACAATCGACCAGACTCCACTCCTTGTCCAGCCGCTCGGTGAACAATCGCCACGCCTGAGCATCAAGCGTCGGGTCCACATGCACAATCTTCACGTGAGGCGACGTCTTGAGCCCTGTTATGAAGGCAATAATTTTAGAGCGAGGTATCCGGAGGGGACTTATCAGGAGTGCCACGACTTCCGCTACAATGTAATTCGTCGTGATGAACGTGTGCCCCTGCTGCCGGGCACGGCGATAGATAGTCGCGGCGCGGTCATGATACGCCTGCGTGGGATCAACCAGATGGCCCCATCCCGCCGTATCCGCAAAGATATCAGGTATCGGGATGGCCTTCAGATGTGTCGCGACGCATGGTATCTCTTGCCGCCACCCCAAGGTATGCATCATGATGATCTGCCCAATCAGCGCCGTGGCTGCTGAAGGTGCCAATGAACTGCTCCAATGGATCCACGACATGGTATTGGGTGGCAGTGGCTAACAACTGGACCGCGACCACTTCAGGCTGTTGGCCGGTTTGCTCCGCCTTTTGGATCAATGAGTGATACACATCTTCTGGTATGTCTAATGTGAGTGTATGGCCCATCCGTCGTTCCTCCAATATCCACTCTTAATCGTACAATAGTAGCACAAAAGGAAGTCTAACGTGCCCAGTCACCGTTTGCCACCCAGCCGAGACCTTTCGAGCTCATTCCAATCCGCAAGCAGGTGGCAATATGGTGCAGGGGTTTGTTAGATAGCAGCTGGTACGGTCCAGACACATAGGTAACAGTTTAGTCCGAGGACGTGGGTAACACTTCGTTCATGTTGGGGTCCTTCGAGTTGAGGAGGTACCCCGATGGCTTGGAGTCGAACGTCACGCATGGACCAGAGAACACAATTCATCGTTGACTATCTACGGCGTAGTTTATCCATCACCGAGCTTTGCGAGCGCTATGGCATCAGCCGCAAGAGCGGCTACAAGTGGATTGAACGCTACGAGAACGAGGGTCCCGCCGGCTTGCCGAGCGCTCCCGAACGCCCGCGCATCTGCCCGACCCAGACGCCCGAGGAGGTGGTGCAGGCGCTCATGGAAGCGCGCGAGCGCCATCCCTCCTGGGGCGCGAAGAAGCTCTTGGCGCTTCTTGGCCGACGTGAGCCCGATAGGGCCTAGCCGGCCCGCTCGACCGTCTGCGACCTCCTCGCTCGGCACGGCTTGGTCCGCAAGCCCCGGGCGCGCCGCCGCGTGGGTCACCCCGGCAAGCCTAGCACCGCGATGAGCGCCCCAAATCTGGTGTGGTGTGCCGACTTCAAGGGCCAGTTCAAGACCCGCGACGGCCTCTATTGCTATCCCTTGACGGTCACCGACGGCTACAGCCGCTATCTGCTGGGCTGCCAGGCCTTGAGCTCGACCGCGGTGGCCGGGGCCCAACCGGTGTTCGCGCGTCTCTTCGGGGAGTTCGGGCTCCCCGAAGGGATCCGCACCGACAACGGGGTGCCCTTTGCCACCACCACGCTCGCCCGCCTGTCCTCGCTGTCGGCCTGGTGGGTCCGGCTGGGCATCCTGCCCGAGCTCATCGAACCGGGCGAACCCCAACAAAACGGCAGCCATGAACGCATGCACCGGACCCTCAAGGCCGAAACCACCCGCCCACCGCGAGATCAACAAAAGAGTCCCAAGGAGGCTGGAATCGTTATAAAACTGTTACCCATGCCCCCGGAATTTTTTGTTACCTATGTCCCCGACCGTTCAGCCATCGATACCACCGAGGCTTGGCGAAGCCACAGGGCCGACCCGGCCAAAGAGAAACCAACGGCGCAGGAGACCGAAGCCCATGTACTAAAACGATAGCCGATGGCGATTGGGATCGCCACTCTGCGAGTCAGGGAGGGCGAGGTCTGCCGCCTTCACCGATGGTTGAAGCCAGGCATGTGCAAGGATAGACTCGGTTCATGAGCATTGAGCTACCCATCGGCGTCGAGGAGCAACTGCGAGGTCTCGCCGCAACGCAGGGTCGGGATGTGGTCGAGTTGGTAGAAGAAGCCGTCCGCCAATACCTCGAAGCAGCCGCCATCACCGATGTAGCGGTGGACGAGGTGGCTGACGCGCAGGCTGGATTGATCGCAGAATTACCGAAGATTTCCGACTGGAAGGCCGGCGGGGCGTGAAACGTGGAGAGGTCTGGTGGGCTGAACTGCCCCCACCAGTCGGCAACCGGCCCGTTGTGATCCTCACCCGCGATGCCGTTGTCAACAGCATCGGGGGTGTCGTAGTCGTACTGGTCACTCGAACGGTCCGTCAACTCCGCACCGAAGTGGTCCTGGGCCGCCGACAGGGATTGCCCGTGCAGTGTGTCGCGAATTTCGACAACATCCTCACCGTTCCACGCCACCGTTTGATCCGACTGATGGGCGCGTGCGATGCCAGCAAAATCGCGGAGTTGAACCAAGCGATCAAGGCTGCGCTTGACGTGCCGTGATTTTCGGAAGCTCATCTTTTGCTTCTCGCCCAACGCCTGAATTAAGCCGCGCCGTCAGGCTTCGGCTTGAATGAATTGTTCAAGTAAGCCGCTGCGCGGCAGGGTCTCGATGAGTCTGGCACGGCTGGGCATGCACTCTAGGCCTTGCTCCGTACCCCTGTCCCACCCGCCACTCGGTCAGCTTTGTTTTCCTCACCAGGTCGCATCTCGCGGCTACTGGTTCAACCCAGAAGAGGAGACACATCATGATGACCGAATGGTACCAAAAAGCGATCGATGCCCTTCAACTCAACGGTCTCGGGGAGCGCACCCAGGAGGCCTATGTGCGTGCATTGCGCATGCTCTGCGAGTTCCACCACAAGACCCCAGATCAGATCTCGGAGTCCGAGCTTCAACAATACTTCCTCCACCGCAAGAACCACGATCGCTGGTCGCCCAACACGATGCGGATCTGCTATTG
>JBQTJM010000149.1:0-4618 GCA_052387115.1 Gammaproteobacteria bacterium | reverse complement strand
GCTTGTGAAAAAATCGTCGCGAGCGAAGGGAGGTCGCGTTCCGCCGGAGCGCAGGAACCGGAGTGTATGTTGAAATACATGAGGATTCCGAGCACCGCCGGAATGCGAGATCCCGAGCGCAGCAGATTTTTTCGCAAGCTCTGAGGGGGTAACCATGCCGGAAATCCTGGCGAGGCTCGAGAGAGAACACCGCAACTTTGCCCGTTTGCTCGACCTCCTCGACGGCCAGCTCGCGCGCCTCGGGCGCGGCGAGGACGCCGATTTTCGGGTCATGTTCGACATCATGCAGTACGTCGGCGTCTACCCGACCATGGTACACCTCCCGACCGAGGAACTGGTCGTCCGCCGCCTCATCGACCGGGATGCTACGCAAGCCCGGGTCGGGGGTGAGTTTCTCGCCGAGCATGATACCCTGCGCCGGCTCGGGCATGCCTTCAACGACCTCGTGCAAGGCGTCCTAGGCGGCGCCATCATACCGCTCGATAGGGTCCGTGCCGTCGGCCACGAATACTTGGATCTCTGCCGTGGGCATGCCCGCCTGGGGGAGAGAGAGGTGTACTCGCGTGCGCGGGAGGTGCTGGCGGCGGAGGACTGGGAGCGGATCCGGGCCGAGATCACCTCGGCCACCGATCCCCTGTTCGGCGACATCGTCGACCAGTCCTACCAGCACCTGTACGACATGATCGAGCGCGACAGCTGAGAGTCTGTGAAAGCAGCGCCGGCGCTCGGGGACCTCGGATTCCTCGCCTCGCATCGCGGCACCAACGTCCAGGCGGTCCTCGATGCCTGCAAGACCGGGCGCCTCGGGGCCCGGCCCGCGGTCGTCATCGCTAATAACCGGGACGCCGAGGTCCTGGCACGGGCACGGCGCGTAGCGCTACCGGCCTACCATTTGAGCGCGGAGACCCACCCCGAGCCCGAGAGGCTGGATCGGACCATCCGCGATACGCTTATCGGCCACGGCGTCGGTCTCGTGGTCCTCGCCGGCTACATGAAGAAGCTCGGTCCCGAGACCCTGGCCCAGTACGCGGGGCGGGTCATCAACATCCACCCCGCCCTCTTGCCGCATTGCGGGGGACCGGGGATGTATGGCATGCGGGTCCACGAAGCGGTCCTGGTTTCGGGGCCGACCGAGACCGGGGTCACGATCCATCTCGTCGGCGCCGACTACGACCGGGGCGAGATCCTCGCTCAGTGCCGGGTACCGGTCCTCCCGAACGATAGCCCCGAGACCCTGGCCGCCCGTGTCCTGGCCCGCGAGCATGGTTTCCTGGTCGAGACCCTGCAGCGGATCCTCGCCGGTGAGTTGGCCCTGCCCGGACATCGTCCCTTTTCGGTAGCATCCGCGCAATAAATGCCGTCAGGAGGTTGTGTCGATTCGGCGCGATGGTAGAGTGAGGCGGTTAGTTGGAGAGAGCCGTGCTCCACCGCCACCTGAATCATCAGCGCTACACCCTGGCGGCGATCGACGACGTGATCGCCCGCGGCCGACGCCGCGACTGGGTGGAGCTGCGCCGTGCGGCCCTTTCCGATCCGATACTGATGACGAAGGTGCTGCGGGTGTGCGCCGCCCACGTGTCCGATCCCTACGCGCAGCGCTACCATTTCTGGAAGCGCTATGCCGAACGACACCTTGCCTGACTGGGAACAGGTGCTTTCGGCCGCGGCCCGTCTCCAAGGTATCGTACCCGGTACCGTTCTTGTCGGTGGAACCGCCACGGCCTGGTATGCCAGGCATCGTTTTTCCCGCGATGCCGATCACGTGCTGGGTGATCTACGCCAGCGCTTCGATACCGTGCTCGCGGACCTGGAATCCGTCGCGGGATGGCGGACCGCGCGCGTGCAACGACCGGTCTTGATCCTCGGCAGCCTGGACGGGATCGAGACTGGCGTCCGGCAACTGATCCGGGAGCAGCCACTGGAAACCCTGCGGGTCGAGTATCGCGGCCAAACGCTGACCGTACCGACCCCGGCGGAGGTCCTGCGGATCAAGGGCGTGCTGATCCTGAAGCGCAACGCGACGCGCGACTACCTGGATTTCGTGGCGCTCACCGATCATATGGACGCCGAGGAGGTTGTGGCGGCGCTACAAGGATTCGATCGTCTCTATCCGCAACCGAACGATGAGTCGGCCCTGCTGCAGCTCCAGATCCAGCTCGCGCATCCCCAACCTTACGATCTCGAAGAAACCCATCTGGCGGAATACCAGAACCTCGATCCGAAGTGGCATGACTGGGAGACCGTCAACCGAGTCTGTGCAGGTTGTGCCACGCTGATCTTCGATCGCATCGTCGGGGTAGAAGATGGTCGGTGCGGGGCCAGCTAGTCCCGATTGTCCTACGCGCTGGCGCGCCGCCCGAGCTCGGCGGCGGTCCAGAGCGCAGCCGTCCAGAGCAGCATGGCCCCCGCCTGGTGGGCGACGGCCAGGGGGAGCGGCACGACTAGGAGGAGCGTCGCGATCCCGAGCCCGACTTGAAGCAGGGCTGCCCCGAGGAGGCCCCGACAGGCCAGGCGGGCGCGAGCCGGGAGGGGCGCGGACCCGGCGCGGAGCCAAAACACTGCGATGAGGAGTAACGTCAAGGTCGCGAGCACCCGATGACCGAACTGTACCGTCACCGGGTTCTCGAAGAAGTTGCGATAGACAGGCTCGAGGAGCCAGAGCCCTTCCGGCACCAGTTGCCCACCCATGAGCGGGAAGGTGTTGTAGGCGAACCCCGCATCCAGCCCCGCGACGAACCCGCCCGAGAGGATGGTGATGCCCACGACACCGATGAGTGCGGCAACGAAGGTGCGCAGGCGTCCCGAGGCCGGGCGTTCTGTCCCGGCGCCCAATAGCCCCAGCGCCAGCCACAGGCCGTAGCCATAAATCAGGAGCGCCAGACCGAGGTGGGCGCTCAGGCGGTAGGCGCTGACATCGGGGCGGTCGGCCAGCCCGCTCTTCACCATATACCACCCGAGCACCCCCTGCGCGCCGCCGAGCAGGAACATCCCGACGAGCTTCACGGCGAGCACCCCGGAGATCGTACGCCGCGCGAGAAACCACAGGAAGGGCAGGAGGAACAGAACGCCAATGAGCCGTCCCCACAGCCGGTGTAGGTATTCGAGCCAGTAGATGGATTTGAATTGGGAGAGGCCCATGCCGCGCTTGAGCTGCTGGTATTCCGGGAACTGCCGGTAGGCGGCAAAGGCCTGTTCCCACTGCGCGTCGGAGAGCGGCGGCAGGACCCCCGTGACCGGGCGCCACTCGACGATAGAGAGGCCCGCGTGCGCCAGCCGGGTCACCCCGCCCAGGACCACCATGAGGGCGATCGCCGCGCACACGAGCAAGAGCCAGACGGCGACCGCGCGCCGGGGCGCCGGGGATGGGCGGTGGACGAGGGCGCTCATGCGGAACGTCTTAGGGTAGTGGATCTCCCGGTCACGCAAAAGGGATGGGACAGGCATCGGGATGTCCGGGATGACGCCGCGGCTCGTCCCGATCCCGCCGCATGGTACAGTGAGGGCTTGTGAAAAAGCCGCTGCGGCCCAGCCTGATCGCCTGTCGGGAGTGCGACCTGCTCCAGCGCGCGGTCGTGCTTTCCGAGGGCGGGACGGCGCGCTGCCCGCGCTGTGACGCGGTACTGTACCGCAAGGTTCCCGACCACCTCGATCGCACCCTCGCCTATGCGCTCGCGGCCGCGGTGCTCTTCGTGATCGCTAATACCTTCCCGATCCTGGGCCTCGATTCCCAGGGCAATCACACCTCGACGACGGTGTTCGGTACGGTGCAGGGCCTGCACGCGACGGGCATGAGCGCGGTCGCGGCGCTGGTGTTCATGACCACGATCCTGATTCCGGCGATCGATCTCGCCGCCCTGCTTTATCTATTGGTGCCGCTCAGGCTCGGGCGGGTCCCGCCCGGCGTGCCGGCGATGTTGCGCCTGATCCAGGCGGTCAAGCCCTGGGGGATGGTCGAGGTGTTCCTGCTCGGCACCTTGGTGTCGCTGGTGAAGCTCGCCCATCTCGCCCATGTGCACACCGGTGTCGCGCTGTGGTCGTTTGCCGCGCTCATGCTGCTCCTGGCCGCTACGGCGGCGTCCTTCGATGCCCAGGGGATCTGGGCGCGGGTGCGGGCGTTGCCGTGAGGGCCATCAGCGCCGCGCGAGTCGGTCTCTTCGCGTGCCACGCCTGCGGTCTCTTGCACCGTTCGAGCGCCGAACCGCACGCCTCGAGGTGCAGGCGCTGCGGCGCGCGGCTGCACCCGCGCAAGCCCGACAGCGTGGCGCGCACCTCCGCACTATTGATTTCGGCTTATCTCCTCTATATCCCGGCCAATGTCCTGCCGGTGATGGAAACCGGTTCGCTGTTCGGCGCGCAGACCGACACCATCATGAGCGGTGTCGTGTTCCTGTTCGTCACGGGGTCATGGCCGCTCGCGGCGCTCATCTTCTTCGCGAGCATCGTGGTGCCGCTCGCGAAGCTCAGTGCCCTCACCGTCCTCACCGTATCCGTCCAACGCCGCGCCACGTGGGCGCCGGGGCGGCGCGCGCGCCTCTTCCGGATCGTGGCGTTCATCGGCCGCTGGTCGATGGTCGACATCTTCGTCGCCGCTATCCTGGCCGCGCTGGTGCAGTTCCAG
>JBQTJM010000148.1:0-3376 GCA_052387115.1 Gammaproteobacteria bacterium | reverse complement strand
CCGACTACGCCTATGACCCCAACGGCAACCGGCTTGCGCGCACGATGGGCCCCGACCTCGAGGACACCTACACCTTCGCCCCGGCGGGCAACCGCCTGGCGCTCATCGAAACCCTCCAGCGCGGCACGGCCCCACCGCCCCCGGCCCACACGAACCGCGAGTACCACTACCACCAGGCCGGAAGGCTCTCCGAGGTCATCGAGAGCGGCCTCCTCCAGGCCCGCTACACCTACGACGCCGAAGGCCAGCGCACCCGCAAGGTGCTCTTTAGCGGCGGGACCCTCCCCACCGGCACGACCCTCTACCACTACGACCTCACAGGCCGCCTCATCGCCGAGACCAAAGACGATGGCACCCGGATCCGTGACTACCTCTGGCACGACGACGAGCCCCTCGCCCAGATCGACACCGCCGGAGGCTTCGAGACCCTCCGCTATCTGCACACCGATCACCTCCAGACCCCGAGGCTTGCCACGGGCACCGGCGGTGCTATCCTCTGGCGCTGGGAGGGCGAGGCCTTCGGCAGCACCGCCCCCGATCTGGCCTCAGCCACGATCAACCTTCGGTTCCCGGGGCAGTACTTCGATGCGGAGACGGGATTACACTACAACTACTTCCGGCACTATGACGCGACGGTCGGGAGGTATGTGCAGAGTGACACAATTGGTTTGCAAGGTGGCGTAAATTCATTACACCTATGTTCGAGGAAATCCCCTTCGCTATATAGACCCTCTTGGGTTGCAGACACGTAGCCCCGCTAAAGGCCAACCGAACTCAACGCAAGTTTTCCCGGATGCAGGAGGGGGAGGCACCACAAGAATCTACGGCCCTGACGGGCGAGCTCTAAAAGATATAGATCGTGGCCACGATCACGGGGCGGGTGATCCACATGTGCATGATTGGGATTGGACGAAAGATCCGCCTCGCCAGCCCGCAAGACCTCCAGAAGAAGGGGAAATTCCCGACGACGGAGACAGTGGAGATGGTGATAGTTCTTCTAACAGAATGTCGTGCGATCAGAACTGTCAGCAAGTCCAGAAATCCGTATTCAGTGCAATATTAGGAATTTTCATTATCGTCACGACGGTGGTTTGTTTCTAATTGAGTGCATGAAACGCTGTCTCGAATTCAATGCTGTTGCCTGGCATGATTCTAGGCTGCTGGGGTTGGTTGTTACGCCAACGCAAGATAGCCATTCTGTCATAATGAATGTAGAGTTATTTTCTTACGGTTGTGACGGTCATCATCTATATGTGCCGGTCAGGGTGATGTTCTCGAACTGCACCATCATTAATGCAGCACTCGATCTGGATGGTAAACGAGTGTGCGGAGGCGCGATATCCACGGCAATATGTATGAAAACGTCGTCTTGGAAGAGTGCGCTGCAGAGCCAGCTTGTGTATGAAGACAACAACGCTCTTGATCGGTATCTTCACTTTCAGATAGCGTTAATCCCGCCGGGTGGGATCATTGATATCCTTGCCGAGGGCTTCGATCTAGACCCGCCTCGATCTGACGGCGGACAATTTGGGAAATCGGGTCCGGGAGATCGGGACATCGGCGGAAAATCGGGGGCGAAGCGGAAAATCGGCGTCGGGGTGAAATAAACCGCTCACCCCCACTTAGGCCGTGCTCGCCCTCGCCGCTCAGGGGGCCGCCCCCGAAGTCCCCGCGCATGCAGGGGGGTCGATCGATCACCTCCCCGGTCGACGGCTCGACCGTGGACCCGGGGCTCGGCACCTTCGCCACCGTCCCCGAGGTCATCGAGGTGATCGGGGGCGCGGACAACGTCGTCGAGCCCGCCATCGTGCTGCTGCCGCTGGACGTGGCCAGTGCCGATCCGATCAATCCCTTCGTGACCTCGACGATCACGAGCCGTCCGGTGGTCATCGACGGAGAAACCTTCGCCCCGGTGACGCTCACTGTTCCTGCGCTCCTCACCACGATAGTGGACCGCAACGGCAACCCGACGATCTATGCCTACGACACCGAAGGCCGGCTCGACCGCATCACCGATCCGGTGGGGTTGAACACCCGCTTCCGCTATGTCGCCGGGCGCCTCGAATCGATCACCGATCCCGCGCTCCGCACCACCCGCTTCACGCACGATGCCGAAGGCAACCTAAACCTGCGCTCGATCACCGATCCGGACGGGGCCACCCGGAGCTTCACCTATGCCCCGGGGAGCCATCTCCTGACCACCCAGACCTCGGCGCGCGGCTTCCCCACCGTGTATGCCTACGACTTCGCCGGGCGGCTTACCGGCAGCACCCTGCCCGATGTCACCCAGAAGAGCGCCAAGCCAAGCCGCGCGATGTCGCGGGTCTCATCGACACCACGAACGGAGAGGGGACGGAGGACCGCCCCGCCCCGCCCCCGCCGCTCCTGGCCGATCTCGGGAGCACCACGGTCGATGGGCGGGGCCATGGCACCCGCTATGAGACCGACGCCTTCGGGCGCACCACCGAGGAACTGGACGCCGCGGGCCGGAGGACAAAGACCGTGCGCGATGCCGCCGGCAATCCCACGCAGACCACCCGCCCGAACGGCTCCGTAATCACCCGCACCTTCGATGCGAAAGGCAATGTGCTGACCGAGACCGAGGCCTTCAACGGGGCCGAGACCACCTACACCTACACCTACGACCTACTCAGCCAGCCGACCTCGGTCACCGATCCGCGCGGCCACACGACGACGATGGTCCGCGATGCGAAAGGGAATGTCACCGAGCTCCGCGATCCCCTCGGCCACGTGACGCGCTTCGACTACGACGCGCGCGGGCTCCTCGTCCGCCGCGAGGACCCGAACGGTCTCCTCACGACCTACGGCTACAACGCCCGAGGCCTCCTCGACACCCTGACCGAGACTCCCCCTTCGGGCAGCCCGGGAGGCGTGCGGATCACCACGTTTTCCTATGACGCGGCCGGACAGCTCATCGAGACCGTGACCCCCGATGGCGTCCTCCTGCGCTACACCTACGATCCGCGCGGGCGGGTGATCGAGATCACCAATCAACTCGATGAGCGCATCGCGCTGATCTACGATGAAGTCGGGAATGTCCTGCGGACCGATACCCACGATCCCGACGCCACCCTGGTCCGCACGCTCAAGCAGATCTACGACCACCGCGACCGCCTCATCGAAACGCGCACCCTGCACCTCCCCGGCGAAGACTCCGTGACGAAGCGAACCCTCGATGCCAACGACAACCTCATCACCCTCCTCGATCCCAACGGCCATGAGACGCGCTCGCTCTACGACCCCGTGGACCGGCTGTTTCGCTCGACCGATCCGGAGAACGGCCGGACGGAATACACCTACGACACCAACGATCGGCTGACCGAGGTCCGGGCCCCGAACGGCGTCCTCACCCGCT
>JBQTJM010000147.1:0-16032 GCA_052387115.1 Gammaproteobacteria bacterium | reverse complement strand
AGCTTGTGAAAAAATCGTCGCGAGCGACGGGAGGTCGCGTTCCGCCGGAGCGCACGACCGTTTCGCCGGGAGCGAAACGGAGCGCAAGCCCCGAAGGGGCGAGTCCCAAGGACGGGACGAGCAACCGCAGTGTATGTTGAAATACATGAGGATTCCGAGCACCGCCGGAACGCAAGATCCCGAGCGCAGTAGATTTTTTCACAAGCTCTCAGCGATCCGACAGGCAGGCACCGTGGGTATCGATCACCTCGGTATAGAAGCGCGCGCTGGCCTTGGGGATGCGAGCCTGGGTTTCGTGGTCCACGGAAACGAGTCCGAAACGCTTGGAATAGCCCTCGGCCCACTCGAAGTTGTCCAGGAGCGACCAGGCGAAGTAACCGCGCAGATCGACGCCTCGTGCGAGGGCCGTGTGCGCGGCGCGCAGGTGGTCGCGCAGATACGCGACACGCAAGGGGTCATCGACGAACCCCTGGCAGGGGAGTGGGTCCGGGAACGCGGCCCCGTTCTCGGTGATATAGATCGGCGGATTGCCGTAGCGGGCCTTCACCCATTCGAGAATATCGATGAGCCCCTCGGGGCACACCTCCCAGCCCATCTCGGTGGTCCGCCGGGCCGCTTCGGAGACGTTTCGTGCGCGGTGGGGTTTGACCGCCGGGTCGTGCCGGGTCAGTCCGCGGGTGTAATAGTTGACGCCGAGAAAGTCGATAGGCGATTGCACCAGTTCGAGCTCCCCGTCGGACGACTCCGGCCAGGCCGCACCGAACATCTCGCGGATTTCGGCAGGGTGCTCGCCGTGGAAGATCGGGTCGAGAAATTGGCGGTTCATGTAGGCGTCGGCCCGTACCGTAGCCTCGCGATCGGCGCGCGATCCCGATGCCGGAACCTTGGGCTCCAGGTTCACGGCGATCCCGATCGCGTGGCGGCCCTCTGCGCGATAGGCCCGGACCGCCTGTCCATGCGCGAGGAGCAGGTTGTGCGAGACGCGCGCGCCCTCAGCCAGGTCGCGACGCCCCGGTGCCAGGGTCCCTTCTATATAACCACCCTGCATCACAACCCAAGGCTCGTTCAAGGTGATCCACAGGTCGATGCGATCACCGAGAGAGCGGTAGAGCAGACACGCGTAGTCCGCGAACCAGTGGCCGACGTCGCGGTTCGCCCATCCCCCCCGTTCCTCCAGGGCCACCGGCAAGTCCCAGTGATAAAGGGTTACTACCGGCGCGATGCCGTGATTCAGCAGCCTATCCACGAGGCGCTCGTAGAACCCGAGCCCCTTGCGGTTGACCCGGCCGCGCCCCTCCGGCAACACCCGGCCCCAACTCACGCTGAACCGATACGCTCGCAAGCCGAGCTGCCGCATCAGGCGCACGTCCTCCGGAAAGCGCCGGTAGTGATCACAGGCAAGGTCGCCGGTCTCGCCGTTCGCGATGGTTCCGGGGGTATGGGAGAAACGATGCCAGATGCTGGCCCCGGCGCCCTCGGCCAAGGGCGAGCCTTCGATCTGATAGGCCGAGGTGGCCGCACCCCACAGGAACCCTGGTGGAAAGCCGGGCGGCCATGCCGGGGCCGCACGCGGGTCTGGGGCAGAGTCCGGCCGGGGGGTCTTGGAGAACACCGTGGAGGCTTGCTATTTGCCGGCGCCGGTGCCGTAATATTCGGCAGGTGTCGACATGGACCCGTGGTTCGGAATCTTCATCTACGTCTGCCACGCAGCGATCGTGGCGTATTTCCTGTTCCTCACCAACGCCGAGGCGCGCGAGCAGGAGCGCCGGCGCGAGGCCAGGCGGCGGCGCATCGAGCTCCTGGGCTTTCGGCCGCGTACCCCACCGCAAGCGCAGGAGGAGATGGAGTTTCTGGCGTGACGGAGGGGGGCGATGCTCAGATAGATAATAGGATTGAACGGGGGGGGTTGGTCGGGGTGACACGATTTGAACGTGCGACACCTGCCTCCCGAAGGCAGTGCTCTACCAGGCTGAGCTACACCCCGATATAAACGGGCCCGATGCCGGATCGGTCAAGACCTGCGGTCGACCGCGAACTCCGCGAGCGCCCGCAGGGCGTCTTTGTACGGGGACGGGCCTAGATCCCCTATCACCCGCAGCGCGCATCCCGCCTCCGAGCGCGCGAGCGCGGCAGTGTACGTGATGGCGCCGGTGGCTTCAATGGCCTCTATGACCGGGCCGATGTGCCCCCGCCCGCCCTCCTCGATGGCGCTGCGCAAGAGCGCGCCTTGTGCCGCGCTCCCATGCCATAAGGCGTACAAGAGCGGCAAGGTGGGCTTGCCCTCGGCCAGGTCGTCACCGATGTTCTTTCCGAGTTGCTCGGCGCTCGCGGTATAGTCGAACACATCGTCGATGAGCTGATAGGCGGTGCCGAGATGCCGTCCGTAGGCCGCCAGCGCCTCCTCCGCCGCGGCGCCCGCCCCGGACAGCACCGCGCCCAGCCTGGCGGCGGCTTCGAACAGCTTCGCGGTCTTGTTGCGGATGATGGCCAGGTAGCGTTCCTCGCTGGTATCGGGGTCATGGCAGTTCACGAGCTGCATGACCTCCCCCTCGGCGATGGTATTGGTCGCGTCCGAGAGGATCTCCATGACCCGCATGTCACGCACATCGACCATCATCTGGAAGGCACGCGAGTACAGGAAATCGCCGACCAGCACACTCGCCTCGTTCCCGAAGACCAGGTTGGCGGTCTCGCGCCCGCGCCTGAGATCCGAAGCATCGACCACATCGTCGTGGAGCAGGGTCGCGGTATGGATCAGCTCCACTATCGCGGCGAGGTCGATATGGAGGCGGCCGCCATAGCCATGGGCGTGGGCGGACAAGAGCGCCAGTACCGGCCGCAGGCGCTTACCACCGCTGGCGACGATGTAGTGGCTCAACTGGTTGATGAGCGCAACGTCGGAATACAGGCGTAGCTTGATGAGCCGGTCGACATCGGCGATGTCGTCGGCGATGAGCGCGCGCAGCGCGTCCATCTTCGTGGGGAGGCACTCGGTGAACATGCCCTTCCGCTTTGATTATTCTCCAGCTCGCATTGTGCCAAGCTCTCCCGGCGATTGTCACGCCATCGGTCTTTGCGGTGTCGCCGGACCGTGCCCGTCCGCGCCGTAAAACGAGGCTGCGCTACCGTGGGGGACGCCCCCCCGGCGCAAGCGGGCGGGGCGAGCGCCTTGTGCGGGAGGCCCGATGTCCGTACAATCCTTCCCCCGGAAATCCGGCCTACCCCCTCTAAATCTCCCCCTTCGTAAGGGGGAGACTTGCGTAAGGGAGACTTGAATCGATTTCCCTCCCCCTTGCGAAGCGGGAGGTTGGGAGGGGGTAGGCCGGTTAGTCACCGTGGGTGGGTGGTATGCATTGACGGACGGGGCCATATTTAGTACTTAAATTAGTCATGTACGCGATCATCAAGAGCGGCGGTAAACAGTACAAGGTCGCGGCGGAATCGACCCTGCGGGTCGAAAAGCTCCCCGGCGATGTGGGTGCCTCGGTCGATCTCACCGAGGTCCTCATGGTCGTGGACGGTGATCGCGTCGAAGTCGGTCGCCCGATCGTGGAGGGCGTGAAGGTAGAGGCCGAGATCACGGCCCACGGCAGAGGCCCCAAGCTGCGGATCGTCAAGTTCAGGCGCCGCAAGCATTATCGAAAGCAGATGGGCCACCGGCAGGACTTTACGGAGATCACGATCCGGTCCATCCGCCTGGCCGGCCCGCCGCCGCCGGGTTGATCCCGCCGGGCTTACGATGAGGTGACGCGCACATGGCACACAAGAAGGCAGGCGGCAGCACGCGTAACGGCCGGGACTCCCACTCGAAGCGCCTCGGCATAAAACGTTACGGCGGGCAGATCGTGGTCTCCGGGAGTATCCTGGTCAGGCAGCGGGGAACCCGCTGGCACGCGGGCACCAATGTCGGCTGTGGGAAGGACCACACGCTCTACGCCAAGGCGGAGGGGCGCGTGGTATTCGAGACCAAGGGTCCCCACAACCGCACCTTCGTCAGCGTGGTACCGGGCCAAAGAGGATCGGGCTAGTTGGAACGACCGGCGCTAACCTATATTACTCTAGGCATGCAGAGGCCCCGTCGCGACGGGGCCTTTTGTTTATGGGCCTTACGGTATGATGCCAGCGCAGGGGAAATGATCGCGGGGGCCCACCGTGAAATTCGTCGATAGCGCGGTCATCGAGATCGAGGCCGGCGCCGGCGGCCATGGCTGCCTGAGTTTCCGGCGTGAGAAGTACGTCCCGCGGGGCGGACCCGATGGCGGAGACGGGGGCGATGGCGGCAGCGTCTATCTGATCGCCGACCTGGGTCTCGACACCCTCGTCCAGTTCCGTTATCAGCGGCGCTTCAAGGCCGAATCGGGACAATCGGGGAGGGGCGCCCAGTGCTCCGGCCGCGCCGGGGGCGATCTAATCATCCGCGTCCCGGCCGGGACACGCGCTTATGATGCCGATACGGACGAGCTGATCGGGGATCTGGTGGCCCCGGAGCAGCGCTTGCTCGTGGCCCATGGCGGCCTGCGCGGCCGGGGCAATACGCGCTTCAAGACCAGCACCGACCGTGCACCGCGCAAGACCACCAAAGGCCAGCCGGGGGAATCGCGGCGACTGCGCCTGGAGTTGTCCGTGCTCGCCGATGTTGGCTTGGTCGGCCTGCCGAACGCGGGGAAGTCCAGCCTCATCCGGGCCATCTCGGCGGCGCACCCGAAGGTGGCCGACTACCCGTTCACGACCCTACACCCGCACCTCGGCGTGGTGTCGGTGGACGTCGACCATAGCTTCGTGGTGGCCGATGTGCCCGGCCTCGTGGCCGGCGCGGCAGGGGGCGCGGGGCTCGGGATCCAGTTCCTGAAGCACCTCGAGCGCACCCGTCTCCTGCTCCAGGTGGCGGACGCGGCCTGCGAGATCGGCGAGGCCGCCCAGGCGATCCGCACTATTGAAGAGGAACTGAAACGATACAGTCCAGGGCTCCACGCCCGCGAACGCTGGCTGGTGCTGAACAAGACCGATCTCCTGCCCGAGGCCGAGCGCGAGCACCATTGCCGGGCGATCCTCGATGAGCTCGGCTGGACGCGACCGTGCGCGCCGATCTCGGCCAAGACCGGTGCCGGGTGCCGTGATCTGGTGTACCGGCTCGCCGGGCGCCTGGAGGAGCTGGGTACGTCGAGACCCCGGACGGACCTCGAAGATGCCCATGTCGCCGTGCCGTAAGACGCTCGCCGACGCGCGGCGCTGGGTCGTCAAGATTGGCAGCTCGCTCGCCACCAACCAGGGCCAGGGGCTCAGGGCCGATTCCCTGGATGTGTGGGTCACCCAGATCGCGGCGCTGTGCCGGGAAGGACGGGAGATCGTCGTCGTGACCTCGGGGGCGGTCGCCGAGGGGGTGGTGCGCCTTGGCTGGCCGGCACGCCCGCACGCCCTGCACCAGTTGCAGGCCGCGGCCGCCGTCGGCCAGATGGGACTCATCCAGACCTACGAGGCGTGCTTCAAGCGCCACGGCCTGCACACCGCCCAGGTCCTGCTCACCCATGACGACGCCGCCCACCGCCAGCGCTATCTCAACGCCCGGAGCACCTTGCAGACCCTGCTGTCGCTCGGGGTCGTGCCGGTCGTCAACGAGAACGACACCGTCGCCACCGAGGAGATCCGCTTCGGGGACAACGACGTCTTGGCGGGGCTCTGCGCCAACCTGGTCGAGGCCCGGTTACTGGTGATCCTGACCGATCAGGCCGGCCTCTACGAGCGCGACCCGCGCATCGATCGTGAGGCCCGCCTCATCCCCGAGGCACGCGCCGGCGATCCGGCGCTCGAGCCCATGGCCGGCCACGGCACGGCCCTCGGACGCGGCGGCATGCAGACCAAGCTGCGCGCGGCGGCGCTCGCGGCCCGATCGGGCACGGCGACGGTCATCGCCTGCGGCGCGGAACCCGAGGTCCTGACCCGCCTGGCCCGGGGCGAGGCCCTCGGTACCCTCCTGGTCCCCGGACACGGGCCGCTGGCCGCACGCAAGCGATGGCTGGCCGGCGGGCTCAAGCCCAGAGGCCGCCTGGTCCTCGACGAAGGCGCCGTGCGGGTGTTGACGCAATCCGGACGCAGCCTGCTGGCGGTTGGCGTCCAGTTGGTGGAAGGCGAGTTCGCGCGCGGCGAGCTGGTCAGCTGCGTGGATCGGGAAGGGCGCGAGATCGCACGGGGTTTGATCAACTACGCCGCCGTCGAGGCGCGCGGCATCATGGGCCAGACTAGCGATCGGATCGAATCGATCCTGGGTTACGTGGACGAGCCCGAGCTCATCCACCGGGATAACTTGGTGCTATTGTGAGCCAGCTACCGCAGCCCGGATGAAACCTGACCAAAGTGACTTGCCAGAGTGACTTGAATCAATCTGTCGACTCGAAGTCGTCCGGCAAGGGGTCGGCCGGCGGCCGACGGTGGTGGGTTACGCCGCAAAAAGGCGCGGCTACCCACCCTACATCTACATCTCTTGCTCGCCGCCCGGCATGCCCAGCGCCGACACGGCCACGTGTAGGCGCCGTTTGTGGCGCGCCGCCTTGTTCTTGTGGACGAGGCCTTGGTTCGCCATGCGATCGATGACCGGGACGGCGGACCGATAGGCGGTGGCGGCGGCATCCTGGTCTTTCGACACCACCGCCCGTACCACCTTCTTGATGGCCGTGCGCAGGGCCGAGCGCCGGCTCTGGTTATGGGCACGGCGTTTCTCGGCCTGACGTGCCCGTTTGCCGGCAGATGACGAATTGGCCAAGCGATGACTCCTCTATGGTTTCCGGCGAAATGGGGGCGCAACTATGCGGGCTCCGGCACGGATTGTCAACGCTACATCGCGATCGGGGTCGCGATACGGTAGACCCGGTTGCGGGGCCGGAAGGCCCGCCCCTCCAGTTGATAAAGATGGGCTAAAGGACATTTCTGTATGGTATCTTGGGCAGTGGTCCCGCGCCCGCGCGAACCGCCATTGCATGAGGTAGCCCGCTGAGCACTCGACTGTTTCGATCCACGGCCACGGTCGGGGCTATGACACTCCTCTCGCGGGTGCTCGGTTTCGTGCGCGATATGGTGCTGGCCGGGATGCTCGGTGCCGGTTTGAGCGCCGATGCCTTTTTCGTCGCCTTCCGCATCCCTAACCTCCTGCGCCGCTTCTTCGCCGAAGGGGCCTTCTCCCAGGCCTTCGTGCCCGTCTTGTCCGACTACAAGAACCGCTACAGCCGGGTCGAAACCGAATGTTTCATCGACCGCGCCGCCGGGGCGCTGGCCGGCGTCCTGGGTGTGATCACGGTGTGCGGGATCCTCGCGGCGCCCTTGATCATCCTCGTGTTCGCCCCGGGGTTTCTAGACACCGAGAGCAAATATGATCTGACCGTGTCGCTCTTGCGCGTGACCTTCCCCTACATCCTCTTCATCTCGCTCGCCGCCTTCGCCGCCGCGATCCTGCAGTGCCATGGGCGCTTCGCCGTGCCGGCCTTCACACCGACGTTCTTGAACCTGAGCCTGATCGTGGCGGCATTGTGGATGACCCAGTATTTCGAGGAACCGGTGATGGCCCTGGCCTGGGGGGTGCTCGCTGGCGGCATCGCGCAACTCCTGTTTCAATTGCCGTTCGTCTTGCGGCTGGGGTTTTTCCCGGTCCCCCGGATCCGCACCGATGACCCGGGCGTCCGGCGCATGCTGGGACTCATGGGGCCGTCGATATTCGGGGTCTCGGTGGTGCAGATCAACCACATGATCGACACCCTTATGGCCTCCTTCCTGGCCACCGGGAGCATCTCGTGGCTGTATTACTCGGACCGGCTGGTGGAGTTCCCGCTCGGGGTCTTCGGCGTCGCGCTCGCGACCGTGATCCTGCCGCAGCTCTCGGACCACCACAGCAGTGGCTCGCGCGAGACCTTTTCACGCACCCTGGACTGGGCCTTGCGTTGCGTGCTGGCGGTCGGCGCACCGGCTGCGGTCGGGCTCGCGGTCCTGGCCGGACCCATGCTGTGCACCCTGTTCCAGTACGGGGAGTTCGGGGCGCACGACGTGACCATGGCAGCGAAGAGCCTCACGGCCTATGCGCTCGGTCTCCTGGCGTTCATTCTCATCAAGATCCTGGCCCCCGGCTATTTCGCCCGCCACGACACCAAGACTCCGGTGCGCGCCGGCCTCGTGGCGATGCTGGTACACCTGTGCCTGAACCTGGCCCTCATCGTGCCGTTGGCTCACGCCGGCCTGGCGCTCGCCACCTCGCTCGCGGCCTATGTGAACGCCGCGCTCCTGTACCGCGGACTGCGCCGGCAAGGGGCCTATACCCCGGCGGCGGGCTGGGGGACGTTCCTGACCCAGGTGTTCGGCGCCACCGCGATCATGGCCGCGTTTCTTGTCATGACCTGCCCGCCCCTCGGGCAGTGGCTCGCCTGGGGTATCACGGACAGGGCCTTGCGGCTCGCGGGCCTGGTCGGCGGCGGTGCCCTGCTGTATGGGGCCGGGCTGTGGGCCCTGGGCCTGCGCTGGAAAAACATGATGGTGTCGAGAGCCTCCATATAATTCAGGCCGTATGCTTCAGACCGTATGATTCAGGCCGTATGATTCGGGTCATATGATTCGGGCCGTGTCATTTAAACCGTATCCTTCCGGCCGTATCATTCGGCCGGAATCGACTACATAGTCATGCGCCCCAACCACTTCGCGCCCCGGCGCGGCCCCGGTCTCCAGACACTCGGCCGACAGGGCTCGGTCGTGACCATCGGCAACTACGACGGCGTACACCTCGGTCACCAGGCGGTGCTCCATACGCTCGGACGCGTTGCCGCGCGCCTTTCCCTACCCACCGTGGCGCTGGTCTTCGAACCGCAGCCACGCGAATACTTCGACCCCCGGTCGGCGCCGCCGCGCCTCACGCGCTTGCGCGAGAAATACCTGCTCCTCCGTGACTATGGTATCGATCACTTCGTATGCCTGCGCTTCGGCGCGGGGCTCGCGGCGCAGACGGCCGAGGACTTCGTCGACCGGGTCTTGATCGAGCGGCTCGGGGCGCGCGGGCTCGTGGTGGGCGACGACTTCCGCTTCGGACAGGGGCGCCGGGGCGACTATGCGCTCCTGCGTGCGCTCGGGCAGGCGCGGGGAGTCGAGGTCCTGCGCGTACCCGCCTTCGAGCGTGACGGCGCGCGCGTGAGCAGCACGCGCGTGCGTGAGGCGCTGGCGCGCGGCGATCTGGCCACCGCGAGCCGCTTGCTGGGGCGCCCCTATGCCATCTTCGGGCGCGTCGTCCACGGCGAGAAACGCGGCCGCACGTGGGGCTACGCCACCGCCAACATCCCCTTGCGCCGCCGTTCCTCGGCGCTGCGCGGGATCTTCGTGGCCCAGGTGCGGGGGCTCGGACCCCGGCCGCTGCCCGCCGTCGCCTATGTGGGGCCACGCCCCGCCCTCGCCGGGACGCACGAGTTGCTCGAGGTTCATCTGCTCGATTTTGAGGCGGATCTCTATGGGGAGGCGCTGTGGGTGGAGTTCCTGCACCTGCTTCGTGAGGACCGGACGTTCGATACACTGGAAGCGCTCCGGGCTCAGATCGCGCTGGACGTCGAGCACGCCCGCGGCCTATGGGCCCAGGGAACGGGTATCGACGGCCCGGGGATATATAGGCTGGGGATAGAAGGGCTCTGGACAGAGGGCCTGGGTACAGATGGATTGGGGAACCCCGCGAGATCGACAGAGACGGCCGGCGACCACACGCTCGGGGGCTGGGCATGACGGACTACAAGGCCACCCTCAACCTCCCCCGCACCGCCTTCCCGATGCGCGGGAACCTGGCCGAACGCGAGCCCGGGACCTTGAAACGCTGGGCGGCGGAAGACCTCTACGGCCGCATCCGCGCGGCGCGGGCCGGGGCGCCGCGCTACATCCTGCACGACGGCCCGCCCTACGCCAACGGAGAGATCCACATCGGCCATGCGGTCAACAAGGTGCTCAAGGACATCATCGTAAAGGCCCGTACCCTGGGCGGCTACGACGCCCCGTATGTGCCCGGCTGGGACTGCCACGGCCTGCCCATCGAGCTTATGGTCGAGCACCGCATCGGGACGCCGGGCGCGCGCGTCGATCCGCGCGCGTTCCGCAGCATCTGCCGCGATTACGCCCGCACCCAGGTGGAGAGGCAGCGCGCCGACTTCCAGCGCCTCGGGGTCCTAGGGGACTGGGACCGGCCTTACCTCACGATGGACTTCAAGGTCGAGGCCGACATCATCCGCGCGCTCGGCCGCATCGTCGCGGCCGGGCACCTGCACCGTGGCTTCAAGCCGGTACACTGGTGCTGCGATTGCGGCTCGGCCCTCGCGGAGGCCGAGGTCGAGTACCAGGATCGGGATTCACCGGCCATTGATGTGCGCTTCCGGGTGCTGGAGGACGCCGTCTTGATGGCACGCTGCCATCACGTCCCAGAGCACCCCGGCCGCGGTCCGATCTCGATCGTCATCTGGACCACCACGCCCTGGACCCTGCCGGCCAACCAGGCCGTGGCCGTGAACCCCGAGGTCGAGTACGCGGTGGTCCAATGCGAGGGACCGCACGGCCCGGAACGCCTGGTCCTGGCCGAGGCACTCATCAAGGACACGCTGTATCGCTCGGGCATCGAGGACTACCGGGTAGTGGCGTACGGGCGCGGCCGGGACCTCGAAGGGGTCCGCCTGCAGCACCCGTTCTATGCGCGCGAGGTGCCGGTGATCCTCGCCGGGCACGTGACCCTGGAGGCCGGCACCGGGGCCGTGCACACCGCGCCCGGCCATGGCCAGGAAGACTATGTGGTCGGCAGCCGCTACGGCCTGCCCGTCCACAACCCGGTGGGCGCCGACGGCCGGTTCCTGCCCGATACCGAGGTTTTCGCCGGCGAGCACGTGCTCGCGGCCAACGAGCACGTGATCGAGCTCCTGCGGGCCAAGGGTGCGCTCTTGCATCGCGAGATGGTGCGCCACAGCTATCCCCATTGCTGGCGGCATCGCACGCCGATCATCTTCCGCGCGACTCGCCAATGGTTCATTGCGATGGACGGCCACGGCCTGCGCGCCCAGGCACTCGCGGCGATCGGAGGGGTGTCATGGATGCCGGAGTGGGGCGATAGCCGGATCCGCGGCATGATCGAGAACCGCCCCGACTGGTGCATCTCGCGGCAGCGTGCCTGGGGCGTCCCGATCCCGCTCTTCGTCCACGCGCACACCGGCAACTGGCACCCCGACACCCCGAGGCTCATCGAGGCCGTGGCCGAAAGAGTCGAGGGCGCGGGCATCGAGGCCTGGTTCGACCTCGACCCCGCGACCCTCCTGGGCGAGGATGCGGGCGACTACGACAAGGTCGGGGACACCCTGGATGTGTGGTTCGATTCGGGCGTCACCCACACCACCGTGCTGGGTGCCGATGCGCGCTTGGAGTTCCCGGCCGATCTGTACCTGGAGGGCTCCGATCAGCATCGCGGCTGGTTCCAATCCTCGCTCATCACCGCGGTGGCGATGCACGGGAGGGCGCCCTATAAATCGGTCCTGACCCATGGCTTCACGGTAGACGCAGAGGGCTTGAAGATGTCCAAGTCGCGCGGCAACGTGGTCGTGCCCCAGGAGGTCATGAACCGGCTCGGGGCCGATGTCCTGCGGCTCTGGGTCGCGGCCACGGATTATCGTGCGGAGATGGCCATCTCCGACGAGATCCTGACGCGCATCGCCGATGCCTACCGGCGCATCCGCAACACCGCGCGCTTCCTGCTCGCCAACCTGGACGGTTTCGACCCCGAGGTCGATCAGGTCGCCCCCGAGCACCTCTTGGAGTTGGACCGCTACCTCCTGGACCAGGCGGCGCGTTTGCAGGATGAGGTCATCGCGGCCTACGACGGCTTCCAGTTCCACCTGATCTATCAGAAGGTGCATCACTTCTGTTCCATCGAGCTCGGGAGCCTGTACCTAGATATCATCAAGGACCGGCAATACACCCTGCCCCGCAAGCACCTCGCGCGGCGCTCGGCCCAGACCGTCCTATACCACATCATCGAGGCCCTGACGCGCTGGATCGCACCGATCCTGTCCTTCACCGCGGACGAGATCTGGCAGTACCTCCCGGGCCGGCGCGGCGGATCGGTTTTCCTCGAGCGCTGGTATGAAGGGCTGGTGACGCGCGCGCCCTCCGAAGGGTTCGGGCCCGAGGTCTGGCGGGTCGTCACGGAGGCGCGTGTAGCGGTGGCCCGCGACCTCGAACGGCTGCGGGTCGCGGGTGGGATCGGCTCATCGCTCGATGCGGAGGTGGACCTGTACGCCGATGGGGGGGTCTACGCGGCGCTGGCGTCCTTCGGCGACGAGTTGCGCTTCCTGCTGATCACGAGCGCGGCCAGGCTCCATCCGATCGCAGAGGCGCCCGAGCACGCCATCCTCGCGGACCTACCGGGTCTCGCCTCAAGATCTATTCGGATAGCGGTGGCGCCGTGCGGAGATCCGAAGTGTGTGCGTTGCTGGCACCACCGCGCCGATGTGGGCAGCCACCCCGAGCACCCGGGCCTTTGTGGCCGCTGCGTCGAGAACGTGGTCGGACCCGGCGAGGTCCGATGTTATGCCTAGACCGAATTTTCGAACTAGAGCATCGCGACCGAATGCTGCCGCCTCCAGCCTCCCGTCTGCCGGCGTGACGCCGGATCGATTGCCCGGGCCGCTGCCGCCATGACGGCCGAACACAAGATCGAAGGTACAGAAAAAGCGCTCCGGCACCCCGGCCCCGATCCGGTTCCGACGCGCGCCTGGCGCTGGCTCCTGCTGGCCTTCGCGATCATCGTCTTGGACCAGCTCACCAAGATGGCCGTGCGGGACGCCTTGAGCCTGCATGAAATCGTGCCGATCGCCCCCCTCCTCAACCTGACCCTGGTACACAATACCGGCGCGGCCTTCAGCTTTCTGAACGATGCCGGGGGGTGGCAACGTTGGCTGTTCATCGGTCTGGCCTTCGCGGTCAGCGCGGGCATCGTGGTGTGGCTCCTCCGGCACGGGGACGAGCGCTCGTGGTACACCCTGGCGCTCACCTTGGTGCTCGGCGGGGCCGTCGGCAACCTCTGCGACCGGCTGACGCTCGGATATGTGATCGACTTCATCGATGTCTATTATCAGGGCTGGCACTGGCCGGCGTTCAACGTCGCCGACGCGGCGATCAGCATCGGGGCGGCCCTCTTGTTGGTGGATGCCCTGAAACCACCTTCGAAGTAAAAAGCGGCTGGCACCAGGTTATTCCCTCCCCCTGGGAGGGGTGGAGGGCGAGGGTGGGGGTTGAGCGTCGCATCGTTCTGACAGACTCAACCCCCATCCTAGCCTGTCATAGCTTCCCCCTTCCAGGGGGAAGGGATCGAAAAGAGTATACAATTTCAAATATCTTTGGCTAGATTATGACCGTGGCCAGGAAATTCAATCGGCCAGTAGATTCAAACGGGGATTACCGTTATGCAGATCATGCTTGCCAACCCACGCGGTTTTTGCGCCGGAGTCGATCGCGCCATCGGGATCGTCGAGCGCGCACTCGATCTCTATGGGGCGCCGGTCTATGTCCGCCACGAGGTCGTCCATAACAAGTATGTCGTCGATGGCCTGCGCGCCAAGGGCGCCGTATTCGTCGACGAGCTCGACGATGTTCCCGACGACTGCACCGTGATCTTCAGCGCCCACGGGGTCTCAAAGGCGGTGCGCGAGGAAGGGGCGCGGCGGCGGCTCAAGATCTTCGACGCCATCTGCCCGCTGGTCACCAAGGTGCACATGGAGGTCGGTCATTACCAGGACGAGGGCCGGGAGTGCATCCTCATCGGTCACGCCGGGCATCCGGAGGTCGAGGGCACGCTCGGGCAGTACCGGCGCAGCGACGGCGCCGGTGGCATCTATCTGGTCGAGTCCGTGGACAATGTGTGGGCATTGCAGGTCAAGAACCCGGAGTTCCTCGCCTTCGTGACCCAGACGACCCTGTCGATGGACGACACCGCCCAGGTCATCGACGCCCTCAGGCGGCGTTTCCCGAAGATCGTGGGCCCCAAGAAGGAGGACATCTGCTACGCCACGCAGAACCGCCAGGACGCGGTCAAGCGCCTGCTGCCCGAGTGCCAGATGATCCTGGTGGTCGGCTCGCAGACCAGCTCCAATTCCACCCGCCTCAAGGAGATCGCCGAGAAACAGGGGATCCCCGCCTACCTCATCGACAGCGCCGCCGAGATCCGCCGCGAATGGGTGGCGGGCAAGACCGCCGTGGGCGTGACCGCGGGGGCCTCGGCTCCCGAGGTCCTGGTGGAAGAGGTGGTGGCGAGGCTCAAGGAGTGGGGTGGGACCGCGGTCGCCGAGGCGCCCGGGATCCGCGAGCAAGTGGTGTTCAGCCTCCCCAGAGAGCTGGCCCGGCCGTCCGCCGCGGAGCCGGAGCCCGTCTAAGTCTCCTTTAGCGGGCCGAAACGCCACACGAGCGCGCGCGGCCCCCTGTGCAGAGCGACTGCATCGTGGTCGGCGGCGGCCTCATCGGCCTCTTCTGCGCCCGTGAGTTGGCGCGCGGGGGGCTCCGGGTCTTGCTCCTCGAACGCGGCCAACTCGGCCGTGAGGCCTCCTGGGCAGGCGCGGGGGTATTGGCCGCGCTCGAGCCTCGGACCACGCCACCGGCGCTCCAAGCCCTCTTGCGCTACAGCCAGGAGCGCTACGCCGATCTGGCGCGTGATCTACAGACCGAGACCGGGATCGATTCCGAGTGGACACGCTCCGGCCTCCTGCTCGTCGGCCCGGATGCGGGTTCACAGGCGCTCGCATGGAGGACGACGGGCGAGCCGGTGGAGGCCGTCGATCCGGCGGCGCTACCGGGGCTCGAACCGGCCTTGTCGATCCCCGGACCGGCCTGGCGCGTCCCCGCGGTCGCCCAGATCCGAAACCCGCGCCTTCTGCGTGCGCTGCGCGGCGCGCTGGCAGCGGCGCGCGTCGCGGTCAGAGAGCACTGCGACGTCCGGGCGCTGCGACACGCACGGGGACGCATCCTGGGCGTCGAGACGGCCGGCGAGTGCATCGACGCCATGACCGTGGTCATCGCCGCGGGACCCTGGAGCCGGTCCTTGCTGGACGGACTGCCGCATCCGCCGGTCATCTTCCCGGTCCGCGGCCAGATGCTCCTGTATCGGACCCCGCCGGGCACGCTAAGGCACATCGTGCAGCATGGCGAGGCCTATCTGGTGCCGCGCCGCGACGGGATGATGCTCGTCGGCAGCACGGTCGAACATGTGGGCTTCGACAAGGCGGTCACGGGCGAGGCCCGAGCGGCGCTGCACACCGCGGCCGGCGCGTTGGTCCCGGCGCTCGCCCGACAACCCATCGTGGATCACTGGGCGGGACTGAGACCGGGATCGGGCACGGGCATGCCCGTCATCGCCGGCCACCCGGAGGTCCGCGGCCTCTACGCCAACACCGGCCATTTCCGCAACGGGGTCGTGCTCGCCCCGGGCTCCGCCCGTCTCCTCGGCGATCTCATCCTCGAGCGCGCGCCGATCGTCGCCCCCGAGCCCTTCGCCTGGCCGGCCCCTTAGGCGTAGACTTAGCCGACGGATAAGCTAGATGGACGCATTAGATCAAAGTCTTGCGGCCCAGGTGCTGGCGCAGCACGGGATCGCCCCCACACCGCAGCGCGTCGCGGTCGCCTGCGTCATGCTCGATCGGCGCCAGCACCTGTCGGCGGAACAGGTGCTCGACAGCCTCAAGCGCCGCGGCGCCCGCGTCTCCAAGGCCACGGTCTACAACACCCTGCGCCTGTTCGCCGCGCGCGGCCTCTTGCGCGAGCTGACGGTCGATCGCGACCGCGCCTTCTTCGATTCCAACCTCGCGCCCCACTACCACTTCTACAACGTGGACGACGGCACCCTGACCGACTTCGACGCCGACACCCTGCGCATCTCCGACGTCCCGGCGCTGCCCGAGGGCACCGCGCACGCCGGGATCGATGTCATCGTGCGCGTCTGCAACAAACCCGGTGCCCGATAGCCGCAGGCGCACCGACCCCAGCGCTTCTGTACGAGCGTCTACC